>NZ_CP133781.1:2270000-2603333 GCF_034350045.1 Pseudomonas sp. CCI4.2 | reverse complement strand
GCTGCGCGCCGGTGAAAAACTGCGCTGGCGCCTGCTTGAGGAAAACGCGTGAGCGAAGATCATTTCGACGACGAACAGGAAGGTCATAGCGGCGGAGGGGGCGGTTCCAGGCACCCTATGGCGGCCCGCTTCCGCGGCTACCTGCCGGTCGTTATCGATGTAGAAACGGGTGGTTTCAACTCGGCGACGGACGCTCTACTGGAAATTGCCGCTGTCACCATCGGCATGGACGAAAAAGGTTTTGTGTTCCCTGAACACACTTACTTCTTCCGGGTGGAGCCGTTCGAAGGCGCAAACGTCGAAGCCGCAGCACTGGAGTTCACCGGCATCAAGCTGGATCACCCGTTGCGCATGGCCGTCAGCGAAGAAGTCGCCTTAACCGACATTTTCCGTGGCGTGCGTAAAGCGCTAAAGGCGAATGGCTGCAAGCGCGCCATTCTGGTCGGACACAACGCAAGCTTTGACCTGGGCTTCTTGAATGCGGCCGTTACCCGCATGGACATGAAGCGCAACCCGTTTCACCCGTTCTCCAGTTTCGACACCGCGACCCTTGCAGGTTTGGCGTACGGTCAAACCGTATTGGCCAAAGCCTGTCAGGCCGCTGACATCGACTTTGACGGCCGTGAAGCGCACTCGGCCCGCTACGACACCGAAAAAACCGCTGATCTGTTCTGTGGCATCGTCAACCGCTGGAAACAGATGGGTGGCTGGGAAGACTTCAACGACTGATTCCGATCATGCACGTTAATCAACCGGCCCCCAGTGGTCGGTTTTTTGTAGCGGTTGTCGACCATGTCCGTTCGTCGGCAGGAAGAAATTACACGGCTTCTCAATGAAAGTTGTTTTGACAAGCATTCTCATTAACATTAGTATCCCCGGCATTGAGTCACCACCAACGACGGTTCTCACTTTATGTATGTATGCCTCTGCCAAGGTGTTACTGATGGGCAAATCCGGGATGCGATCCTGGAAGGTTGCTGCAGTTACCGCGACGTCCGCCAAACATTGGGCGTTGCCAGCAAATGTGGAAAATGCGCTTCATTCGCCAAAGAAGTCGTGCGTGACACGCTGACCGCGTTGCAAAGTAGTCAAGTCGGGATGGCTTACCCGGCAGAATATTCAGCCGCTTGACACTATAGTTTTGAAGAACCGGACCGTGTGTCCGGTTTTTTTATGCCTGCATTTCAATCGCTTAGTATCAAGATGCGGAACTCAAACATTCTTATTTGTATTTAAACTACTTATTATTCAACAACTTAGGTTTGACAGCATTTACAGTGCAGCCCAAACTTGCATCTTATTCAGATTTAGAACGGCAGGCATTCGATATGAAAGGCGACATTACAGTCATCCAGCATCTCAATAAGATCCTCGGAAACGAGCTGGTCGCCATCAATCAGTATTTCTTGCATGCCCGCATGTACCAAGACTGGGGGCTGAAAAAGCTCGGCGAGCACGAATATCACGAATCTATCGACGAGATGAAGCACGCCGATAAATTGATCAAACGCATTCTGTTCCTTGAAGGCCTGCCTAACTTGCAAGAGCTGGGCAAAATCCTGATCGGTGAGCACACCAAAGAAATGATCGAGTGCGATCTCAAGATCGAGCAGAAAGCGCTGATCGACCTTAAAGCCGCCATCGCACACTTTGAAGTCGTCGGCGATTTTGGCAGCCGCGATTTGCTCGAAGACATTCTCGAGTCCGAGGAAGAACACATCGACTGGCTGGAAACCCAACTGGGCCTGATCGATAAAGTCGGCATCGAGAACTACCTGCAATCGCAAATGGGCGACTGATACACCTTCGCTTAACGAAAAAAGCCCCGCATCTCGACAGTCGAGAGCGGGGCTTTTTCATGCTTGCTGGTTGAGTTCGGCGTATCGGTTACACCGTTTCAGGCCACTGGCAAGCGAACCTGCCCGTAAACGGGGCAGGCCACCAACAACGGGTTATCAAGCGTCTGCTTTTTCAGCAGCTGCCTTGACCGTTGCATCCTTGATTTGGGTTTGCAGATCACCGCTGGCAAACAGCTCGGTGATGATGTCGCTGCCGCCGACCAATTCACCACCAACCCACAGCTGTGGAAAGGTTGGCCAGTTAGCATATTTAGGCAGGTTGGCGCGAATTTCCGGGTTCTGCAGAATATCGACGTAAGCGAACTTCTCGCCACACGCCATCAATGCCTGCGAAGCCTTTGCCGAAAAACCACACTGTGGCGCATTCGGAGAGCCTTTCATGTAAAGCAGAACGGTGTTGGCGTTGATCTGCTCTTTGATCGTTTCGATGATATCCATGGAACACCTCGGCTGAACTTTCCGACTCAGATGTCGGCACGGTCGCGCATTGTAGCGGAAACCCGAGCGCTACGCTCGGCCTCTCCCTGTCGACCATCGACTGATGAAGCTCACGCTGCGGCAACCTGGACCGGTACGCCATTCAGCGCGGCATTGCCGGACAGCGTGTCCAATTGGCGCTCATCGGTCAAGTCATTGGCGCTCACACCTGGCTGATTACCGGCAATCACCATCTGCACCCCTGGGCGTGCGTGCCCCCAACCATGGGGCAGACTGACCACGCCCGGCATCATCTCGGCACTGCCGAGGACCTGCACCTCAACCGCTCCGACCCTCGAGCTGACTCGGACCCACTGCCCATCGATCAACCCCCGGCTGATCAAGTCGTCGGGGTGCATAAGCAGTTGATGCCGTGGCTTACCTTTCACCAACCGGTGGTAGTTGTGCATCCAGGAATTGTTGCTGCGCACATGGCGACGACCAATGAGCAGGAGTTCCCCGGCCTGAGGTGCCTCGACCGCGGCGAATCTCGCCAGATCGGCAAGTATGACCTGCGGCGCTGCCTGAATGCGCTGGTTGGCGGTTTTCAAGCGCAACGCCAAATTAGGTTTGAGTGGCCCCAAGTCCAGACCGTGCGGGTGATCACGCAACGCGTCCAAGGAAAGCCTGTGTTCAGAGGTGTCGCCATACAACCCTGCACGCAACCCTCTGTCGATCATTTGTGACGGCGGTATCGTAGGTTTCAGCTCACGCTCGGCTCTGGCGGCGAACGCTTGGGCCAAACCGACAAAAATCTCCCAGTCATGCAACGCTCCTTCCGGCTTTTCCAGAATGGCGCGATTGAACCGGGTGACATTGCGCACGGCGAACATATTAAAGGTCGTGTCGTAATGATCGTTTTCCAATGCCGATGTCGATGGCAGAATCAGGTCGGCGTAGCGCGTGGTTTCGTTGATGTACAGGTCAATGCTGAGCATGAACTCCAAACCGTCCAACGCCTGTTCCAGCTTTCGACCGTTGGGCGTCGACAGCACAGGATTGCCGGCCACAGTGATCAGCGCGCGGACCTGCCCTTCCCCCTCGCTCAGCATTTCTTCCGCCAATGCGGAGACCGGCAATTCACCGGCGTACTCAGGCAACCCCGACACGCGACTTTGCCAGCGATTGAAATGACCGCCTGATGTGGACGCAACGAGGTCCACCGCCGGTTCCGTACACAGGGCGCCGCCCACCCGGTCGAGATTGCCCGTCACCAGGTTGATCAGTTGTACCAACCAATGACACAGCGTGCCAAACGCCTGGGTGGAAATACCCATCCGGCCATAACACACCGCTTTGTCTGCCGCAGCGAAGTCCCGCGCCAGTTGGCGAATCTGCTCGGCGGGCACACCGCAGCGTGAGCTCATGGCTTCAGCATTCAAATGGCTTATTGACTGGCGCACCACGTCCAACCCATCCACTGGCACGTGGCTGGTGCGGGTCAAGTTTTCTTCAAATAACGTATTGAGCAAACCAAACAACAACGCTGCATCGCCGCCGGGGCGCACGAACAAGTGTTGATCGGCAATCGCTGCCGTTTCGCTGCGACGAGGGTCGACCACCACCACCTTGCCACCCCGCGCCTGAATAGCTTTCAGTCGCTTCTCGACGTCCGGGACGGTCATGATGCTGCCGTTCGAGGCCAGCGGATTGCCGCCCAGAATCAGCATGAAGTCGGTGTGATCAATATCAGGAATCGGCAGCAAAAGGCCGTGGCCATACATCAAATAGCTGGTCAGGTGATGCGGCAGTTGGTCGACAGAAGTAGCAGAAAACCGATTGCGGGTTTTCAACAACCCAAGAAAATAATTGCTGTGGGTCATCAACCCATAGTTGTGAACGCTGGGGTTGCCCTGATAAACCGCCACTGCGTTTTGACCATCGCGCTGCTGAATTGAAAACAGACGCTCAGCCACCAGCTCGAATGCTGCTTGCCACTCGATGGGCTGCCATTGCGTGCCGACACGGAGCATGGGCTGCCGAAGGCGATCAGGGTCGTTTTGGATGTCTTGCAGCGCCACCGCCTTGGGGCAGATGTGGCCGCGACTGAAACTGTCCAGAGCGTCACCCTTGATGGAAGTAATCCGGGTGTCGGCACCTTCTTGCGTGGTGGTCTCGATGGTCAAGCCACAGATAGCTTCACACAGATGGCAGGCACGGTGGTGGAGAGTCTTGGTCATCGCCAGTCTCATTTTGTTATGAACGACCTAGACGATCGCGGAAACAAAACTATGGCGTTTGAAGCACAACTACGCCAGAGACGTTTGTCGTGTGAATCGGGCGGCATCAGGCGGACCAATGCTCACCACTGGTGCTTAAGTCAGCAGCACGACCGCCTTGAGCGTGTTTTGCAGCTCATGCACGGTTTCGATCTGTTCCTGAGCAATGTGGACACCGGTAAGTTCGCCGATTAAACGCCAATGATCATCAAGCCCGGCGCTGATAGTCGCCATGCGATCAATCATGTGCTTGCCAGCCATTCGGGTCACTTCATCCTTACTGCGCAACAACTCAAACGACATCGACGTCATTGATGCTGTGAGATGCGTCAATGTGCGGGCGGTGTGCCCGAGCAGTTCCGTTAGTTGCTGTTCTTTAGATTCCATTCCCCTAGCCCCTCTGTGAGCAAGCAACCTTTATAACTCAGCGCGGCTGTTTAGGAAATGGTACGCACCGGACAAAGCCTCGATACATAACCCACGTTACGGAATGTCACTATTACAAGATCTGCACGAATTGCCAAAGCGCGGGGCCACAGTGTACAAATGCCCCCAACATGTTGAAGTTAGCTCGCTATTGGCAATACGCGACATTTGCTTATACCATCGCGCCTTCCCTATTCGTCGCCCCGTGCGGCTTTCGCCGCAGGTCTCGCCCGTTTTCCCGATAAAACCCGGCTTAGAGTATCTGCGGTCTGTTGCAAAAAGGTAGTTAATGATGAGCGCAAGGCACTTTCTCTCCATGATGGATTACACGCCGCAAGAGCTGGCCAGTGTGATTCGTCGCGGCGTAGAGCTGAAGGACCTGCGAAATCGCGGCGTACTTTTCGAGCCGCTAAAAAACCGGGTTCTCGGAATGATCTTCGAGAAATCTTCGACTCGGACGCGTGTTTCTTTTGAAGCGGGCATGATCCAACTCGGCGGACAGGCGATCTTTTTGTCCCCAAGAGACACCCAACTGGGTCGCGGCGAGCCTATCGGCGATGGCGCTCGGGTCATGTCGCGTATGGTCGATGCGGTCATGATTCGTACTTTTGCCCACAGCAACCTGATCGAATTCGCCGCCCACTCCAGCGTTCCGGTCATCAATGGTCTGTCCGACGACCTGCACCCCTGCCAATTGCTGGCGGACATGCAAACCTTCCTGGAGCATCGAGGCTCGATTCAAGGCAAGACCGTGGCCTGGATCGGCGACGGCAACAACATGTGCAACAGCTATATAGAAGCGGCGATCAAATTCGACTTCCAGTTGCGCGTTGCCTGCCCTGAAGGCTACGAACCTAGCCCAGCTTTTCTGGCACTGGCCGGTGATCGGGTCAGCGTTGTGCGTGACCCTCGGCAAGCCGTTGCCCGCGCGCACCTGGTCAGCACCGACGTTTGGACCTCCATGGGCCAAGAAGAAGAGACCGCCAATCGCCTGGCCTTGTTCGCACCGTATCAAGTCACCCGTGAACTACTCGATCTAGCCGCTAAAGACGTGCTGTTCATGCATTGTTTACCGGCACATCGTGGTGAGGAGATCAGCCTTGACCTACTTGATGACCCCCGCGCCGTCCCTTGGGACCAAGCTGAAAACCGCCTGCACGCGCAAAAAGCGCTGCTTGAGTTTCTGGTCAAGCCAGCCTACCGCAGCGAATGAGTCAGCCGGCACTGTTGAGCCTGCGAAACCTGGCCTGTGGCTATCAGGGTCAACCCGTGGTGCAGGCGCTCAGTCTGCACATCAATGCGGGTGATATCGGATGTTTGCTGGGCTCTTCCGGTTGCGGCAAGACAACAACGCTGCGCGCCATTGCCGGTTTTGAACCGCTGCTTGAGGGCGACATCACCCTAAATGGTGAAGTGATTTCCCGAGCCGGTTTTACCCTGGCGCCGGAGAAACGTCGGATCGGCATGGTTTTCCAAGATTACGCACTGTTCCCCCATTTGAGCGTCGCGGCCAACGTTGGATTCGGCATTCGCAACCACCCGCGAATTAACGCTGTCACCGATGAATTACTCGAGCTGGTCAACCTTGGCTCGTTGGGTAAACGCTTTGCGCATGAGCTGTCCGGCGGTCAACAACAGCGGGTTGCCTTGGCCCGGGCCCTGGCACCCGAACCGCAACTGTTGCTACTCGATGAACCCTTCTCCAACCTGGACGGTGAATTGCGTCGCCGACTCAGCCACGAAGTCCGCGACATCCTCAAAGCTCGGGGCACCAGTGCTGTTCTGGTGACCCACGACCAAGAAGAAGCGTTTGCTGTCAGCGATCAAGTAGGAGTCTTCAACGAAGGTCGCCTAGAGCAGTGGGCTACACCGTACACCCTGTATAACGCCCCGCTAACGCCCTTTGTCGCCAGCTTCATTGGGCAGGGCTATTTTGTTCGCGGTCAGGTTATCGATACAGGATGGGTGCAATCGGAACTGGGTGTGTTGCACTGTCAGGGCACTTTCGCTATTGGCACTGCCGTCGACATACTGCTGCGCCCGGACGATATCGTAGATGCGCCGGACAGCCCGATAAAGGCAGTGGTCGTTAGCAAGACCTTTCAGGGCGCGTCGGCGCTTTACCGACTGCGCTTGCCATCCGGCGCGCCGCTTGAAGCGCTATTACCAAGCCGCTGCGATTATCGTCCGGGTGAAGCAGTGGGGATTCGAGTGAAGGAACAGACGCTAGTAGTGTTTCAGGTATAAACACCGCGCCCTGTAGGAGCCAACTGGTGAAGTCCATCAAGTCATGCCGGGAATATGTGGGACCGAATTCATTCGGGAAGCGGTAAATCTGACACACCGCGCCAAGCCATTCGCGAATGAATTCGCTCCCACGGTGATGCGAGTCTTCACACATCCTTCATGACTGAAAACCTCACCCCAACAACAATTTCCCACTTGCGACCAATCTCGCATGACCGCCAATCTTTACGCGGTCGCCTTCCAGACGGCAAAACAGTTCGCCGCCACGGGTCGAGCATTGGTAAGCGCTCAGGCTGAGTTTGCCCAGCCGGCTCGACCAATACGGAATCAGTGAACAGTGCGTCGAGCCCGTCACAGGATCTTCAGGAACACCAATGGCCGGCGCGAAGTAGCGAGAAACGAAGTCATGAGTTTCGCCCCTTGCGGTCACAATCACCCCCGGCCAAGGCAGACGGATCAGTGCAGCCATGTCTGGCTCGCAATCTCGAACCGCCTGTTCGGACTCCAGCACAACCATCAACTCCACTGAGCCATAGACATCGACAATGTCCACCCCCAGCGCCCGCTCAAGCTCAATGGTTACCGCTGCACTGGTCGGAACCATGGCCGGAAAATCCAATACAAGTCGATCACCTTCCCGCGTAACGCTCAGCGCCCCGGCCTTGCCGATAAAATCGATGCGCTCCGCTGAATCACTATAAACCTCGAACAGCACGTGGGCGGCGGCCAATGTGGCATGGCCGCACAGCGGAACCTCGGTGGAGGGTGTGAACCAGCGGATGTGCCAACCCAGGCCTTCGCGAACCAAAAACGCGGTTTCTGCCAAATTGTGTTCGGCAGCAATGTTTTGCATCAGCTCATCTGACAGCCAGCTGTCGAGCCGGTAAACCATCGCCGGGTTGCCACTGAACGGGTGCTCGCTAAACGCGTCGACCTGATGAAATTCAAGCTGCATACCATCACTTCCCTGATGTATTCGAATCGTTATTTGACACCAAGCATGCACTTCAACTGAGTGTGCCGCCAGCCACAGAATCTGTGGTCATCGACCATACAGCGCGTTACGGACGACCAATCTCGGCAAAAACACCGTGGGTATGTTCGGCCAACACTGCAGCCGAAAGCTCTACCTCAAGACCGCGACGACCGGCGCTGACAAATACCGTGGCAAAAGGCTGCGCCGATTGATCAATAAACGTACGCAAACGCTTTTTCTGCCCCAGTGGGCTAATGCCGCCTAACAAGTAGCCCGTCGCACGCTGAGCGGCGGCCGGATCAGCCATTTCGGTTTTTTTGGCACCAGCAGCGTGGGCCAGCGCCTTGAGGTCCAACGTACCCGACACCGGAACCACGGCAACCAACAGTTCGCCCTTTTCAGTGGCTGCCAAGAGGGTCTTGAACACCCGAGCCGGTTCCAATCCAAGCTCTTGCGCCGCCTCCAACCCATAAGACGCCGCCTTGGGGTCGTGCTCGTAACTGTGAATATGGTGCTCAGCCCGAACTTTTTTTAATAAATCCAACGCGGGTGTCATGCAGCTCTCCATAGGGTGGTTGGACGTGAAGTTGTTGCGCACACTTTAAGACATCTGCCGCTAAAAGACTGCATCAACGGCGAATTTCAGCCTATGTCAGCATTCACACTCAAATGCTTTGAAGGGGCTGACACAGACAAAAAGATCTTTCTTACGCATTAACCAGCAACGTCTTCATGACAGCCAGTCATAAAGCGGTTGATGGTTCACTTTCGACCTTTGACAGCGTTCTTTATTGTCTATATTTTTTCGTTAACGAATAAATCGGAATTAATCTGGTCCAAGTTCGTAACCTGTGAGGAGATGGGGTTTCTCCTCCCAAGACAAAAAGTGAATGTTGCTGATCATCTGACAACGTTCGAGAAAAACAAAAATAAGGGGATTTTCATGACCACGGCTAATCAGCCACTGCCTCAGGCACCTACGCTAACGGGGCAATGCATCGCAGAGTTTATGGGCACCGCGCTGTTGATCTTTTTCGGAACAGGTTGTGTTGCAGCGCTCAAGGTCGCTGGTGCCAGCTTTGGCCTGTGGGAAATCAGCATCATCTGGGGAGTAGGCGTCAGCTTGGCGATCTACATGACCGCCGGCGTTTCCGGAGCCCACCTCAATCCTGCTGTCAGCATCGCACTGTGTATATTCGGTAATTTCGAAAAGAGAAAATTACCGTTTTACATCATTGCGCAAGTAGCAGGGGCCTTCTGCGCCGCAGCGCTTGTCTACGGACTGTACATCAGCTTGTTTTTCGATTTCGAACACACTCATCACATGATTCGCGGCAGTCAAGCCAGCCTCGAATTAGCCTCGATTTTCTCGACGTACCCTAACCCTGCCATCTCCACCGGACAGGCGTTTCTGGTCGAACTCGTTATTACCGCGATCCTGATGTGCGTAATCATGTCCTTGACCGACGACAACAACGGCTTGCCAAGAGGCCCAATGGCGCCCCTATTGATTGGGCTACTGATTGCAGTAATCGGCAGTTCGATGGGGCCACTCACAGGGTTCGCGATGAACCCTGCGCGGGATTTCGGGCCTAAGCTGATGACATTCTTCGCTGGCTGGGGCGAGATGGCCTTCACCGGCGGCCGGGAGATTCCGTACTTTCTGATTCCAATCGTGGCGCCGATCCTGGGTGCCTGCCTAGGCGCTGCGGGTTATCGCGGCCTGATTGCTCGTTACCTCCCTAGCGCACCTGTCGCTGAGAAACCGCGAGCACCCAAGGCAGTTGTGGATAACGCTCCAGCCAGTTTTTGAAAAACCCATTCATTAGTGCAAGGCAATCGACATGACTGACTCAAAGAATAAGAACTACATCATTGCTCTTGATCAAGGCACGACTAGCTCACGGGCGATGATTTTCGACCGCGACGCCAACGTGGTCAGTACAGCGCAAAGCGAGTTCACCCAGCATTACCCGCAACCGGGCTGGGTTGAACATGACCCCATGGAAATTTTCGCCACTCAGACCGCGTGCATGACCAAGGCGCTGGCCCAAGCGGATCTGCACCATGACCAGATCGCCGCCATCGGCATCACCAACCAACGTGAAACCACTGTGGTTTGGGAGCGCGATACCGGGCGCCCTGTGTATAACGCCATTGTCTGGCAATGCCGTCGCAGCACCGAGATTTGCCAGCAACTCAAGCGCGACGGGCACGAAGACTACATTCGTGCGACCACGGGCTTGGTCACCGACCCGTACTTCTCCGGCACCAAGCTGAAGTGGATTCTCGACAACGTTGAAGGCAGCCGCGAACGCGCCCGCAAAGGCGAGCTGTTGTTCGGCACCATTGATAGCTGGCTGATCTGGAAATTCACCGGCGGCAAGGTGCATGTCACCGATTACACCAATGCCTCGCGCACCATGCTGTTCAACATCCATACCCTGGAATGGGATGAAAAGATGTTGCAGGTGCTGGATATCCCCCGCGAGATGTTGCCTGAAGTTCGCTCGTCCTCGGAAGTCTATGGTCACAGCAAAAGCGGCATTCCTATCGCCGGTATCGCCGGTGATCAGCAGGCCGCGTTGTTCGGGCAAATGTGCGTTGAGCCGGGCCAGGCCAAAAACACTTACGGCACTGGCTGCTTCTTGCTGATGAACACCGGCAAAAAAGCCGTGCAGTCTGCCCACGGCATGCTCACCACCATCGCGTGCGGTCCTCGCGGCGAAGTTGCCTACGCGCTGGAAGGCGCTGTATTCAACGGCGGGTCGACCATTCAGTGGCTACGTGACGAACTGAAACTGATCAATGACGCGCTGGACACCGAGTATTTCGCCGGCAAGGTCAAAGACAGCCATGGTGTTTATCTCGTCCCCGCCTTTACCGGACTGGGCGCGCCGTACTGGGACCCGTATGCCCGAGGCGCACTGTTTGGCCTGACCCGTGGTGTCAAAGTCGATCACATCATTCGCGCGGCATTGGAATCCATTGCCTATCAGACACGTGACGTACTGGACGCCATGCAACAGGATTCCGGCGAACGCCTGAAGTCGCTGCGCGTGGACGGCGGCGCGGTTGCCAACAACTTTCTCATGCAGTTTCAGGCAGACATCCTGGGCACCATGGTCGAACGCCCACAAATGCGCGAAACCACCGCACTGGGTGCAGCGTACCTTGCGGGCCTGGCCATCGGTTTTTGGGGCAGCCTGGATGAGCTGCGCAGCAAAGCTGTAATTGAGCACGAATTCGAACCTCAACTC
This sequence comes from Pseudomonas sp. CCI4.2, assembly GCF_034350045.1. Lineage (NCBI taxonomy): Bacteria > Pseudomonadati > Pseudomonadota > Gammaproteobacteria > Pseudomonadales > Pseudomonadaceae > Pseudomonas > Pseudomonas sp. CCI4.2. The sequence goes on along the minus strand of NZ_CP133781.1, from coordinate 2,591,869 downwards.
GAGGATGCCGATAAAGAGAAACTGTATGCGGGCTGGCAGAAAGCAGTAAGCCGTACCCGTGACTGGGAACCCCACGAAGAAAACACCGACTGATCAAGGCCCGTACGGGGGCAGGTTGAGTTTCCGGCTGACAGGCACTAGTTGCCTGCGGCATCATGGACGCCATTTGAATGGCAGCCAGACAGGAAAATCAAAACAATGAATCTGCCTCCCCGTCAGCAGCAAATTCTCGAATTGGTTCGGGAACGCGGCTACGTAAGTATCGAAGAAATGGCTCAGCTGTTTGTCGTAACCCCGCAAACCATTCGCCGAGATATCAATCAACTGGCGGAAATGAATCTGTTGCGCCGCTACCACGGCGGCGCGGCCTATGACTCAAGCATCGAGAACACGGCTTACGCCATGCGCGCGGACCAGATGCGCGACGAGAAACAGCGCATTGCCGAGGCGATCGCTGCGCAGATACCGGATCACGCCTCGCTGTTCATCAATATCGGCACCACCACCGAATCCATCGCTCGAGCGTTGTTGAGTCACAACAACCTGAAGATCATCACCAATAACTTGCACGTTGCTTCAATCCTCAGCGCCAAGGACGACTTCGAAGTCCTGTTGGCAGGCGGCAACGTACGTCGCGACGGCGGCGTGGTCGGCCAGGCCAGTGTCGACTTCATCAACCAGTTCAAAGTCGACTTCGCCTTGGTCGGCATCAGCGGCATCGATGAAGACGGCAGCCTGCTGGACTTCGATTACCAGGAAGTGCGGGTTTCCCAAGCGATCATTGCCAACGCCCGGCAGGTGATATTGGCCGCTGACTCCAGCAAATTCGGACGAAACGCCATGGTCCGCCTGGGTCCGATCAGTCTGATCGATTGCTTGGTGACCGACCACGCGCCGGTGCCCGCCCTGATGCAGTTGTTGACCCAGTACAAGATTCGACTTGAGGTGGTTTGAGCTTCTGTAGGAGGGTCTGCCACGTCTTCGACGCTGCGCTGTCGCGCAGCAAACTGGTTGGCACGTTGTGTGGTTTGAGGTCGCAGGGTGTCAGGACTGAAGCCTTCCCGAATAAATTCGGTCCCACAGATGTTGTCGCTGCACAGATTTTTGTAGGAGCTGCCGAAGGCTGCGATCAGGTCCGAAGGACCTTCGCCAACAATTGGCTCCTACATATGGTCGCCCGCCTGTAGATCGCCCGTGAATTGAATATCAAATTACGGAAAGAGGCCCCGTGAAACCATGCGGCCGAACGCAGGTGTTGCGCAGGGGGTGACGAGGCAAGGATGCCGAGTAAGCCGTGCGCGGCCAGGGACGGCCGCTCACGGCGACCCCCGGAGCAACGCCGGAGTGAGGGAAGACCGAGCCTAAGCGAGGGCCCGCATGGTGGGGCAAGCCCTTTTGACGGGACCTTTTTGGCGTTCGGCGCGCGTCAAGGTACCTGTCGCCTTGGTACCTCTGATGTTAGGCCCTTGCCGCTCTAACATCAGGCCGCTCTGGGTTTAAGTACACCTCGTCAGAGAGCTTCCAGTTACGTGTACGAGTACTCCAGCGGCTTGGATTCTCTGCTTTGGCATTTTCATAAAGTATTTCTCTAGCCTGTAGCAATGCTGTTGATTTGCCGTCGTGACGCTCGTTAGGCGTCACGTACTTCAGGGCGCTGTGGCGATGATCCTCGTTGTACCACTCGACGAACTGTTGCACCCAAAGCCTTGCCTCGTTGAGGTTATCAAACTGCTGGTCTGGCCAGAGCGGACAGTACTTCGCAGTACGAAAAAGCGCTTCAGCATAAGCGTTATCGTTGCTAACACGAGGCCTGCTAAAGGACGGCTCAACACCTAGTGCAACCATGCTTTCGCGTAATAACGTGCCTCTCATGATGCAGCCGTTATCCGAGTGCAGAACCAGCGGATTACCTGCCGTGTGCTCACGTAAGCATCCCTTTCTGAGCAATTCACACGCGTGCTCAGAGCTCTCCACATCATGCACTTCATTAGCGACCAGCTTTCGGCTGTAAACGTCTTTGACCATGTACCAGTAGAAGAAACGACCTCTAACCGTACTCGGCAGCCAAGTGATATCCCAACACCAGACCTGGTTAGGTCCGTCAGCGCGATGCGTCGTCAGTACGCGACGTTTGGGGGCTTTGGCACGGCCACGTCGCACGTTTTGATTAGCGGCTTTCAATACGCGGTAAAACGTCGACTCCGATGCAAGGTAGATACCCTCGTCTGCGAGCTTGGGAACAATTTGATGCGGGGTAAGGCTGGCGTAGCCGTCCTTATTGGCGGCATCAAGTACCGCCTGACGCTCGACCTCACTAAGCTTGTTCGACGGAGGCGCCCTTTGAGTTAACGATCGTCCATCACAGTCAGCGTGTTTCCAGCGTTGAACGGTGCGCAGGCTTAGCCCTAACTCGTTACAGGCCCTAAACCGCCGGGAGCCTCCTATTACCGCTTCTGCTATCAGTTTCATCGCGTGCATGCGATCAGAGGCGTTGATCATTCTTCCTTGTCCTCGCCCCAAATCGCATTGGCTTTTTTTCTGAGTTCCAGCAACGCCACTGCCTCCGCAAGTCCGGCATCGGACTTGAGCAATTTACGCTCAAGTACCTTGATACGTCGTTGTTCGGCGCTTTTGACCCCATTGGGGTCCAGGTCTACCACCGTATTGGCGTTTTGGCACATCACCCTCCATTCCTGGATTTGTTCAGGGTAGATGCCTTTAATTCGACAGTATTGAGAGATCTCCACCTCGCTCAACGGTGCAGTTTCCATGACCGCGTTAAACTTATCAGCGCTGGACCATTGGTAGCTGGTCTTCCCGTTCCCGGGAACAATCGAACCTTTATCTCTAGCCATTTGTCTCCATGCTCGTAGCGACTTCGGAAGGAGATTGAGCGTGCCCGCAAGCTCTGCAACAGAACGATTGAGCGGTGGCATCATTTGCAGAACAACCCAGTCTTTGAAGTCTTCGTCATAACGCTTGGACATTGATATTCACCTTCGCCCCCTTGAATGAAAGAGTCAATCAACAGGGGCGACAGGTAGCCTGACACGGAGGGCGTTTGAAAAAGGTTCCTCGCTGTAAAAGCGAAACCATAATTTCAGCCCCCACAAATGCCGGATGTACACACAAAACTCAGCGCCAACCCATTGCTTTTAAAAGATTAAAAAGTAGTTTGATAAGAGCCAACGTGTTGACGAAAAGGCTTGATGTGGTTTGCTTGACACACCGCGCAATGTCCTTCGCCAACACGTTGGCTCCTACAGAGGAGTGACAACGCCCAATCCCTCGCTTCCAAAATGTTCGATTTTGTTCCTTTACCCCACTCCTTGATCGATATTTTCAATAGATGTCGACTGGCCGTCCTGTGTTTATTGCGCTATGATTTTCGAAATTGAACATAAGTGTTCGGATTCGCCGTTCAGCCACGTTTTAAACTCTAGAACAAAGAGGCCGCCAGATGCCCAACTCTTCCTTGCCCGTGCTACCGCCTTCCGAGGCTTACGACATCGCCGTGATTGGTGGTGGGATCAATGGTGTCGGGATTGCGGCAGACGCAGCCGGTCGCGGTTTGTCAGTGTTCCTTTGCGAAAAAGATGACTTGGCCAGCCATACCTCCTCGGCCAGCAGCAAGCTGATCCACGGGGGCCTGCGCTACCTTGAGCATTACGAATTCCGCCTGGTGCGCGAATCCCTCGCCGAGCGTGAAGTGTTGTTGGCTAAAGCCCCGCACATCGTCAAGCCGATGCGCTTCGTGCTGCCACATCGTCCGCACTTGCGCCCGGCGTGGATGATCCGTGCCGGGCTGTTTCTGTATGATCACTTGGGTAAGCGGGAAAAGCTGCCAGCCTCGCGCAGCCTGCGTTTTGGCGCCGACAGTCCGCTCAACGCCAGCATCACCCGGGGCTTTGAATACTCTGACTGCTGGGTCGATGACGCGCGGCTTGTGGTGCTCAACGCCATGGCCGCCCGGGAAAACGGCGCGCATGTTCATACGCAAACCCGTTGTATCAATGCCCGTCGCAGCAAAGGTCTGTGGCTCCTGAATATGCAGCGGGCCGATGGCAGTCTGTTTTCAATTCAAGCCAAAGCGCTGGTTAACGCGGCAGGGCCCTGGGTTGCCAAGTTCATTCGCGACGACTTGAAACTTACGTCGCCGTACGGCATTCGCCTGATTCAGGGCAGCCATTTGATCGTGCCCCGCCTGTACGACGGCGAAAACGCGTTCATCCTGCAAAACGAAGATCAGCGTATCGTTTTCGCGATTCCGTACTTGGAACGCTTTACGATCATTGGCACCACTGACCGCGAATACCAAGGCGATCCAAGCGCGGTGTCCATCACCGAGGGGGAGATCGATTACCTGCTTAATGTGGTCAATGAGCACTTCAAAAAGCAGCTGAGCCGCAGCGATATCCTGCGCACCTACTCCGGTGTTCGTCCGCTGTGTAACGACGAGTCTGACAACCCGTCAGCGATCACACGTGACTACACCCTGTCGCTGTCGGGCAGTAAGGAAGAGGCACCGATTCTCTCGGTGTTTGGCGGCAAGTTGACCACCTACCGCAAGCTGGCCGAGTCGGCCCTGGCGGAACTTGCACCGTTCTTCCCGCAGATGAAACCCAAATGGACGGCCACTGCCAGCCTGCCAGGGGGTGAAGACATGGGTTCACTCCAAGCGCTGACTAACGAATTAAGAACGCGCTTTGACTGGCTGCCCACCGAAGTCGCCCGTCGCTGGGCTCGCACCTACGGCACCCGCAGCTGGCGCTTGGTCGAAGGTGTGCAAACGCTTGCCAACATGGGCGAACACCTCGGAGGTGGGCTGTATACCCGCGAGGTTGACTACCTATGCAGCGAGGAGTGGGCCTTGAGCGCGCAAGACATCCTTTGGCGCCGCAGCAAGTTGGGCCTGTTCACTACGCCAGAAGAACAGCAGCGCGTGCAAACCTATCTCAATACCGTCGCGCGCCATAAAACCAGTATTGAAGCGGCGTAAATATACCTGACAGCCTTCCCGCAACGGGGAGGCTGGGCTAACCCCTCCTCAAACCATTCGGTTTTCCGAACACCCAACAACCGTTGGTTCGGTTTACCGGACACCAGCTCAACCCTCTCGCGCACAAAAACAAAATATACCCTTATAAATCATATAGATAACCCACGACCTACATGTGGCACGAGTCATGCTCTACACCTTTCGTTGAATGCATTGATCGCAGCGCGCCCCTGATTGGGCCGCCGTTAGAGCATTCGCTCTGTAAGCGGACCGCCCCTGTCGGTCCCACAAAAAAAACAAAGTCGAGGATTCACTGATGCGCATCGTTCCCCATCTTTTGGGCGCAGCAATCGCTGCCGCTCTGATTAGCACTCCAGTTTTCGCTGCCGAACTCACAGGCACACTGAAGAAAATCAAAGAGTCCGGCACCATCACCCTCGGACACCGTGATAGCTCGATTCCTTTTTCATATTTGGCGGATGCTTCCGGCGTTCCGGTTGGCTACTCCCACGATATCCAACTGAAAATCGTTGAAGCCATCAAGAAAGACCTGGACATGCCGGACCTGAAGGTCAAGTACAACCTGGTCACGTCGCAAACCCGTATCCCGCTGGTGCAGAACGGCACGGTGGACGTTGAATGTGGTTCCACTACCAACAACGCTGAACGCGGGCAACAGGTCGACTTCTCGGTCGGGATTTTCGAAATCGGCACGCGCCTGTTGTCGAAAAAAGACTCCGTCTATAAGGACTTCGCTGACCTTAAAGGCAAGAACGTCGTGACCACTGCGGGCACCACGTCCGAGCGCATCCTCAAAGCAATGAACGCTGACAAGCAGATGGGCATGAATGTGATCTCCGCTAAAGACCACGGCGAATCGTTCCAGATGCTGGAATCCGGTCGTGCTGTCGCGTTCATGATGGATGACGCCCTGCTCGCCGGTGAAATGGCCAAAGCCCGGACGCCCGCTGATTGGGCGGTGACCGGTGTGCCGCAATCATACGAAATCTACGGCTGCATGGTCCGCAAAGAAGACGCCCCGTTCAAGAAAGCCGTGGATGACGCCATTAAGGCCACCTTCGCTTCTGGCGAAATCAACACCATTTACAACAAGTGGTTCACTCAGCCGATCCCGCCTAAGGGCTTGAACCTGATGTTCCCGATGAGCGACCAACTCAAAGCGCTGATCGCCACCCCTACCGACAAGCCAGCTCCAGACGTAAAAATCTAAGCACCGGCTCATCCAATACCCGAGGGCGCCAACGCGCGCTCGGGTTTTGAATCGTTCGAAAGGAGGGGAAACCTGAATGAATTACAACTGGGACTGGGGCGTATTCCTCAAGTCCACCGGCATCGGCAACGAGATCTACCTGGACTGGTACCTGACCGGCCTGGGTTGGACCATCGCAATTGCCGTCGTCGCCTGGATAATCGCGCTGTTGCTGGGCTCTGTGCTCGGCGTCATGCGAACTGTGCCGAACCGTTGGGTATCGGGCATTGCCACGGTTTACGTGGAAATTTTCCGCAACGTTCCGCTGCTGGTGCAGCTGTTTATCTGGTACTTCCTGGTGCCGGATCTGCTGCCTGCCAATCTGCAGGAATGGTACAAGCAGGACTTGAACCCAACGACCTCGGCTTTTCTGAGCGTCGTGGTGTGTTTGGGTCTGTTCACTGCTGCACGGGTTTGCGAACAAGTGCGCACCGGCATTCAAGCGTTGCCCCGTGGCCAGGAGTCCGCTGCCAGGGCCATGGGTTTCAAGCTGCCACAGATCTACTGGAATGTGCTGCTGCCCCAGGCTTACCGCATCATCATTCCGCCGCTGACCTCTGAATTCCTGAACGTGTTCAAAAACTCGTCTGTGGCTTCGTTGATCGGCCTGATGGAGCTGCTCGCGCAGACCAAGCAGACCGCCGAGTTCTCGGCCAACTTGTTCGAAGCGTTCACCTTGGCAACCTTGATCTACTTCACCCTGAACATGAGCCTGATGCTGCTGATGCGCCTGATCGAGAAGAAAGTCGCGGTGCCCGGACTGATCTCTTTGGGGGGTAAATAATGGATTTCAGTGGAATTATTCCCGCGCTGCCTGGCATGTGGAACGGCATGATCATGACCCTGCAGCTGATGGTGCTGGGGGTTATTGGTGGTGTTGCGCTGGGCACGATTCTGGCGCTGATGCGGTTATCGTCAAGCAAACTGGCGGCGCGATTCGCCGGCGCTTACGTAAACTACTTTCGCTCGATCCCGCTGCTGTTGGTGATCACTTGGTTTTATCTGGCCGTGCCGTTCGTGCTGCGCTGGATCACCGGCCAAGACACCCCCATCGGCGCGTTCACCTCATGCTTAATCGCTTTCATGATGTTCGAGGCCGCGTACTTCTGCGAAATCGTTCGGGCCGGGGTTCAAGCCATTCCCAAGGGACAAATGGGTGCAGCCCAGGCGCTAGGCATGAACTACGGGCAAATGATGCGTTTGATCATCCTGCCTCAGGCGTTTCGCAAGATGACCCCGCTGCTGTTGCAGCAGAGCATCATCTTGTTTCAGGACACCTCGCTGGTTTACACCGTTGGCTTGGTCGATTTCCTGAACGCCTCACGCTCCAGTGGCGACATCATTGGCCGCTCCAATGAGTTCCTGATCTTCGCCGGTCTGGTGTATTTCGTGATCAGCTTTGCCGCCTCGCAGCTGGTGAAGCGTCTGCAAAAAAGGTTCGCCGTATGATTTCCATCAAAAATATCAACAAGTGGTATGGCGACTTTCAGGTGCTCACCAATTGCAGCACCGAAGTCAAAAAAGGTGAAGTAGTGGTGGTTTGCGGTCCTTCGGGCTCTGGCAAATCGACGCTGATCAAGTGCGTGAACGCGCTGGAACCGTTCCAGAAAGGTGACGTGATTGTCGACGGCACCTCCATCGCCGACCCAAAGACCAACCTGCCAAAACTGCGTTCTCGGGTCGGCATGGTGTTCCAGCATTTCGAGCTGTTCCCGCACCTGTCCATCGTTGAAAACCTGACCATCGCCCAGATTAAAGTCCTCGGCCGCAGCAAAGAAGAAGCCACCGATAAAGGCCTGAAACTGTTGGAACGGGTCGGTCTGTCGGCCCACGCCAATAAGCATCCGGGACAACTGTCTGGCGGCCAACAACAGCGCGTGGCGATTGCCCGTGCGTTGGCCATGGATCCGGTAGTGATGCTGTTCGACGAACCCACCTCGGCGCTTGACCCGGAAATGGTCAACGAAGTGCTCGACGTCATGGTGCAATTGGCCCAAGAAGGGATGACCATGATGTGCGTAACCCACGAAATGGGCTTCGCCCGTAAAGTGGCTAACCGAGTAATCTTCATGGACCAAGGGTCAATTGTCGAAGATTGTGAAAAAGAAGAATTCTTTGGGGATGTGACCGCTCGCTCCGAGCGTGCCCAGCAATTCCTCGCCAAGATTCTGCAGCACTAAGCAATCCCGGCTGTCCGTGCCCGCACTGATTGCGGCACGGACGCTGGTCGGTCCCGGACGACTGTGATGAAATGCGACCCCGAATCCTATCGCGCGCCCCCGCCATCACTTGCCGTGAAACCCCGCCTGATACGCCATCTGTTCATTCCCCCGCTGATCATGCTGCTGATGGTCGCGCTGGGCTACGTCAGCTATCTGGTCAGTGAGCGCAATGGCGTAAAAGCCCTGAGTGAAAATGGCCAGCGTCAGCTGGAGCTTCACGCCCGCACGGTCGAAAGCGAAATCAACCGCTACACCTACTTGCCGAGCGTGCTCGAACTCGAGTCCAGCGTTTCACGCCTGCTCAATGACCCGACGCCGGAACTCCGCCAGAACGTCAATGACTACCTCGAAGGGCTAAATCGCCGCAGCCGCAGTCGGGCGATTTACGTGCTCGACACCACCGGCCGAGTACTCGCCACCAGCAACTGGCGCGACGCCGACAGCTATCTGGGGGAAGACCTGTCGTTCCGTGCTTATTTTCAGGATGCCGTGCGCGGTCTGCCGGGGCGTTTTTACGGAATCGGCACTACCACTGGCGAGCCAGGTTATTACCTGGCCCACGGGTTGGAAGAGCAAGGCAAAATCATCGGAGTGGCAGTGATCAAGGTTCGCCTCGAAGCACTGGAAGAACGCTGGCAGCGCGCGCGCCTGGAGGCCTATGTCACCGACGAGAACGGCATCATTATCCTGTCGAGCGATCCGGCGCGCAGGCTCAAGTCGGTTCGCCCGCTGACGCCTGAAATCAAAGAGCGCCTTGCCCGCAGCCTGCAATATTACTGGTGGCCGCTCAACGAACTGGTGCCATTGGCCCGGGAGCCGCTGACCGAAGGGACGGAGAAACTGACCTTCCCTGCCAACAGCAGCGTCGATCACGAGCACACCCAGGTCAGTTACCTGGCACAGACTACTCAACTGGCCGACACGCCTTGGCACTTGACCTTGCTGACGCCGCTGGAAGAGTTGCAAAGCGAAGCCGCACGCCAAGGGATGTTGGTGGCGGTGGCCTGTGCGCTGGTGGCGTTTTTGCTGATTGCATGGAACGAGCGGCGCAAAGTCATCGCCACCCGGCTTGCTGCCCGCGAAGCGCTGCAAGCCGCCAATGACGAACTTGAACGCAAGATCGCCGAACGCACGGCGGATTTGCGCGCCAGTAACGAACGTCTGAAAAGTCAGATTCGGGAGCGACGCCAAGCGGAAGACACCTTGCGCCGAGCTCAGGATGAACTGGTCCAGGCCGGCAAACTGGCGGCCATCGGCCAGATGTCCACCAGCATCGCCCATGAACTCAACCAACCGTTGGCCGCCCTGCGCACCTTGTCCGGCAACACTGTTCGGTTCATTGAGCGCGGGGCTCTGGACACGGCCAGCACTAATTTGCGGACCATCAACGATCTGGTAGATCGCATGGGCCGAATAACCGCCAGCCTGCGCGCCTTCGCTCGACGCGGTGATGATCAGGGCCAAGCCTCTTTGGGCTTGGCAGTCGCCGCCGCACTGCAAATACTCGGTGGCCGGTTGGAAAATTTCCATCTGCAGCTGCATGAGCATTACGACAACGTGGCGCTGAAGATCGATCAGACGCGTCTAGAACAAATCCTGGTCAACCTGATGGGTAACGCGTTGGACGCCATGCACGGCAAACCGCAGCCTGAGTTGTGGCTGGAAGGCGAAATGGCCGACGGCCGTTACCGCCTGTTCGTGCGGGACAACGGCCACGGCATCGACTCCGAAGCACGCAAGCATTTGTTCGAACCGTTCTTTACCACCAAGCCGGGCGATCACGGTCTAGGGCTTGGATTGACCCTTTCCGCCAGTCTTGCCGCTGCGGCAGGTGGCACTCTCAGCGCGGAGCATCCACTCAGCGGCGGCACGACCTTTGTCCTCAGCCTGCCGCTGCTTACTGTTCCCAAGCCTCGTGGAGCCCAATTGATATGAATGAGCCTGGAAGCATGAACAGCGAGCTGACCGTTCTGATTGTCGAAGATGACCCGCACGTGCTGCTGGGTTGCCAGCAAGCGTTGGCGCTGGAAGACATCCGCAGCGAAGGTGTCGGCAGTGCCGAGGAAGCGCTGGCCCGAATCGGCGACAATTTTGCCGGTATTGTCATTAGCGATATTCGCTTGCCCGGCATCGACGGCTTGGAGTTATTGACCCGGCTCAAGGCCCGGGACCCGAGCCTGCCGGTGGTGCTCATCACCGGGCACGGCGACATTTCAATGGCCGTCAATGCGATGCGCGATGGCGCTTACGATTTCATGGAAAAACCCTTTTCCCCTGAACGCTTGGTTGAAGTGGCGCGACGTGCGTTGGAGCAGCGTGGTCTGGCGCGTGAAGTGTGGTCGCTGCGCCGACAACTGGCCGGACGCAGCTTGTTGGAGGGGCGGATCATCGGACGCTCCCCCGCCATGCAGAATTTGCGGGCATTGATCGCCAATGTCGCCGACACCTCGGCCAACGTGCTGATCGAAGGTGAAACCGGCACCGGTAAGGAATTGGTTGCCCGCTGCCTGCATGATTTCAGTCGTCGCCATACCCAGCAGTTCGTCGCACTCAATTGCGGCGGTCTGCCAGAGAGCCTGTTCGAAAGCGAAATTTTTGGCCACGAGGCCAACGCGTTTACTGGCGCCGGCAAACGACGGATCGGCAAGATCGAGCACGCGCACAACGGCACGTTGTTTCTCGATGAAGTGGAAAGCATGCCGCTGAACCTGCAAATCAAACTGCTGCGGGTATTGCAGGAACGAACTCTGGAGCGGCTGGGCTCGAATCAAAGCCTGGCGGTGGATTGCCGGGTCATCGCCGCGACCAAATCCGACCTGGATGAATTAAGCAAAGCCAGTCAGTTTCGCAGCGACCTATACTACCGGCTAAATGTGGTGACACTGGAACTCCCGCCCTTACGTGAGCGACGAGAAGACATCCTGCAATTGTTCGAGCACTTCTTGCAGGTATCGTCGTTACGCTTCGATCGCGAAACACCGGAATTGGACCGCCAGACGCTGTCGACCCTTATGACCCATGAATGGCCGGGCAACGTCAGGGAGCTGCGCAACGTCGCCGAGCGTTACGCGCTGGGTCTACCGGCGTTCAAAAAGTCGGGCACCAACACTGCCAGCAGCAGCCTGGACTTCGCTGAAGCGGTCGAAACCTTCGAAAAAAACCTGTTGACCGACGCCTTGCAACGCAGCGGTGGCAACCTTAGCCAGGCCAGCCAAGAACTGGGCATGGCCAAGACCACCCTGTTCGATAAAGTGAAAAAATACGGGCTGGGTTGATTGCCCAGCCGTTATCAAACACCGCATATCTCATTGAATTTAAGTAGTTAAACTGTATTTGTGGGTGCTGAAGTTGCTGCGGGGGGGCGACTATCTATAGCAGCCAACTTTTTGGTCGTTCTTGCGTTCTGTAGATACTCTTGTTGGCGAAAGTCCTTCGGACTAATCGCAGCCTTCGGCAGCTCCTACAAAGATCTGTGCAGCGCCAAAAACTGTGGGACCGAATTTATTCGGGAAGGCTTCCTTCTTGACACCCTGCAACCTCGAACCACACAAAGTGCTACCCAGTTTGCTGCGCTACGGCGCAGTGTCGAACACGTGGCGGTCGCAATTGGCTGCCTTCGGTTTCAACTGAAAGAATCGAGTTGCTGATTTTACGACTGCTGCGCAGCCAGTTTTGCAATTCAACTGTGGCCCACCCCTTGCATTACCTCGGGCCAACTTCTTGGAGCCGCACCCTTGACCCCTTCCGTGATGCTGCTAATCGCGCTGTGCATCGCTCTCGATGTCATTGGCCAAATTGCTTTCAAGCTCGGCCTCGATCGTTTACCGGAACACGTCGGTGGCTTTCGGCTGAGTACTTTCTGGCGACAGATCGCCGGGGCCCCGCTCTTGTGGTGCGGTGTTAGTTGCTATGCGGTGCTGTTCGTTGCCTGGTTGGAAGTGCTGTCACTGGCGCCGCTCAGCTTGGTATTTCCAGCCATCAGCCTGAGTTACTGCGGCGTGGTACTCGGCGGTCGGCTGGTGCTGGGTGAGACCGTCAGCCGTCGGCGCTGGTTGGGCACACTGGTCATCACTGCCGGCGTCATGCTGGTTTGCGGCACGGGAGCATGAGGTCGTTATGACAAACAATTGGATTGAAGGCCGCGGGGCCAGCGTGATGCTTTGGGTACTGCTGATCGCGTTCGAAAGCGGCGCACAGCTGTCGTTGAAAGTGGGTGGCGACGGCCTCGCCTCCATCCCATTTGGCGTGAACTGGTTGCTGGCAGCCGTGACCAGCGTCGCGGTGATGGTGGCGATTTTCTGCTACATCGGCTCTTTTCTGACCTGGATGCTGATTTTGCGCAGCAGCAAGTTGTCATTGGCTTTTCCGCTGAGCTCGCTGGTGTTTGTGGTGGTGCTGCTGGGTTCTTGGCTGGGCCTGGGCGAAAGCATCAGCGCTCTGCATTGGCTAGGCGTGTGCGTGATCATCGGCGGCATCGTGTTGCTGGCGGACGGAAAACAAGAGGCGTGATCGCTAGATCCAAGGAGCCAACGTGTTGGCTCCTTCAGTAGTCGCGGATCTAAAGCCCTTTAAAGTGATAAGCCACGGCGACGTTGACTTCAGTTTGGTTGTCATCGCCCTTCTCTCTGACGATAGAGCTGTCGGCCGCTGAGTTGGTCAAGTGAGTCCATGTAGCGCTGGTCAATAACGACCAGCCGTCAGCCAGCGGAATTTGCAGACTTTGAGTTAGCGCAACTTTCTGCAGACCGCCGCTGGCGTTGTAGGCCTGAATACCTGAAGCCTGGGCTTCTTGAGCACTTACGCCGAAAAATGTCTGTGCTTGGCGACCGTCTGCGTAATGGGCTACCACTTCGGTGTCGCCAATGACCCCCAGACCCAACGGATAACCTAGCTCGCCACCGACCCGACCGAGCACGCCACCCTGGCCATCGCTGCCGCCAACCGCGCGACCCATTTGCGCGAACACCCGCCAGAAATCAGCAGGGCTGTACTGCACAAAGCCACCGAACTCACCCATACCGGATACATCACGCAAACCGCGCAACGAACCCTCAGAGGTACGACCGGGTACGTAATTGGCGAACGGGCCAACGCTCCAGCCCTTATATTTGAAGGCCTTCCAGTTCAGGCCGTCATCGGAACTCAACCCCACATCGCCCCAATCCAGATCCATGTAAGGAAAAAAATCGACGTCATAACGGACGCCAGTTGGATCACTGGGCTTATAGCCGATCCCCGCGCCTAGATCGCCAGTAATGGCTTGGGCATAGCCCTGCGCACTGAAGCTGATAGCGCAGGCGAACACTGCAAAGCCGGTAAGGACCGAGCGAACGCGGCGATTGAAGGGAACTAAGGGCATGAACTTTCTCGAACTAATTGAGCCTACGTGAGTCAATCCCTGCACGGATCTGACACGCAAGCACTTATGTTGTTTGTAGCAAGCTACAAAAATTGTAGCTTGCCCACCCGATGCATTTACCCTCTCTGTCGCTGCCCCTCTCAACATTGGGCCTTGGGCGACTATTATTCGTATTGGCACAGTCTATGCTCTACCTCAGTGCAAGCGCAAAGAGCGCTCTCACTTTTAAGTAGGCACCTGCAGATGATGCATTGGCATATCGTGTGTGATTTCGATGGGACCGTCACCCAGACTGACGCGATAGATAACATCCTGGAACGTTTCGCTGATCGAAGCTGGGAAGCCATCGAAGACGAATGGCTGTCCGGCAAGATCGGTTCGCGAGAATGTCTGAGCCGTCAATTGGCAATGGTTAAAGCCACGCCGAACGAGCTTCTGGGTTATTTCGACACCGTCGGCATTGACCCGGCGTTTCCCGATTTCGTTGAGCTGGTGACGGGCCTCGGCGCCACGCTGGACATCGTGAGTGACGGCATTGAACAGGGCATCGCTCGCATTTTGTCGCGTAACAATGCGCCGCTGCTGCCGATCATTGCCAACCGCTTGCGTCAGGTCGGTCCTGATAGCTGGCGCATAGAATTTCCATATTCCAGCGACGCCTGCCGTGCTGCATCCGGCAACTGCAAATGCAAATCCGCGCCTTCTGGCAAACGCATATTGGTGATCGGCGACGGTCAATCCGATATGTGCGTCGCCGGGACCGCTGACTTCGTATTTGCCAAGGATCGCTTGGCTGAACATTGCGAACGCAATGGCATCCCATATGCCCGCTTCGATACGTTCGCCGATTTACCGGCCCTGCTCGCCCGCTTGCCTCACAGCGAACCGGCCCGCGCACACAGCCTCCCTCTTGAACAGCAGGAACTCTTCCACCATGTCTGATATCCGTATCGCTACCCCCGAAGACCAGATTCTTCTGGAAAAGGAAGCGAAATATTGCTCTTTCGGCGACACCGTTCACTACATCGATCCACCACGGATCTTCAACCGCTGTGAAGGTTCGTACGTTTACGACACCAGCGACCAGGCTTACCTCGATCTACAAATGTGGTACTCGGCCGTTAACTTCGGTTACGCCAACCCACGCTTGAACAATGCCCTCAAGGCACAGATCGATTCGATGCCGCAGATTGCCAGCCAATACCTGCACCGCGGCAAAATCGAGCTGTCGGAAATGATCGCGGTCGATGCCAAGAAGAAATTCGGCATGGACGGTCGCGTTCACTTCAACGTCGGCGGTTCGCAGTCCATCGAAGACTCCTTGAAAGTAGTGCGTAACGCGAGCAACGGCAAAAGCCTGATGTTTGCTTTCGAAGGCGGCTACCACGGCCGTACGCTGGGCGCATCCTCGATCACCTCGAGCTATCGCTACCGTCGCCGCTACGGCCATTTCGGCGAGCGCGCTCAGTTCGTTCCTTTCCCGTACCACTTCCGTGGCCCGAAAGGCATGACCAAAGAAGAATATGGCAGCTACTGCGTTCAGCAGTTCGCCCGCCTGTTCGAAACTGAGTACAACGGCGTCTGGGATCCTAAAACCAACCAGTGCGAATACGCAGCGTTCTACGTCGAGCCCATTCAAGGCACCGGCGGTTACGTTATTCCGCCAATGAACTTCTACAAAGAACTCAAACAAGTGCTGGATCAGCACGGCATCTTGATGGTTGTCGACGAAATCCAGATGGGTTTCTACCGCACCGGCAAGCTGTGGTCCATCGAGCACTTCGACGTCAAACCAGACGTTATCGTCTTCGGTAAAGCATTGACCAACGGCCTCAACCCACTAGGCGGCATTTGGGCACGTGAAGAGTTGATCAACCCAACGATCTTCCCACCTGGATCGACCCACTCCACCTTTGCCTCCAACCCACTGGGTACGGCGGTAGGTCTGGAAATGTTCAAAATGACCTCCGAAGTCGATTACGGCGCGATGGTCATGGAAAAGGGCAAGTACTTCCTGGCTGGCCTGCAAGACCTGCAAAAGCGCTACCCGATCATCGGCGACGTCGATGGCCTGGGCTTGGCACTGCGTGCAGAAATCTGTGGTCCAGACGGCTTC
Source organism: Pseudomonas sp. CCI4.2 (assembly GCF_034350045.1). Lineage (NCBI taxonomy): Bacteria > Pseudomonadati > Pseudomonadota > Gammaproteobacteria > Pseudomonadales > Pseudomonadaceae > Pseudomonas > Pseudomonas sp. CCI4.2. Next base: position 2,575,903 of record NZ_CP133781.1, on the reverse strand, counting down.
ACGCCAGACAAAGCCACCCTCGACTTCATGGTTGATGAAGGCATGAAGGGCGACATCGAAATCGACGGCAAGAAACTTGGCCTGATTCTCGACGTGGGCGGCTACTACAAAAACGTTATCACCCTGGCTCCGTCGCTGGAAATCAGCTACGCAGAAATCGACTTGGGCATCGCCCTCCTCGACCGGCTGCTGCATCGGGCAATGAAGCGGTGAACCTGCCAGAGATCGATATGGGCGAAGGTAACGCCAGTTTCGTTCTCGGCAGTGGCCCGGTCGCGGTGTTGTTGATCCACGGCCTGACCGGCACCCCGACGGAACTCCGTCGGGTGGCCCAAGGCCTAGCCAAGCGGGGGTACACGGTTTACGTGCCCACGCTTGCCGGGCATTGCGGTGACAACGCCGATCTGCAAGCCACCGGCTGGAAAGACTGGTACGAAAGCGCGCGTAAAACGTTTGTCGGCATTCGCCAACGACACGAACAGGTGTTTGTCGGCGGGTTGTCCATGGGCGCTGTATTGTCCATGCACATGGCGGCCGAACATCCGGGGCAAGTGGCCGGTTTGATGCTGTACTCGACCACGTTGCGCTATGACGGCTGGAACATGCCTAAAGCTGCGGTATTGACACCGTTGCTGATGGCCATTCCGTTTGGCGTGCACTTGTGCCGCTTTAACGAAACCTCGCCGTACGGCATCAAAGACGCTCGCTTGCGCGCCATTGTTGAACGTCAGATGAAAGCCGGTGAAAGCAGCAATGCCGGGTTGTTGACGATGTCGGGCATTAACGTGCGCGAACTGCATCGTCTGGTAGCCGTGGTCAAGAAAGGCATGCGTTCAGTCAAAGCGCCTGCACTGATCTTGCATTCCATCGAAGACGACATCACCAGTCGCTGGAACGCAGATTATTGCGAGAAACATTTAGGTGGTCCTGTCACAAAAGTGATGCTGGATAACTGCTATCACATGATCACCGTGGACCTGCAATATCGAAAAGTGATTACATTGAGCGCGGACTTCATTGACCACGTGATAGAACAATTGCCTACTGCAACGGTCCCTTTAAACGATCAGCGACAAATAGCCTGATACCACCATGCTCATCGCCCATGTTTCTTTCAGTTTTCCCAGCAGTCATTACCATGGCTGCTTGTACGGGGCGCTGAATGAGTGGGGCGAGGCTGGCAACGCTCGCCGTTCTTCGGAACGATTACAACCTGGCATGGCTGCTCCGATAAGCGAACGTTGATGATCGATAACCGATGACCGAAGAATTCCGTTCCTCCCAGCAACCTTTTTCGCTATCGCGCTGGACCTTGCAGCGCAAACTGGTACTAGCGTTCTGGCTGGTCAGCGTAATTCCGACGATGATCGCTGCCGAACTCGCAGCGACCACGCTGTCGCAGATTTTTGAAAGTAACGTTCGGATCTGGCTGCAAGAATCAACCCGGATCGTCCAGGACGAAATCAGCGAAATCCAGCGCGACAACTCCAGGGTTTCGCAACTGTTCCTGCAAAACACCCGCCCCTCCGCGCCCTCGTCACCTCGACACAACAAATTAACCTCCGATCTCGCCAATGCCATGGGCATCGACGTGGTCGCCTTGATTCGCAGCAAAGACCACAAAGTGGTGTTTTCCACGGTTTCCGACAATATCATCGATCAGATCAGCCTCGCCCCTAACGCGGTGCTGCAAACCATCCATAACGGCAGCGTATTCGCCGGTGTCGTGGTCTCGACGTATCAGTCCACTCAGGATGGCGTCGATTATGAATTGCTGATCGGGACCTACCTGGACAGCAGTTTTCTCACCAGCGTGGCCGACGTGCACTCCCTCGACCTGCGTCTGTACATGAACGACGCTGGAGGTTTCAGCGAGATTTTCTCGACCCAGCGCTTCATGAATCACCCAGCTATCGTCCCACGCCGAATCGAACAGATCCTACGTGACACCAAAGAGCCCAGCGAACAATCCACAAGCGCCTACTCCGGCCTGTATACGCCTATTTTCAATGACAACGGCGAGCTACAAGGCATCATTTTCAGTGGCCTGTTGCGCCACACGACGCTGGTCGGGCTGGTCAACCAGACCAACTTGTTCCTGGCTATTCTGTTGCTGGGCTCGGTGTTGTCATTGAGTGTCGGCTGGTTGATTTCCCGACGCCTGACCGGGCCTTTGCGCAAACTCTCCGAAGGCGTGCGAGCAGTGACGGCCGGTGACTATCGGCAGCGGGTTGAAGTGGTTGGCAGCGATGCGATCGCTGAGCTGAGCGCGACCTTCAACCACATGACCGAACGCCTGAAAGAGCTTCAGCATCTGGAAGCTCAGCTACGCCGCCGCGACCGTCTGCATGCACTGGGCGAAGTGGCCATGGGCCTGGCGCACGAAATCCGAAATCCACTGGGCATCATCAAAACGGCCACCCAGTTGCTGCACCGTCGCGCATCGCTGCCCGAAACCGACATGCGCCATCTGGAATACGTTATTTCCGAAGTCACTCGGATCAACGACCTAATTACCGAGTTTCTGGATTTCGCCAAACCCAGTCCGCCGATGCGCTCGACACAATTGGCCAAGCCACTGCTGGAGGACCTGCTGGGGTTCTGCGCACCGGAGTTGTCGACCCATAATATCGACGCAGAGATCATCGAACACGACCCCAACTCCACGATTTATGCGGACTCCCGACAATTGACTCAAGCCTGTCTGAACTTGGTCCTTAATGCGATTGATGCCATGCCTGGCGGCGGGACACTGACGATTGACCTCTCCTCTGATCAGGAAACTACAATCATCAGCATTGCCGACAGCGGCCAAGGTGTTGAATCCGACATGATCGAGCGTATTTTCAATCCTTTCGTCACCACCAAGGCCTCCGGTACTGGATTGGGCTTGGCGAAGGTTTACTCGATTATGGACAACCATGACGGCCGGGTAGAGTGCGTCAGTCAAGTGGGGGCCGGAGCAACATTCAATCTTTACCTGCCCGCCCATGACGGAGGCCTGGCATGAGTCATAACGTACTGGTGGTCGACGATGAACCCAAACTCTGTGATTTGTTGGCGTCGGCGCTGAGCCAAGGCGAGATTCAAGTGTTTACCGCCGGCAATGGCCTGCATGCCCTGGCCGTACTCGAACGCGAAGAAATTGATCTGGTGATCAGCGATTGGCGTATGCCTGGGATGGACGGACCGCAGTTGTTGGCGGAAATAAAAGTTCGCTACCCAGACTTGCCAGTCATCGTCATGACCGCCTACAGCACGGTAAAAAACGCCGTGCAATCAATGCGCAATGGCGCTTTTGATTACATCAGCAAACCGTTCGACATCGACGAACTGGACATCACCGTCAACAAAGCGCTGCAGTTTCGCGACATCCTGCGTGACAACACACGCCTGCGTGCCGAACTCGATCAACACCAGCAAATCGACAGTCTGGTAGGTGAAAGCCCGGCCTTTCGTCTCGTACTGCAAGCGGTGGACTCCGTGCGTGACAGCAACGCGACGATTCTGCTGACCGGCGAAAGCGGCACTGGCAAAGAGATGGTTGCTCGTGCGATTCACAAGCACGGCAACCGTGCCGGCAAACCCTTTATCGCAGTCAACTGCGCAGCGATCCCGGAAGGTTTGCTCGAAAGCGAAATGTTCGGTCATCGCAAAGGGGCTTTTACCGGCGCAGTGGCGGATAGGGTCGGGCGCTTTATGCAGGCTGACAAAGGCACGTTGTTTTTGGATGAAGTCGGCGACATGCCCTTAGCGCTGCAAGCAAAGATTTTGCGCGCCCTGCAAGAACGGGTGATCGAGCCGGTGGGCGACTCCCGTGAGCGCAAAGTTGATGTTCGGGTAATTGCCGCGACCAACAAGAATCTGTTGGAAGCAGTGGCGAACAAAGAATTTCGCGAAGACCTTTATTACCGCCTGAATGTTTTTCCGATTCCGTTGCCCGCTTTGCGCGAACGGCCTGAAGACATCGCCCCGCTGGCGCGGCATTTCGCCCATGTGCTGGGCGCCACGGCAGGTAAACGCATTACCGGTTTCAGCGCAGATGCGCTGCAGGCCATGGCCAACTATCCGTGGCCAGGCAATATTCGCGAGCTACAGAATTGCGTGGAACGCGCCACCATCGTCGCGTCGAGTAACACCATCGAAGAGAACGACCTGCCCGCCTACCTGTTCGGCTCGCGGCCTATCGTCAGCGGCGGCGGTCGGCTGCTCGCAGAGGGTGTAGCCGTTCCCGAGAACCTGGAAGCGGCGCTGGCCGACGTAGAAAAAGCCTACATCCTTGCCGCATTGCAAGAAACCAACGGCGTCCAAGCCGCTGCCGCGCAGTTGATCGGCATCTCGGAACGCAGCTTTTGGTATCGGCTGAAAAAGCTTGAGATCCATGTGGACAAGATTGTTCGTTGAGCTGAGCATTGGAGAAGCGCGCTGGTCCCACGACCGGCTGCGAAGCCGCCGTAAAAGCAGCGACTCAATTTTTTCAGCTGCAACGAGTTAGCCCATTGGGACCGCTTCGCGATCCATCGCGCTCCTACAACGTTATCCGCGCAGGTTTATTCGACCGCTACTGACTCGCTGATGATCTGCCGAATAGCGCTGGAAAAAGCTTCCACCGGCTGCCCTCCCGACACCGCATATCGATCGTTGAAGACAATGGTTGGCACCGAGCTGATACCGCGGGCAACCCACAACTTTTCCAGCTCACGCACTTGAGCGCTGTATTCGCCGGTGGTCAAAATCGACTCTGCCCGCTGACGATCCAACCCGACCTGCTCAGCCACATTTGCCAATACAGTGTGATTTGAAGGATCGGCGTGGTCGGTGAAGTACGCACTGAACAACGCTTCTTTCAGTGCCTGCTGCTTGCCTTCCAGCTCAGCCCAATGCAACAGACGGTGCGCATCGAAGGTGTTGTAGATGCGCCGGTCGCCCTGGGAGAACGTGAAGCCTAGCTCGGCGCCTCGCTGACGAATCATTTCGCGGTTCTGTTTTGATTGCTCAGGGGTCGAGCCGTATTTCTCGAAGATGTGCTCGTTGAGGTCTTGGCCTTCGGCTGGCATCTTCGGATTAAGTTCGAACGGCTGGAAATGGATCTCAGCCTTGACCTCATCACCCAATTGCGCCAGCGCCTGGTTCAGGGCCCGCAGGCCGACCACACACCACGGGCAGGAAACATCGGAGACGAAATCGATTTTCAGGGCAGTACTCATGGGACCCTCGCTCACGTTTTAGCAGTGGGAAAGTCTGCACTTTACACCCTCATACCTAGCCCTTCATCAGACTACAACTGCGCAATATGGCTACCGTCCTGCCGATGCGCTCTCAAATACGGCAAAACTGCCCCTAGCAGCGGGGCCTTGAACGCCTCTTGAAAACGATGGGCCAAGCCGGGAATCAAGCGCAACTGGCTGCCCTGGATATGCGCGGCGACATGGATGCCATGCATCACCGGCAGTAAAGGATCGGCGGTGCCATGCACCACCAGCGTTGGTACTCGCAGACGGTCCAGCAACTCAACCCGGCTTGGCTCGGCCAGAATCGCCAGAATTTGCCGCTTCACGCCGTCCGGATTAAACGCTCGGTCGTAGGACACTGCTGCCTGTTGCAGCAGCAGTTTGCGGTCATCCACCACCTGCGGGCTGCCCAACGCAGCCAGCAAATCAGCCTGCTGTTCGACGGCCACTTCGCGGTTGGGCGCACTGCGACGGCTCAGTAATTGCAGCAACGCCGGGGTCGGCATGGGCAGGCCCGGCGCGCCGGAACTGGTCATGATCAGGGTCAGGCTTTCGACCCGATCAGGCGCCATATCGGCCAAGTGTTGAGCAATCATGCCGCCCATACTCGCGCCCAGCACATGGAATTGGCGAACATGCAGCGCGTCCATCAACCCCAAGGTGTCGTTGGCCATATCCGTCAATGAATACGGCGCAGAAACCGTCAGCCCGAGTTTGTAGCGCAGCACTTCAAAGGTCAGGTTGGGGCTGGCAGGCGCCTGCACCCACGTTGACAAACCGGCATCACGGTTATCGTAGCGAATCACCCGAAAACCTTGCTGGCAGAGCGCGACCACGACTTCGTCAGGCCAGTGAATCAGTTGTCCACCCAGGCCCATGACCAATACCAACGCCGGATCGGAATCGCGCCCGATGCTTTGGTAAGCCACGTGAACCTCTTTAAGGTCAGCCATTTGAGTGGGGACGTTTACGTCACACCGAGACGCCGCAAAAGTCGGCAGGCCGCACAGCAGCGCGACCCAAAAAATAAACACCCGCATGAAAAACACCAAGCCAGCCATCCCCAATAGCCGCGCAGTGTGCTGATGTTTTCAAACCCGCGCTGCCACAGTTACGTGACAATTTGATGAAGGGGGCTGAACGGTAGGTTGATAGCAAAATACCAATTCTCCGTAGGGTTTTAGATCATGCCAATTCCCTTCTTAATTGCCGCGCCGCTGCGACCATATTGATTAACGCCGCTTCGGTCTCCGGCCATGCACGGGTTTTCAAGCCGCAATCCGGGTTTACCCACAGCCGCTCGGCGGGAATATGCTTCACCGCTTTTCTCATCAGGTTAACCATCTGCGCCGTGTCCGGTACCTGGGGCGAATGGATGTCGTAGACGCCAGGACCAATATCATTCGGGTAGTCGAACGCTTCAAACGCCTGAAGCAGCTCCATGTCCGAACGCGAGGTTTCGATGGTAATCACGTCAGCGTCCATGGCAGCAATGGCCTCGATCACGTCGTTGAATTCGCTGTAGCACATGTGGGTGTGGATCTGGGTGTCGTCGCGCACACCGCAGGCGCACAAGCCGAAAGCTTCAACGGCCCAGTCCAGATATTCCTGCCACTGTGCTCGACGCAGGGGCAGACCTTCACGAAAAGCAGCTTCGTCGATTTGCACAATCTTGATCCCGGCTCTTTCGAGGTCTGCCACTTCGTCGCGAATCGCTAACGCCAACTGCTGCGCCTGAACTTTGCGTGACACATCCTCACGCGGGAACGACCACATCAGCATGGTCACCGGGCCGGTCAGCATGCCCTTCATGACCTTGTTGGTCAGGCTTTGCGCGTAGCGAGTCCATTCAACGGTCATTGGCTGTGGGCGGCTCACGTCACCGAAAATCACCGCTGGTTTCACACACCGTGAACCGTAGCTTTGTACCCAACCAAACTCGCTGAACGCGTACCCGTCCAATTGCTCGGCGAAGTACTCGACCATATCGTTGCGCTCGGCCTCGCCGTGGACCAGCACGTCCAACCCCAGACGCTCTTGGACCTGCACCGCATGGCGAATTTCGCTGTGCATGGCATCGGTATAGTCGCTGATCGACAACGACCCGCGCTTGAACGATTGCCGAGCCAAACGGATCGACGCGGTTTGCGGGAATGAGCCAATAGTGGTGGTCGCAAATGCCGGCAGATTCAACCGCGCCCGCTGCCGTTCGATGCGTTCAACGAACGGCGACTGGCGTTGGCTGTCAGCTTCGGTAATCGCCGCCAATCGGGCTTGGACCTCCGGCTTATGGATGCGCGGTGACTGCTGACGCCTGAGCTGAACGGCGCGACTTCCAGTCAAAACATCCTGCATGGCGGGCTTGTCTGGATGATTTAACGCGACGCTGAGCACGGCGATTTCTTCGCATTTTTGTACCGCAAACGCCAACCAACTTTTCAATTCGGCATCCAACTGGTCTTCGCGCTGAAGATTTACCGGGCTGTGCAGCAACGAGCACGAACTGGCGACCCACAGGTTGTCGCCAAATCGTAGTTGCGCTTCTTGAAGTTGTTCCAATGCCTTGTCCAGATCACAGCGCCAGACGTTGCGCCCATTGACCACGCCCAGCGACAGGATTTTGTAAGGCGGCACACGACTGAGCACATTGGAAAGCTGTTCCGGCGCGCGAACCAGATCAACGTGCAGGCCATCAACCGGCAGCGACGCGGCCAGTCCAAGGTTGTCTTCCAGGCCGCCAAAGTAAGTCGCCACCAGCTTTTTCAACGGCGAAAACTGCAGCATGTGATAAGCGCGCTCAAAAGCGTTTTTCCATTCCTGGGGCAGATCTAGGGTCAGAATAGGTTCATCAATCTGTACCCATTCCACGCCTTGTGCCGCCAGACGACCGAGGATTTCGCCATACACCGGCAGCAAGCGTTCGAGCAGATCCAGCTTGTCGAAGCTGTTGCCTTTGGCTTTGCCGAGCCACAGGTAGGTCAATGGGCCAATCAGCACTGGTTTGACGTCATGACCGAGGGTTTTGGCCTCCTCGACTTCTTCGAACAGCTGTTCCCAGCTCAACTGGAAACACTGATCGGCGGTAAATTCCGGCACCAGATAGTGGTAGTTGGTATCGAACCACTTGGTCAGCTCTTGCGCGTATTGCGCTTGGCCGTGGGTGTGGCTGCCGCAACAACTGTCGTAAGCGCCTCGAGCCATGGCGAACAGGGTGTCGAGGGTCGGCAAGCCCTGGTCGTTGGTGGTGGCGCTAAAGCGCTGCGCAACAACACCCAACATTAGCGAGTGAGTCAGCACGTGGTCGTACCAGGCGAAATCTCCTACCGGCAGCAGATCAATGCCGGCGTCTTTCTGCACCTGCCAGTGAGCAGCGCGCAACGTGCGGCCGGTCGAGCGTAAACCCTCAGCATCGAGGTCGCCCTTCCAGTAAGCCTCTAGGGCTTTTTTTAGTTCACGGTCTGCGCCAATGCGCGGAAATCCAAGGGTGTGGGCCAAGGCCATGACAACGTCCTCCAGAAAAGATAGCGCTATTGTCGACAGCCAGACCAACATGAGACAAACTCATTGCATTCGCGTTGATCACAAAATTATTTCATGGAGCATCCCGTGCTGGAAATTCGACACCTGAAAACCCTTCAGGCCCTGCGCGAGGCCGACAGTTTGGTAGAAGCCGCCGAACGCTTGCACCTGACACAGTCGGCCCTGTCCCATCAGTTCAAGGAACTGGAAGAGCGTGTCGGCTTGTCGTTGTTTGCGCGCAAGACCAAGCCAGTGCGCTTTACCAGCGCGGGGCTGCGTCTGCTGCAGTTGGCGGATTCGATGCTGCCGCAACTGCGCAGTGCCGAACGCGATATTGCGCGGCTGGCGGGCGGCACAGCGGGGCGCCTGCACATGGCCATCGAATGCCACAGCTGCTTTCAGTGGCTGATGCCGACCATCGACCAGTTTCGCGATGCCTGGCCAGAGGTCGAGCTAGACCTGGCCTCAGGTTTTGCCTTCGCCCCGCTCCCGGCCCTGGCCCGCGGCGATCTGGATTTGGTGGTGACCTCAGACCCGCTGGAGTTGGTGGGCATCACTTACGTGCCGCTGTTCACCTACGAAGCCATGCTCGCCGTCGCTAACCAACACCCGTTGGCTCACAAGCCTTACGTGGTCCCGGAGGACTTGCTCAAGGAAACCTTGATCACCTACCCAGTGGAACGCGATCGGCTGGACATCTTCACCCGCTTTCTGGAGCCCGCCGACGTTGAGCCGGCGCACGTGCGTACGTCGGAACTGACCGTGATGATGATGCAACTGGTCGCCAGCGGACGCGGCGTGTGCGGCATGCCCCATTGGGCCTTGCATGAATACAGCTCGCGCGGCTACGTGAAGGCCAAGCGATTGGGGGAGAAGGGTTTGTTTGCAACGCTGTACGCCGGCATCCGCGCCGACATGCTCGACGCGCCCTACATGCGGGATTTTCTGCTTACGGCGAAGGACACGTCGTTTTCGACATTGAATGGGGTAAGTGCGGTTAGGTAGAAGGCAGACGCTCTGTAGAACCTGCAATTGATTGCGACATTCGCGAACGGTCTACAGCGCTTCGCGATACCGAGATCTAAATTCTGTAGGAGCCAACGTGTTGGCGACAGGCATTAATCGGTCAACCCAACACGACGCCTCGCTAACACCTTGGCACCTACAGTTCGATCAGCTTTCCTGAAAGTCCATCTCAGGCGGTTGGCGACGGAAGCCGCCGGTCAGCCATGCCAGGTAAACCAAGCCTACTGCCAACCAGCTCACGCCAAGGATAATCGCCAGCTTGTCGAGGCTGATCATCAACCACAGGTCCGCAACCAGACCAATCAACGGAAACACCAAGAACAGCACCAGCTCACGTAACCCGCGTTGTTTGCCGCCGATCCAGTAATGAAAGATTACCGACAAGTTCACCAGACTGAACGCCAGAAACGCGCCGAAGTTGATGAACGAGGTGGACGTGGTGACGTCCAGTTTCAATGCCAACAGCGCTACGACGCCGCAGAGCAGAATGCTGTTAACCGGTGTGCCGAAGCGTTCACTCAAACGGCCGAAGATCGAGTTCGACAACACCCCGTCACGGCCCATGGCGTAAAGCAGACGTGAACCGCTGGCCTGTGCCGCCAGACCCGAGGCGAACTGGCCCACGATCAAACCAATCAAGAAGATTGAGACAAACAGGTCGCCACCAATGTTTTTGGCAATTTCATACGCGGCCGAATCGGCGTTATCAAACACGAACGACGGATGCGCCAACTGCACGAAGTACGACACACCGACGAAGATCACACCGCCAATCAGCGTAATCAACATGATTGCCCGTGGGATGGTACGTACCGGGTCCTTGGTTTCTTCGGTCAAGGTGCTGACTGCATCGAAGCCGAGGAACGAATAACAGGCAATTGCCGCGCCGCTCATGATCAACGGTATCTGCATATCACCACTAAAGAACGGCGAGAGGGTCCACAACGGCTTGCTTGCATCGCCACCGATGTAGTGAATGCTTAGCGCAACGAAGGCGATCAGCACCAGAAACTGCACCAGCATCAACGCGGCGTTGATGGTATTGGCCAGTTTCAGGCCGACGATATTGATCAGTGTGGTGATCACGATGAACGCCAATACCCACACCGGTTGCGGGATGGAAGGGAAAGCCGAGCCTAAGTAGGCGGCGCCGATCAACCAAATGGCCATGGGCAAGAACAGGTAATCAAGCAGCACTGCCCAACCGGCGATGAAGCCGAGTTTTGGGCTGATGGCCTTGCGCACGTAGCTATAAGCCGAGCCCGCCACCGGAAAAGCGGCGGCCATGCGTCCGTAACTCAATGCGGTGAAGAACATCGCAATCAGTGCTGCCAAGTAGGCCGCCGGCACCATGCCGTTGGTGGACTGGGCGAGAATGCCAAACGTGCCGAGCACGATAATCGGTGTCATATAAGCGATGCCAAACAGCACCACCGACCCTAGTGAAAGGGTGCGTTGCAAACGAGCCATGAGCGACTACTCCGGGATTATTGGTTTTATGGCAGGAGAAAAGTTCGGAAGAAACACAATCGTTTTTCTTATAGAAATCGGTGTAACCGGCGCTCAGAAAACCTCGCCGTTTTAGGTGCCCGTCAGAAAATCAACAGCTCACGCAGGCCATCAGCGTGTTCAATCACTTCGCCTGGCAAACGCAGGCGTAGGTCATTCAGATAGCGATAATCACTGCGGGCCGCGACCAGTTGGGCCAGATCCAGTTCGACGCCGAACTGGCACTCTTCGCGCCCTGCTTCGTGCAGCAACGTACCAAACGGATCGACCAAGGCGCTGCCACCCGCAAATCGCAGGCCGCCATCGCCCTCGCCCACTCGATTAACCATCAGCGCAAACGCCTGGTTTTCTTGAGCGCGGGCCATGATCGCGGTGCGATGCGTCGGCCCATAAGGGTCCATATTGCCGTTGGTGACGATGATCAGGTCCGCGCCCAACTGGGCTATGGCTCGGGCGGTTTCCGGGAATTCGATGTCGTAGCAAATCAACAGTCCGACGCGTAGGCCGTTCCACACACAGGTAGCAAAGCGGTCGCCGGGGTTGAACACGCCACGGTCCGAGGCCCACAGGTGAGTTTTGCGATAACGCAGGGCGATGCCGTTCGGGGTGATCAACAACGTCGTGTTGTAGTACTGGCCGTTGTCATTCTCGGCGACGCCGATGACGACGGCGATATCACGCGCTTTAGCCGCGCGCTGCACCGCTTGCACGGTTGGGCCGTCCAGCGGTTCGGCCACATCGGCCACTGTTTCAGCGCTCGGAAAGCCCATCAAGTGGGTCTCTGGAAAGACAATCAACTGGGTGTCGCTGGCGCACGCGGCAATGGCGGCCAAGGCACGCTGCAGGTTGTACGCGGTGCCGTTATCCTGGCCTGCCAGTTGGGCAAGTTCGACCTTCATGGGTTCTCCTTGTTCGATGTCGAGGGCGACCCGGCACAATAAATGCTGGATGGTCGTCGGCTGTGCGGGCAGTATGCGCATCTGCAACGAGTGCGGGGAATTACGCAGCTGTGGTAACCCAATAGGGGTAGGAGTATGACAATCGCACTGCAAGACATCGCGTGGCATCGCTCGGTTGCGCAGTTAATCGAAGCGTTGGACAAGCCAAATTTCTGGGCACAATTGGTGCGCCTGCTGAATCAGTATGTGAGTTTCGATAGCTGGGTCGCGCTGCAATTCAGTTCTCGGCAGCGGCCGTTGGTGTTCGCCGAGTCTCCCGCCGAAGACGGCACGCCCGATCAGCTGTTTCAGGATTACCTCAAAGGCCTCTACCTGCTTGACCCGTTTTACATCGCCAGTCGCGAACAGTCTCAGACCGGCCTGTTCCGCTTGGCGGAGGTCGCGCCGGAACACTTTGAGCTAACCGAGTATTATCAGCGCTACTTTCGCCTGAACGTGGTGGCGGATGAAATTCAGTTCAACTGCCAACTGGGTGCTGACCACACCGTGTGCCTGTCGTTGGGGTCGACTCAACGGTTCAGCGCCGAACAGATTGCGTTGTTGTCGCTGATTCAACCGTGGGTGGTGGCGCTACTTCGCCAGCGCATGCCGTTCGAATTGCCAGAACCGCTGGTTGAGGTGCAAGCCCCACCTTCGCCGACAAACGATGATTGGCGCAGTCAACTTGAAGCCTCGGTGCAGCAGAGCCGAGGTGCCCAGCTGACCGCACGAGAATTGGATGTCGGTCGACTGATGCTCAGCGGCTGCTCCGGCAAGGAAATCGCCCGCAAGCTGGAAATCTCCGTCGAGACCGTGCGAGTGCACAAGAAACACATGTACAGCAAGCTGGGCATCAAGTCCCAGTCCGAGCTGTTTTCGATTTTTCTTCAGGCGCAAAGTGCCTGAACCGAGGGACGGTTGCGGCCTACCGACACGGGCATGCGACCACCGATTAATAGGCGCGAAACAGCGCCAGTGTTCGCCTCATTAACCGTCATTAAGCCCCCAGGATTCCGTATGAGCTTGTCCCTACTCAGCCGTTACGCGTTCTTCGTACTTTGCGTGTTGTTCACCGTCATCAGCCTCCCTTTCTTGCAACATGAATGGCTGTGGCCTTTCACCGTGATCGCCGGTGTGCTCAGTTTGATTGGCATCATTGACCTGCTTCAGACCCCTCACGCGGTGCGCCGCAACTATCCGGTGCTGGGCAACATTCGCTACCTGGTTGAGCGTATTCGCCCAGAGATTCGCCAATACCTGCTGGAGTCCGACAGCGACGCCCTGCCCTTTTCCCGCTCCCAGCGTTCGTTGGTCTATTCCCGAGCCAAGAACGAGTCGGCGGAAAAGCCGTTCGGTACCCTGATTGATGTCTATCAGACCGGTTTTGAGTTCATCAGCCACTCCATGCGCCCGGCGCCGTTGAGCGACCCTACGGCGTTCCGCGTGATTATCGGCGGCCCGCAATGCAGCCAGCCGTATTCAGCGTCGGTGTTTAACATTTCGGCCATGAGCTTCGGCTCGTTGAGTGCCAACGCGATTCGTGCGTTGAACCAAGGCGCCAAGCTCGGCAACTTTTCCCATGACACCGGTGAAGGCAGCATCAGCCCGTATCACCGTGAGAATGGCGGCGACCTGACGTGGGAGTTGGGCAGCGGTTATTTCGGCTGCCGCACCTCGGACGGTCGTTTCGATCCCCGGCGGTTCAAAGTGCAGGCGCTGGACCCGCAAGTGCGGATGATCGAAATCAAGTTGAGCCAAGGCGCCAAGCCGGGCCACGGCGGGATTCTGCCCAAAGGCAAAGTCACCCAGGAAATTGCTGAAACCCGGGGCATCATGATGGGCGAAGACTGCATCTCGCCGTCGCGCCACAGCGCGTTTTCGACCCCGATTGAATTGATGCAATTTGTCGCGCAACTGCGTGAATTGTCCGGTGGCAAACCAGTGGGCTTCAAGTTCTGCCTCGGTCACCCTTGGGAATTCATGGGCATCGCCAAAGCCATGTTGGAAACCGGTATTTACCCGGACTTCATCGTCATCGATGGCACTGAAGGCGGCACGGGCGCAGCGCCGGTGGAGTTCACCGACCACATTGGCGTGCCCTTGCGCGAAGGCCTGTTGTTCGTGCACAACACGCTAGTCGGCCTCGGCCTGCGGGACAAAATCAAGTTGGGCGCCAGCGGCAAGATCGTCAGTGCCTTCGACATCGCCAGCATTTTGGCCATCGGCGCCGACTGGGCTAACTCTGCGCGGGGCTTCATGTTCGCCATTGGTTGCATCCAGTCACAAAGCTGCCACACCAACCGGTGCCCTACCGGCGTCGCGACCCAAGACCCGCTGCGACAACGGGCGCTGGTGGTTCCAGACAAGGCGCAACGCGTCTATAACTTCCACCGCAGCACCCTGCACGCGCTGGCCGAAATGCTCGCGGCGGCCGGTCTTGATCACCCTTCCCAGTTGGAAGCCAAACACTTGGTACGGCGCATGTCCGCCACCGAAATCAAGCTGTTCTCCCAGTCCCATGTTTTCCTCAAACCCGGCCAACTGATCACTGGCGAAGTGGACGGGAGCTTCTATTCGAACATGTGGCAGATGGCACGGGCCGACAGCTTCGAACCGAACGAAATCTAACGCTGCAGGCGAGCGAGTACGGTTGGAGCCAGGGTAAACAGCCGTAGCTCCAACAGACCCGCTTTGAATTCGGTGTCTGGCCGCCAGTCGTAGGGGAAGGGTCCAGGCTTGCCGACCAATGAGGGTTCGGCCAGCCACCAGACCCGTTTGATTCCCGCCGGTAAATGCGCGAGGTCACTGAGGTAGATGGTGTCCCAATGCTCATGCAGCAAGGTCAACGGACCGTAGGCGTTCGCGCCGAAACTTGAGCTGTTACTCAAGGCACGGTCGTACAACATAGGGACGATGCCAGTGGCGTTGTAGTACGCCGCGCTGAAATACAACAGTTTGCCGTTGGTAATGATTTGATCGCCCGGTTGGGCACGTTGGTTGATGTAATTACCCATTTCTTCAAACGGTTCAATGGCCGCGTTTCGCGGGTAGTTCAAATCTTCTTGCTGGCTGTAGTTGTATTTCAGGCCGAGTGTTTCTAGGGCCAAGACCGCGATAACCGCTATCACCGCCAGTGCCGGACTGAATGACTCCACTCTGATCACCGCCAACGCCAGAATCATCGGTAACCCAAGCGCCGCAAACACCACATAACGCTCCATGAAAGTAGGCACCACAAGCGATATCAACAGCAACGTGACGATCGGAACGAAGGTATAAAGCCCGAGCAGCAGATAAAACTTGTAGCGACTGCGATCAAACAGCGTTACCCATCCCGCAACGATCACAATGACCAGCGGCAATCCCCAGTAGATCGGCCAGAACACCGCATGGGCTTTTTTCAATGTCAAAAATGCCCATATCGAAGACGGGAATGTATAAGGCGTGGTCGCCAGTAACCACGAAATACTGCCGGCTGCCTGAATGTTTTTAAAATGAGTAATGACGTCCAGCAGGCTAAACAACCAAGGAATATAAAGCACCGCCATTGAAAGGTTCGCGATCCACCATGCCGGGCGAGCAATGTAACGTTCCTCATCGGGACGATAAACGCGCAGCAACAGCAGGTATAACCAATGAGGCAAAACACAAAGCACCGAATAATAATGGGTGTACAGACTGGCCGTCATCAACACGGCATACGACGCTAAATAACGATAGCGTGTCGGGTCTTTTACCCAATACACCAGGGCGACAGTTGCGCCAAATAAAAAAACCGCCAGCACTGCATACATCCGCGCTTCTTGGCTGAAACGGACGGCCACCGGAAAGAAGGCCAGAAACAACCCAGCCAACAGCGCGGCCTTGGGTGACGCGATCAATCGCATCAGCCACATACCCAGTGCCACCGTAGCGACGCCCGCCACCGCACTGAATGCACGAACGGCAAACACGCTTTGGCCGACCATCGCCATCCAGCCATGCAGCAATAAGTAATACAGCGGTGGGTGGATGTCCCGGCCGGTGATAGACCAAATGAATTCGGGAGGGTACGCACTCAGGATCACGCTGAACGCTTCGTCGTACCAGAGGTAGGGGGTCGTCAACCCGTAAAAGCGGGTATAGGTAGCCAACACCAAAACCAGACAAGCCCCCAGTCTACCAACGGATAAGGATTGCTCTCGGCTTTCTAGTGGATGGGTTTTCAAGTCCATTACTCCTCCGTCAGCTTTTTCTCTGTCACATCATTGTCTCGCTCAACGGCATAAAGCCGCAGCTGTGTATTGCCCAAAGTGGATACGCTGACGGCATGCCAACTAGCCGGGACCGGTACATAGTCTTTCACCTCGCTGCCATACAAAAGCCAGACTCGCCTGGCCTTGGTATCCAAATCCGAAAGCCTGTCCAGGTAATAGGTGTTTGGATGTTGATAAAACAACGTGCCAGCCCCGTTAATCCCAGGGCGTGCAGCGAGGCCCCCCGAGGATGGCGGCGTATAGAGCAAAGGCTGAGTATGGGTTTTGTTGTAATAGAGCACGCTTAGGTACCAGTACAGGTCATACACGACGACTTGATCACCGGGTATAAAATGCTGATTGAGATCATCGACCATCGTCGCGACGCGGTTATTCAGCACACTGGTGGAATTATTCAGTTTGTTGTTCTGAGTATAGTCGTTATAAAGCCCGGCCACTTCCAGCGCGACCAGCGCAATCAAACACCCCACCGCAAGCCGACGGTGACGTAGAGCCAAATGGTCCAGCGCAATCGCCAAAATGATCGGCAAGCCCAGCGCCGCAAACACGAAATAGCGGGTCGTAAACAGCGGCAACTTGAACGAAATCAAAAACACCGTACACAACGGTGCGGCGGTATAGAGTGCAATCAGCGTATGGAACTTGTGCGGACCATTATCCCTTGTGATAACCGCTAATGTCGCCAGCGCTACCATTAGCGGTAACCCCAGGAACAAGGGCCACGGTAATGTTCGGCCATCATCCAACGTCAAAAACTGCCAGATCACCGATGGCAACGTATCGAAGGAAGGCGGCGGTATCCAATCAACAGCTCCCGTGTGCGAGAGCTGGCCCATCAGGTGCGGAATCCACGGCAAGTAGCACACCACAATGGCGATATTCGCCAACCACCAGGCCGGACGCAGAAGAAAGCGGCCGTGCTTTGACGGTAGAGACACATACAACCAGTGGGAGAACACGCACAGCGCTGCGAAATAATGCGTGTAAAACGCCGCCGTCATCAGTACGACGTAGCTCACTGGGTACCGCTGCCGCGATGGGTCCTGAACCCAGTAAACCAGAGTAATAGTTGCGCCCATCAGCCAAACACCCATCAGCGCATACATCCGCACTTCTTGACTGTAACGCACCGCAATCGGCAGTAATGCCAATAGCAAACACGCCCATATCGTGGCGCGTCGGGTGGCAATCAAACTGACCAGCCATTGCCCTAGCGCAACCGACATTACACCCGCCACAACACTCATCGCTCGAATGGCAAATACGCCATTGCCAAAGACTACAGTCCAACCGTGCAACAGCAGGTAGTACAGGGGCGGATGAACATCTTGCCCGCTGTAATACCAAATAAGCGCCGGAGAATAAGTGCTGACTAATGCACTAAATGCTTCGTCGTACCACACGGTCGGCTGGGTGACATTGTAGAAACGTGCCAGCAAGGCAAGCGTCAATAGGGGCAGCAGCCAATGCTCCCGAACGAACACCATGATGCGTCGGGCGCCGAATTTTTTTTGTGGAAAAAGTAGCTCCATCACGCCCTCCGGCGCTCGCCTATCGAGCGACTAATGCAGGTCTTCGTGATGGCGCACGACATTCTTCACCACGTACCGTGGCCGGTGTTTGGCTTCCATATAAATCCGGCCGATGTACTCACCCAAAATGCCGATACCGATCAGTTGTACGCCGCCCAACAACAGAATCGCGGTCATCAACGAGGTGTAGCCCGGAACGTCGTTGCCGAAGAAGATCTTGTCCACCACTCGGTAGGCCGCGTACAACAGCGAGAATAACGACACGGCGCCGCCGACATAGGTCCAGACTCTCAAAGGCACGGTGCTGAACGAGGTGATGCCATCCAGCGCCAGGTTCCATAATTTCCAGCCGTTAAACTTAGTGCTGCCTGCCGCTCGCGCGGCGCGGTCGTATTCAATAATAACGGTCTTGAATCCGGCCCAGGACAGCACACCTTTCATAAACAGCTGTTGCTCAGGTAGCGTTCTAACCACATCAACCACCTTGCGATCCATGAGGCGAAAGTCACCGACGTTCTCTTCAATTTTGGTGCTGGCGATGACGTTAAGCACTTGATAAAACATCGCAGCCGCGTGGCGTTTAAGGTAGCTGTCCGAAGAACGATCGTGTCGTTTGGCCAAGACCACATCGGCGCCGTTTTCCCATTCTCTAATCAGTACCGGCAGCACGTTGACCGGATCCTGAAGATCAACGTCCATGGGAATCACCGCCGCCCCGGTGGCGTATTCAAGGCCGGCAAACAGTGCAGCTTCTTTGCCAAAATTACGGGAAAAGTCCACTAACAGAACGTTGTCGTCAGCCATCGCCAGCGCGTGGGCAAACTCTCCCGTCAGGTCTGAACTCCCGTCATTAACAAAGACAATCTCGACGGTATAGCCCACTAATAAGGGTTCCTGTCGGACCGTTTGATAGAACAGCGCAATGGCCTGTTCTTCATTGAACACGGGGACGATCAATGAAATCTTCAAGGACTGCTCTCCCGAAAGATCACGCGTTTAGAATATAGAAAACCGCATACCAGGCTAATCGCTGAAAACACTGTCCAGGTGATCAAGGGGGG
Organism: Pseudomonas sp. CCI4.2; assembly: GCF_034350045.1. NCBI lineage: Bacteria > Pseudomonadati > Pseudomonadota > Gammaproteobacteria > Pseudomonadales > Pseudomonadaceae > Pseudomonas > Pseudomonas sp. CCI4.2. The sequence continues at coordinate 2,556,831 of NZ_CP133781.1, read as the reverse complement.
AAGCAGATAAACGTCTCCGGCATAACCGACACCAAAACTCAACAGGCCCATGAAGCAAACAAACCGCACATAGCGCGACCACGTCTTTTTGGCGTTGAAGGTGTAGTGGGCGTTGGCATAAAAAGAAAAGGATACGGCCACACTAAAGCCGCACAGGTTGCTGTATGCCTGGTTGATACCCATGCCAATGTGAAATGTCAAAAACACTACGCCATGAATCAGCGTGTTGATCAGTCCTATCACTACGTAACTGGCTAACTGTTTATCTTGTAATTTCATGTTCGACCCCCAGTACAGGCCCAAGGGACCTGCTCCAACGCGGCCAGCTTGCACACCCTGTCTACTTCGGTTTCTCGCTAACGCAAAATAATTAGACCGACTGAACAGTAGTATCGAAATTGTAGTCGAGGTTCCCACTCTTCCGACCAACAGCTTTTGAGACATTCTGCGCGCCGCCGATGCGCGGCCCGGAACCTCTCTGGTCGCGCGCCTATTCTTATTGAAAAACGCTCAAGAGTTCACCAGCGTGACCATTGCTGACGCGCTTTACCGAATTAGCAAAACCGACCTCTCCCCTGTTCGGCTGCTGCACTCGCGGGCCTTGGCTTACTGCACCGCGAAACTGCTGCCCATCGGCGCGACATGGCTTAACAACTGGCCCGCCCAACAAACATCGCGCATGGGGTGCTAATCGCTGGAGGTTTTCTGCCTGGGCGTTTTGTTGGCACCGCTGGCTGATATCGCTAATGCACTGGCTGGAGATGTATGACCGATGCAGGTGGGTACGGCGGGGACGGGCCGGATCTCCTACAGAAATTCGGAGGCGACGCAGTTTTTCTGATGTACCGCGTCGCCTCCTAGTTCACCCAAACCCTAGACCGCAGTCCTTGCCGCACCCACCACTCGATCTTTTGGTGCCAGGTTGAACACGTAGTACAACACCGTCAGCACGATGAGGAACGCGGGGCCGAAGTAGAGCGCGATGCGGGTTTCTTCGAAGTACGCCATCAGGCCGACGACGAATGCCAGGAAGGCCAGCGCCAGATAGGAGCTGAACGGCCATAGCCACATGCGGAATTTGAGTTGTCTGACTTCGGTTTTGCTCAGGCTGCGGCGGAATTTAATTTGCGCCAGCAGGATCATGGCCCAGGTCCAGATAGCGCCGAAGGTGGCGATAGCAGTGACCCAGACGAAGACTTTTTCCGGCGCCAGGTAGTTGAGCAGCACGCCAATCAGCAAGGCGAAGATCGACAGCAGCAGTGCGCGCCGAGGTACGCCATTGGCAGCGGTTTGCGCAAAACCCCGGGGGGCCTGGCCGTTTTGCGCAAGACTGTAGAGCATGCGACCGGTGCTGAAAATCCCGCCGTTGCAGGAAGACAACGCAGCGGTCACTACCACGAAGTTGATGATACCTGCCGCAGTCTTGATGCCTAAACGCTCGAAGGTCATCACGAACGGGCTGCCTTGGGTGCCGATGTCACTCCAGGGATAGATCGACAAGATCACGAACAGTGCGCCGACGTAGAACAGCAGAATTCGCCAGAACACCGAACCGATAGCGCTGGGGATGGTTTTCTGTGGGTTCTTTGCTTCGCCAGCGGTCAGGCCGATCATTTCGACGCCGAGGTAGGCGAACATGACCATTTGCAATGACATGAAAATGCCCTGCACGCCGTGGGGCATGAAGCCACCGTGGCTCCACAGGTTAGAGATGCCCAGCGCGACGCCATTATTGCCGAAGCCAAATGCGATCACGCCAATGCCGCCGACGACCATGGCGATGATGGTGACGATCTTGATCAGGGCAAACCAGAATTCGAACTCGCCGAAGGCTTTGACGGCGATCAGGTTGACGGTGCCCATGCTTACCAAGGCGGCCAGCGCCCAGATCCAGCGGGGGGTGTCGGGGAACCAGACGCCCATGTATACCGCGACGGCGGTGATTTCCGCGATGCAGGTTACCAGCCACAGGAACCAGTAGTTCCAGCCAGTGAGAAAACCCACCAGCGGACCCAGGTAATCTTGCGCGTAACGGCTGAACGAACCAGCAACTGGGTTGTGCACGGCCATTTCACCCAAGGCGCGCATTATCACCAAAATGGCTAGGCCACCGATGATGTAGGACAGCATGATCGCCGGTCCTGCCATCTGAATCGCCTTGGCCGACCCCAGAAAAAGCCCGACGCCAATACAAGCGCCTAAAGCCATTAGGCGGATGTGCCGCTCGCCCAATTCTCGTTTCAGAGGACCGCCCTGGACGGTCTCTGCCTGCAAAGCCTGCTTGCCGACTGGCATAAATTTACAACCTCGTATTGTTATTGGATGTAGTCAGTCAACGGTTCAAACCCGGCGGGGCACCCCCCTGCACCGCATCTGAACGCCTCGACCAACAACAACGCCGATTCAGGTGTGGTTAACACTCGCGGCATTGGGCGCGCAGTATAAAAATCTGAAGCCAGTTGTTTTAACTGTATAAACATTTCTATTCAGCGATAAGTCATGACATAGGCTGGTTTGGCAGGCGGATATATCAAAGCAATGGTTTTGGACGCTTTATTCCTCCTATTTCGGACATTAGCCTAACGTAAAACACTGATAGCGCTTTGATATTGAAGATGTTTTATCCAAAAGTCGTACACGCTCCACGCCACAAATATTTCAGCGGCGGCGGCCAGCGTCTACGCTTGTAACAGGTGCGATTAACACGATTAACCGGGCCAATCGATATGGGCGTTTTATGGCACTCCGATTCGAAGAAGACTCCAGTCGCTGCTGATAGTCTTGATGACGCTTCATTGCCAAAACGTCCACGTCGTAAACGATACGGCTGGCGTCTGTTCTGGCTGTTGCTGTTCATTGGCTTGGTTGCGTTGGGTTTCGCTGTCTCTTCGGAGATCCACAGCTCCATGCTACAAGCACGGGAGTTCAGCCGTTTCAGCAACGAACTCGGCTACTCGATGCAAAAAGGGCCGAGTAACGCAATCGCCTATCCCGGAGACGGCCCTTTCGACAAACGCTTGGGGTATTCCGCGCTTGGAGAGTTTTTGCCTCGCCTGCTCAAGCGCGACTACCTGATCACTCAGCAAGTACGCTTCTCACCCGACCTTCTCGGTTATAGCCAACGCGGATTTTTCGTGCCGTATCAGGAGAAAATTCAGGCGGGCTTGTCGATTACCGACTGCCGAGGGTCTTTACTCTACCAATTTGTTTACCCCCAGCAGCTGTACCCAGATTTCACGAGCATCCCGCCGCTAGTGGTGAACAGCCTGTTGTTTATCGAGAACCGGGACCTGCTTGATCCAAAACAACCGCGGGCCAACCCTGCTGTCGATTGGCCAAGATTTGCCAAAGCAGCCATCTCGCAAGTGGCCAAGCTGTTCGCCTTGGGCGGCCAATCCGCAGGCGGCAGTACCTTGGCCACGCAGCTCGAAAAATACCGTCATTCCCCTGATGGTCTGACCCAGTCGGGAGCCGAGAAACTGCGGCAGATGATTTCCGCCAGTGTCCGCGCCTATCAAACCGGCCCGCAAACCATGGACGCCCGGCAACGTGTGGTCCGGGACTACCTCAACAGTGTGCCGCTGTCTGCGGTGCCCGGGCATGGCGAGGTGCATGGTTTGGCTGAAGGTTTGCGGGTGTGGTACGGGGCTGATTTCGACGTGATCAATCAGCAACTACGCGCTAGCACCGGGGATCGAAAAAGCTTGGCCGAGCGCGGTCTCGCGCTGCGTGAGGTGCTGTCGCTGGTGATCGCCCAACGCCGGCCTTCCCACTATCTGACCCGAGGCCGCGAGGAATTAGCGCAGTTGACCGACAGCCATATTCGTCTGCTGGCGCACAATGGTGTGATTGATCAAGCGCTCGCCGGGGCGGCGCTGGCAAGTGCAGTGACGTACCGCGATTGGGCGCAGCAACCGACGATCCAGCTCATCGAGACCGACAAAGGCATCAGCGTCGCCCGCACCCGGTTATCGGCGCTGCTTGATCGGCCGCTGTATGACCTCGACCGACTCGACCTCGCAGCCACCAGCACCTTGCAAAACAGCCTGCAAACCAGCGTCAGCCAATACCTTCAAAATCTGGCGGACCCCGCTTTCGCCGGAAAGCTTGGTTTGATCGGCGATCACTTGTTAACCCCGACCAACACCGCGCAGGTCCGTTACAGCTTCACCTTGTTCGAGCGCGATCCTGACGGCTCACGGGTTCGGGTGCAGACCGACAGCACTGACCAGCCGTTCGACATCAACGAGGGCAGCAAGCTGGAACTGGGTTCCACCGCTAAAATGCGCGTGCTCACCACGTACCTGGAAATCATCTCCGAGCTGCACCAGCGCTACGCGGGGCAAAGTCTTTCGGCGCTGAAAAAAGTCCCGGTTGACGACTCTGATCGACTGACCCGCTGGTCCATTGACTACCTGATCCAGAACAAGGACCAGAACCTGTCGACCATGCTCGCGGCAGCGCTGGATCGGCAATATTCCGCCAATCCCGACGAAGGCTTTTTTACCGGCGGCGGCATGCATCACTTTCATAACTTCCGTAACGAAGACAACGGCCGCAGCCCGAGTTTGCGCGACGCGTTACGCGAGTCGATCAACTTGCCGTTCATTCGGCTGATGCGTGATCTGGTGCGCTACAGCATCTATCAATCGCCCAGCAGCAGCGCCCAATTACTCAAAGACGATGACGATCCTCATCGCCAGGAATACCTCAGTCAATTCGCAGACCGCGAAGGTACGGTGTACCTGTTGCGCTTCTGGAAACGCTACAAGGGCAAGTCCACCCAAGAGCGCTTGGCGACGTTCCTCGACAGCATCCATCCCACAGCGATTCGGATGGCCGCTGTCCATCGTTACCTGTTACCTGAAGCCAATCAGGACACCTTCAACGCCTTCGTTCGCGCGCATTTGGCCGTGGGTAAAGTGTCCACCGACACGTTGACCGACACGCGCCTCGACGCACTGTATAAAAACTACGGACCGGGCGCTTATAACCTGCCGGACCAGGGTTTTATCGCCAAGGTCCACCCACTGGACCTATGGTTGGTGGGTTACTTATTAAAGCACCCGGATGCGCAGTTCAAGGAGGTGGTGGCCGCCAGCGAAATGGAGCGCCAGGAAGTCTATAGCTGGCTGTTTAAGAGCCGTCACAAGAGTGCTCGGGATACGCGGATTCGGACCATGCTGGAGATCGAAGCGTTCACTGATATTCACAAACGCTGGCAGCGTGTGGGTTACCCGTTCGACCACCTGGTGCCCTCGTTGGCGACGGCCATTGGCAGCTCTGGCGACCGCCCGGCCGCGTTGGCCGAGCTGATCGGGATCATTCAAAACGACGGCATTCGCCTGCCGGTATTACGCATCGACAGCCTGCACTTCGCAGCCGGAACGCCTTACGAAACTCAGCTGATCAGCAATCCCGATCTGGGCAAACGCGTGCTCCCATCGGAAGTGGCGACGGCCATGCGTGAAGCGCTGTCGCAGGTGGTGGACGCCGGTACCGCGAAGCGTGTGCAAGGGAGTTTCAAACTCGCCGACGGCAGCACGCTGGCCATGGGCGGCAAGACCGGCACCGGTGATAACCGGTTAGAAAGCATCGGCGCGGGCGGCAGGATCTTGGGTTCCAAGTCCATCAACCGCACCGCAACCTTCGTGTTTTACATCGGCGACAACCATTTCGGCACCTTGACTGCGTTCGTCCCAGGACGAGCAGCCGAAGCGTTCAAATTCACTTCAGCGCTGCCGGTACAGGTGCTTAAGGGCATGGCGCCAATTCTTAATCCCTACCTCACACCGGGCACCCGCACCGAATGCCAGGTGCCAGCCCCACCGTTGCAAGCCAGCACTCAATAAGAACCGCTCGTCTTTGGAGCTTGCACAGTAGTTAAGATATATCTTAAGGTATATCTAACTTACGCAAGGGACAAAGCAAAATGAGAGAGACAGGTGATCACCCCCGCCACCATTCCCAGCACCGCGAGCACGGTGACGGCCGAGATGGTTTCGAAAAACGTCCAGGTCGCGAACGCGGCGGCCGTGGCCCACGCGTCTTCGCCCCCGGAGACCTCAAATTATTATTGCTGGCATTGATCGCGGAACAGCCCTGCCATGGCTACGACCTGATCCGTCAAATTGAAGGCATGTTCGACGGTGCCTACAGCCCCAGCCCCGGTGTGATTTATCCGACGCTCACGTTTCTTGAGGAAAGCGAATTGATCCTCGGCGATGCAATCGGTGGCAAAAAACACTACACCGTGACCGACGCCGGTCGCCAATCACTGGCTGATCAGGCCATTGCGCTGGACGGCGTACGGATGCGCATCGACGTCAGCAAACGCTCGCTACGCGGCCATGATCGGCCACCGGAAATACACGAGGCTGTGCATAACCTGCGGCATGCGCTGCAACTGCACCATGGGCGCTGGAACGAAGAAGAAATCCTGCGGGTGCGCGACCTGTTGAACAACACCGCCAAAGCCATCGTCGATGGTCCGCTAGACATCCCGGAGAAGTCTTGATGAATTCACAGCCATCGCTCACTCAACAAGGCGCTCAGCCGCAAGGCATTCACCGTGTCAGCCATGAAATCAAACGCCGCACATTGGAGGTCATCCGGGTCGTGGACCTGACGCCCCGCATGCGCCGCGTGACCTTTAGCGGTCCGCAACTCGAAGGCTTCATCAGCCTGGGCACTGATGATCATGTGAAATTAATCTTCGCCCAAACCCCGGAAGAGCAGGCCGTGCTGGACACCTTTGTTCCCGGTGCGCCCGATGACGGCCCGCGCCCGGCGATGCGTGATTACACGCCTCGGCGTTACGACCCGAAGGCTGGCGAATTGGAGATTGATTTCGTGCTTCACGGTGAAGGCCCTGCCGCCACATGGGCAGCTCAGGCGACACCGGGACAATTTCTACACGTTGCCGGCCCACGCGGCTCGATGATCGTGCCGGATATCTTCGACAGCTACTTGTTGATCGGTGATGAAACCGCAATGCCGGCCATTGCCCGTCGCGTAGAAAGCCTGCCGGCTAACCGTGCAGCGTTGGTCGTCATGGAAATCGAAGACTCGGCTGAACAGCAGACCTTCAACAGCGCTGCGCAGGTCGACGTGATTTGGGTGGTTCGCAGCGAGCAAAAACTGGTCGACGTCGTTCGCAAGCTGGAAATGCCGGAGGGCGAGTTATACGCCTGGGTCGCCACCGAAGCGGCCTTGTCCCGCAAAATCCGGCGGGTGTTGCTGAACGAGTTTGGTCTCAGTGAAGCGCTGGTGAAAACGTCGGGGTACTGGCGGGTGGAGGGTGAGGCAGAGTGACCCCCATCATTCGTAAGCATGTCTGTAGGAGCCAACACGTTGGCTCTACAGGTGGGTATGTGTCCGGCCTTTCAGCCGATCGACCAGCAACAACACAGCCGAAATCAGCAGAAATCCCACCAACACCCCCAGCGCATTAACGAACGTCTGTGGATAACCCAAGCTGCTGACATCAATAAACGGGTACATGTAGTCGCTGATCAAATAGCCACGAAGCAAGGCATAGGCAAAATACGCCAGCGGATAGATGACCCAAAGCAGCACATGCTTGATGCGCAGGGTCCCTTTTGGAACGTACAGCCACCAATACAACAGAAACAGAACCGGCAAGATGTCATGCAGTAATTCATCGGCAACCCGCTGCACACCATGGGGTTGCCACAACGGGCGCAGCAGCACGTTATACGCGATGCTCACCAGCACAATGCTCGCGGCGATGCCGCTGCTCACCCAAGGCGTGCGGAAAAATCGATGGGGGCATGAGTCCTTGGCGGCGATCGCGCAAGTCAATACAGTTGCCACCAGGGTGTTGGTCGTGACGGTAAAAAAACTGAAGAACCGCACTACTCCGGCTAACAGGCTGGCTTGGTCAACCCAGCGGGCAAATAAGATCAAGTAGAGCTGAATGGCCAATGCGGACCAGCCCAGAATGGCGGCGATGAGGGCAAATCGATGGGCCCCTCGCGCCAACTGGGGGTGTTGACTGAGTGTCATGGTTGTCCTTGATTTCGAGTGACACCAAGCGCAAGCGCTTAGCCCTTGCTGCGTTGCAATTTCAGGTACAAACCTTCAACCCGTTCACGCGCCCATGGGGTTTTGCGCAGAAACGTCAGGCTCGACTTAATGCTGGGGTCGCTTTTAAAGCAACGAATATCGATTTTCTCAGCCAACCCTGACCATTCGTAGTGGGCCACCAGCGCAGTTAGAACCTGCTCCAGCGTTACGCCATGCAGGGGATTGTTGTTGGATGTCGTCATGCTGAACCTCCGACCTTTCCTTGAAACAGGGGAGAGAAGCATCCCTCGGGGTGCGCACCTTAGCTGAGGCCTTAGTCCACGGAAAGGACCAAATGTGCCAGGGACCGATTCGAACTGTTACTGAACTGGCAATGGACCCTGTCACATTTCTGGCTTTTTTCGCAGACTCAATTCCCTACCCTCACCGATCGCTGCTGAATCGATTAATCCGGTTCAAATACTGGCCTTTATGCACGACAGTCCTGAACTCTGCGCACCCCGCGATGCCTATGAACAAACCCCGGTGGATCCTGATCACTGTGACGTGCTCCCCAGCGATTCAATCCGATGGTTTTTATCAGCGCGAATCTGATTGAACCAGGTTCATAAGCAAGCATAACGAATGCAGCGGCGATCCTTAATTGTCATGGAGAAACACACTATGAGCACTGACGGTGCTTTAAGCAGAACCCGCTGGTTACCGACATTGCTCGGGCTGGTGTTTCTGCTAATGGGCTTAGCCATGTTGGCTGGCGGGATAAAACTGACCCAGTTGGGCGGTTCTCTGTATTACCTGATAGCAGGTATCGGCATTGCCATTACCGGCGTGCTGTTGATGATGGGGCGTCGCGCTGCATTGGGCTTGTACGCACTGGTACTGTTCGCCAGTACATTGTGGTCATTGTGGGAAGTGGGCCTGGATTGGTGGCAATTGGTTCCACGCCTAGCACTGTGGTTCGCCATGGGGATTGTGCTGTTGTTGCCATGGTTCCGCCGTCCGCTAATGGCGAGCGGTCCACCGACCGCGACAGGCACTCGGGCCCTGAGCCTGGCGGTGATCCTCGCTGGCTTGGCCGCGCTGGCCAGCCAATTCACTAACCCGGGCGAAATCAAAGGTCAGCTGGACCGTGAAACCGCAGGCACTACCAGCGCCGCGCCGGCCATGCCCGACGGTGACTGGCAGTCCTACGGTCGCACACCGTTCGGTGACCGTTATTCACCGCTGGCACAAATCACCCCCGAAAACGCTGGCAAGCTGGTTCCGGCCTGGACGTATCGGACCGGGGATATTCCTGGGCCGAATGACCCAGGTGAGACCACCGCCGAGAACACCCCGCTCAAGGTCAACGGCATGCTGTACGTCTGCACGCCGCACAGCATGGTGATCGCGCTCGACCCGGATACCGGCAAGGAATTGTGGCGTTTCGATCCGAAAATCAGCACGCAAAAAGCGGCCAATTTCAAAGGTTGGGCGCACATGACATGCCGTGGGGTTGCGTACCACGATGACGCTGCTTACGCGGCCGCTCCGACCCCTGCTGTTGCCGCAGTTCCGGGGCAAAGTCCGGCAGCACCGGCGGTTGCCACCGCAACCACCAACGCGTGCCCGCGCCGTCTGTTTCTGCCAACTGCTGACACCCGTCTGATCGCGTTGAACGCCGACACCGGCAAACTGTGCGAAGACTTCGGCGACAAAGGCTCCATCGACTTGGGCGCCAACATTGGCACCTTCGCCCCAGGCGGTTACTACTCCACGTCGCCACCGGCTGTGACGCAGAACCTGGTGGTGATTGGCGGCCACGTAACGGACAACGTTTCCACCGACGAGCCTTCCGGCGTCATTCGTGCGTTTGACATTCACACCGGTCGCCTGGTCTGGAACTGGGACAGCGGCAACCCGAACGACACCACGCCTATTGCGCCGGGCAAAACCTACACCCGCAACTCGCCCAACATGTGGTCGATGTTCGCGGTGGATGAGAAGCTCGGCATGCTGTACCTGCCGATGGGCAACCAGATGCCTGACCAATGGGGCGGCAATCGAACCCCTGAGTCGGAGAAATTCAGCGCGGGCTTGACCGCTTTGGACATCAACACCGGCCACGTGCGTTGGACGTTCCAGTTCACCCACCACGACCTGTGGGACATGGACGTTGGCGGCCAGCCAACGCTGATGGACATCAAAACCGCAGGGGGTATGAAGCAAGCGGTACTCGCTTCAACTAAGCAGGGCAGCATCTATGTGTTGGACCGGACAAACGGTCAGCCGGTCGTGCCTATCAATGAAATTCCGGTTCCACAAGGCGCAGTGGCTGGCGATCATACGTCCCCTACTCAACCCAAGTCGGACCTGAACTTCATGCCACCGCCGCTGAAAGAACGCGACATGTGGGGCGTGACACCGTTTGACCAAATGCTGTGCCGGATCGACTTTAAGTCGATGCGCTATGACGGCCCGTTCACCCCGCCATCGCTGCAAGGTTCGATTGTGTATCCGGGTAACTTTGGCGTATTCGACTGGGGCGGTATTTCAGTCGATCCGGTGCGTCAGATCGCGTTTGTTAACCCGGACTACATGGCCTTCAAATCACGATTGGTACCGGCAGCCGACATCGCTGGCGGCCCTGGCCGAAAAAGTGAAACCGAAGGTGTGCAGCCGAACAAAGGCGCGCCGTATGGCGTAATCCTCGAAGCGATGCTGTCACCCTTGGGCTTGCCGTGCCAAGCGCCGGCATGGGGTTATGTGGCTGCGGTGGACTTGACCGACCACACCACGATCTGGAAACACAAGAACGGTACCGTGCGTGATAGCTCGCCGATTCCGATTCCACTGACCATGGGCGTACCAAGCTTGGGCGGGACCTTCATCACCAAAGGTGGCGTAGCCTTCCTCAGCGCAACCCTCGACCAGTACCTGCGTGCCTACGACGTTCGTAACGGCAAGCAACTGTGGGAAGGTCGCCTACCAGCCGGCGGTCAGACCACACCGATGACCTACACCGGCAAGGACGGCAAGCAATACGTGCTGGTCATGGCTGGTGGTCATGGCTCATTGGGGACTAAACAAGGCGATTACATTTTGGCGTTCAAACTGCCAAATTAATCCCTCAGACGGTCAATGAAAAGGCGGTTACCGAGAGGTGGCCGCCTTTTTTTGATTTCATGAAACCCGTCTGTACGAACGTATTGGCGATAGAGCAGGATTCGGTGCGCCTGAAACACAGCTTCCCGATAGGAAGGAATTCGTTCCCACGGTTTCTAGCGTGCACTCTGTGGGAGATTCTATGTTTGAGGTCGACATCAGCGGCGCGATGGCGGGCCTCTTCGCAGGCAAGCCTACTCCCACGGTAATCGGCGGCGGCTCATTTCTCGATAACTTCGCCACGCAACGGCGCCAGCTTGGCGATCAAGCCATTTTGCGTTGGCACCGGGATGTGCTGACTATCCATGGCGTCGATCAGGTCTTCCACCAGGGCGTTGAAGTCGCTGCGGGTCAAGTGCTGACCTTTATGCACTTCGGCCATGCTGTCACCACTGTAGCGGCAAGGGCCGCCGGTTTCGACGCAGAATTTCTCCACCAACTTATCGCGCAGACGAACGATGTCGACGCGTTTGAAGTGCTCGACGATGCGCGGGTCTTTGGCAATGTTCAGCAGCATGCCCTCTACGATGCGTTGCAGCCCGGCGCGCTGGCCCAAGGCGAGGTAAAGACTGTCATCGTGGGCCGGCGTTTGCGCGCAGCCAGCCAGCACGGCAATGAGCATCCACGGCAACAGGCGCATGTTAAAAACTTCCCTGCACGGACAAATACGTGCCGTTCTGATTGCTTAGGGTGGCGATCTCACCCAGCCGCGCATAGGCCAACACGAACGACAGGTGCTTATTGGGAAAGTAACCCACGAATAGGTCTTTCCAGTCGCTTTCATTGGAGAACGACAGGTTGTGCGGCTTCTCGCGGTATTCCATGCCCAGCGCCCAGCGCGGGTTAAATAACACGGCGACGGAACCCTCCTTGAGCACGCTGCGGGTGTCATTGCGATCACCGCCAAAGCCCAGCAATCCCAGTTCGTTGGCGCGGCTGTAACGTACGCCACCATTGATCAGCAGGTTGTAGCCAAACGCCGCGCCCATGAACAAACGGCTGGCCGTCAGGTAACCCTCGACGTCTGAAGCGCGTTTGGCGCCAGCAAGCGTCGGGACCAGAAAATCGTCCTGATGCTTGTATTCCAGGCCCAGCGAAACCTGGGGCAGCTCGTCGTAAATAACGTCGCCAAACAACCGCACTTTCAGTCCAAAAATGTCCTGATTCAAACTGTCTTGGGGAAGGTGCAACTTGCTCGCCAGCGATCCTATGTCCAAGCGCTGGCGCGCATAGGACATCTCGACCCGGTTATCGAAGGCAACGGCCAAGCCCTTTACATCCAGGGCGTAGTCCGGCAAATCGATATGGGTCGCGAACACCGTGCTGCCCCACTCGCCCGCCTCGCCGTAACCGGCTAAGACCGCCCACGGCGTGATTCCTCCACCCGCTGCGCCTTCGATGCTGCTGGCGCCTGCGGTGGCAATCAACCGACCTTGATCGGCTTGCGCGCACACGCTGAGCAATGCCGATACGCAACCCAACCAAAGACACAGACGAGCGCGCATAAATCAGTGAACCATCAGGCTGGGTAAACCCAATGGCTTGGCCATCCAGGCTTCAAACACGGCGGCAGTCAATGGACGACTGATCAAGTAACCCTGAGCAGTATCACAGTGCCAACGTTCAAGGAGGCGCAGGCTGCGTTCGTACTCAACCCCTTCGGCCACCACCTTGAGGCCCAGGTTGTGGCTCATCTCAATGGTCGAACGAACAATAACCGCGTCTTCACTGGTCTCGTCTAGGTCACGGACAAACGACTGATCAATTTTGAGTTCCTGCACCGGCAACCGCTTGAGGTGCGCCAGCGATGAATAGCCGGTGCCGAAGTCATCCACCGACAGGCTGATGCCGCACTCACGCAAACGGTGCAGCACTTCCAGCGCATGCTCAGGCTCACGCATGACGGCGCTTTCAGTGATTTCAAAGATCAGTTGATCCGGCGGAACCTGGTATTTCTCGAGCAAGGTCGACACCCGCCCGACCAGCTCATCACCGAGCAAGTCGTCAGCCGAAATATTCAACGAAACCTGCACCCGCAAGCCGCGACTGTTCCACTGAGCCCACTGGCGCATGACGTCTTCGATCACCCAGTGGGTCAACAGCTGGATGCTGCCAGTGCGCTCGGCCAGGACGATGAACTCCAATGGTGACACCAACCCGAAGTGCGGATGTTGCCAGCGCAATAACGCTTCGGCCTGGCGCACCACGCCTTGGCGGATGTCCAGTTTGGGTTGGTAATGCAGCACCAATTCGTTATTCGCCGCGGCATGACGCAAATCGCGGATCAGGCTGATCTGGCGTTGGTGGGCCAGGTCGCGACCCTCCTGATAGATTTGCAAACGACCCGGAAGGTGCGCGGCATCTTGACGGGCAATGGCCGCTCGGCTGAGCAACTCCTGGGGCGCCGCACCGTCGGCCGGGTAAGCCGCAATGCCCACGCAGCAATCGAGCGACAGGTCATGACTGCCGATCCGCTGGGGCATGAGTAAAAGTTGCTGCAGTTTGTCGGCCATGGCGACGGCACCGTCACTGCTTGTATTCTCCAGCAGCAGCAAAAACTCGTTGGCGGTAAGTCTCGCAACGGTATCGCCAGGCCGAAGCGCCGCCTGCACCCGGGCACCGACTCCTTGCAGCATGTGATCGACACCTTCGGCGCCGATGCTTTCATTGATAGCCCGGAAGTTGACAATGTCCAGGTACAGCAACGCAACTGGGCGCTCAGCAGCAATCGCACTGCTCAGGCGCTCCATCGCCAACGCCCGGTTAGGCAAACCAGTGAGGGTATCGTGCAGGGCGTTGTGCGCCAGTTGTTGCTCGCGCTCAGCAATGCCGCTTTGCATCGAATTAAAGGCGCTGGCCAGCCGACCCAATTCATCACTACGCTTGAGGACCAGCGGCGTTTGGTAATCCCCATCACCGATGCGTTCTGCCGCTTTCGCCAGCGCACGCACCGGCAGTGACACATTGCGCGCCAACAGCAGAGCACCCACCAACGAGGCCAACAACGCCCCAAGGGCGATCCAGATGATTTTTTCATCCAGCAAAGCGAACGCTTGCATCGCTCGATCCACAGGACTTTGTAGCAAGGCAATGACCTGACCGTCTTCAGGATTACCGGAATTGACCAGGGTCAGCGACTGACTGAGGAAGCGTTGATTCATGTGCTCGGTCAGGTGCATTTGCCGACCTTGAGAGGTGTCGAGCATCACCTTATTGAGGCTGCTATAAAGCGAATCGGGCTGAGTACTGACCATTTGCCCGGATTGTTGATTATCAACAGCAAGAAACGAGACTTCCAGACCACTGAGAGAGCGCAGTTCTTGGGCAAAATCGCTGTCGATCGCAAAGCCCATCACTACCCGCCCAATGGGCAGGGGCGCCAAGACGGTACTTTCCACCAAGAGATGCGGCTTGCCATCGAGCGGCACGATCAGCACCGAGGAGTTGGTGCGGCGGGCCGTGCGCAAAGCCTTGTCGAAACGAAATTGGCTGCCTTCCGGTATCTGCTCTACGGTGCTGGCCAACACTTTGCCTTCCATGCTCAGCAGGAACATGTCACTGGCGTTGATCCGCGCGCCATGATTGCGCAAGACCGAGCGAATGGTTGCTGAGTCGCGGCTGGACACTGCGTCACGAAAACCGAAATCCGCAGCCACCAACTGGACGCCATCACGCAGTTGCCGACCGCGAATATCCAGCAAATTCTGGAATACGCGGGTACCGACTTCTAACTGTTCTTCGGCTTGAATCCGCACCGCGTTATCCGTGGCTGCCTTGACCGCAAAGTACACAGCGCCAATGACAACCAGCATTAACAAGATCAATACGCCAGCGATGCGCGCCTGGAAACTACTGCGAAGGTTCATTCATGCGCGGCCTTCTTGAAGGCGTCGCCAAAAGCACTCGGCGCCGGGGTCATGTCCATATCCGTGTCTTTGGGTTGCACTGGCAGCGTGAATCGCTGGCGCAACCCGTTGACCGGGACGTCGATCTCGCCGCCCGATACTGGCTGCATGTCAGCCGAATCAGGATGCCAGAGCGTTACCTTGTAATGCCCGGCAGCCAGTTGATCGAATTTAATCGCACCATCACCCCCGCTGACTGCAAACCAGGGATCATCGGTGACATACACATAACCCAGCATAGAGTCATGAATATTGCAGCCCAATACGACTACCCCGGGCTTGTCGAACAGCACCGGTAATGACGGCGTTCCTTCGTACAACCGTAGTTCAAAACGCTTGGCCGGAGAAAACGAATACACCTGATGGCGGACGTTATCGCTGTTGGGAAAGGCGATTTGTGTACCCGAATGGACAGCCAGCACGTGCGGTGCAAATTGCTGATCGCGCTGGTCCATATCGGCTTTGAGGGCTATGGCTACGTTGCCTGGCGGTCCTTGCAGAGTGAGCACGGCAAATTTCAGAGGCTTGCCCTGTTGATCCACGATATCGGCCTCGAAGTTCGCCGCCGATACACTCACACTGAAAATGACTGAAAACATCACCAAAACAACTGAAGAAAATACGCTGCGCATAGCTGTTTCCGTTCCGTAACAACAACGCCAATAAACAGTACGCCTGCCTTGGCAATGAAAAACCAGCTAGGCAGATTAGTGGTACGCATTGAGAAGGTCACGCTTTTAAAAAGGCATCTAGCCACTACTCGTCGAATACCTCTTTAACCGTATCAGCATTTCAAGCAGCAACCTAAGTCTGGCTGAATCAATTTGGCAAGGCCATTGAAACCCGCTCCGCCGCGCCCCATCTAAACAGCATATTCAATTATGCAGGTGCCCCATGAGCGACCAGCACACCGACTCAGCGACTGTGTCAGAAGACATCAATGCCGAACACGATGTACCCGAACATTCCACCAGTACCAGCTTGGCCCTGCCGGGACAGAACCTTCCGGACAAGGTGTATATCATTCCGATCCACAACCGTCCGTTCTTCCCGGCCCAAGTGCTGCCGGTGATCGTTAACGAAGCGCCTTGGGCCGAGACCCTGGAGCTGGTCAGCAAGTCGGACCACCACTCCCTGGCGCTGTTTTTCATGGACGCGCCGCCCGACGACACCCGCCATTTCGACACCCACGCTTTGCCTGAATACGGCACGCTGGTGAAGGTACATCACGCCAGCCGTGAAAACGGCAAATTGCAATTCGTCGCTCAGGGCCTGAGCCGTGTGCGCATTCGCACGTGGCTCAAACACCATCGCCCACCGTATCTGGTAGAGGTTGAATACCCGCAGACACCCGTCGAAGCGACTGATGAGGTCAAGGCATACGGCATGGCCCTGATCAACGCGATCAAGGAACTGCTGCCGCTGAACCCGCTGTACAGCGAAGAACTGAAAAACTACTTGAACCGCTTCAGCCCCAACGATCCATCGCCGCTGACCGATTTCGCCGCCGCGCTGACCTCGGCCACCGGGGTTGAATTGCAGCAGGTACTCGATTGCGTGCCCATGCTCAAACGCATGGAGAAGGTCTTGCCGATGCTGCGCAAGGAAGTTGAAGTGGCGCGGCTGCAGAAAGAAATATCCGCCGAGGTGAATCGCAAGATCGGCGAACATCAGCGCGAGTTCTTCCTTAAGGAACAACTTAAGGTCATCCAGCAAGAGCTTGGCTTGAGCAAGGACGACCGCAGCGCCGACATCGAACAGTTTGAGCAGCGGCTGGAAGGCAAGACCTTACCGCCGCAGGCCCGCAAGCGCATCGATGAGGAGATGAGCAAACTGTCGATCCTTGAAACGGGCTCGCCGGAATACGCTGTCACCCGCAACTACCTCGACTGGGCCAGTTCGGTGCCGTGGGGCGTCTACGGCAAAGATAAACTCGACCTCAAGCATGCGCGCAAGGTGCTCGATCAACACCATGCCGGGCTCGACGACATCAAGAGCCGCATCCTCGAATTCCTCGCGGTGGGTGCTTACAAAGGCGAGATCAGCGGCTCCATTGTGTTGTTGGTCGGTCCGCCGGGCGTGGGCAAAACCAGCGTTGGCCGTTCGATTGCCGAATCCTTGGGGCGACCTTTCTACCGCTTCAGCGTCGGCGGCATGCGCGACGAAGCGGAGATCAAAGGTCACCGTCGGACCTACATCGGCGCGCAGCCGGGCAAACTGGTCCAAGCGCTCAAAGACATGGAAGTGATGAACCCGGTGATCATGCTCGACGAGATCGACAAAATGGGCCAAAGCTACCAGGGCGACCCTGCCTCGGCGCTGCTGGAAACCCTTGACCCGGAACAGAACGTGGAATTCCTCGATCACTATCTGGATTTGCGTCTGGACCTGTCGAAAGTGCTGTTCGTCTGCACCGCCAACACCCTGGATTCGATTCCCGGCCCGCTGTTGGACCGGATGGAAGTGATTCGCCTGTCGGGCTACATCACTGAAGAAAAGCTCGCCATTGCCAAGCGCCACTTGTGGCCAAAACAGCTGAAAAAGGCTGGCGTGTCGAAAACCAATCTGACTATCAGCGACAGCGCGTTGCGTCAGGTCATCGACGGTTACGCTCGGGAAGCCGGGGTTCGGCAACTGGAAAAACAGCTGGGCAAACTGGTGCGTAAAGCAGTGGTCAAGTTGATCGACAGCCCAGACCTGGTGATCAAGCTCGGGCCCAAAGACCTCGAAGCGTCGCTGGGAACAGTGGTATTCCGTAACGAGCAGGTGCTGTCTGGTACCGGTGTCATTACCGGCTTGGCCTGGACCAGCATGGGCGGCGCGACACTGCCGATTGAAGCAACCCGTATTCACACGCTTAATCGCGGCTTCAAACTCACCGGGCAGTTGGGTGATGTTATGAAGGAATCTGCGGAAATCGCCTACAGCTATGTCAGTGCCAATCTTGCGCAATTCGGTGGGGACCCAAGGTTCTTCGACGAAGCATTTGTCCACTTGCACGTGCCCGAAGGCGCAACCCCGAAAGACGGCCCAAGTGCTGGGGTGACCATGGCCAGCGCTCTGTTGTCGTTGGCGCGCAACCAGGCACCGAAAAAGGGTGTGGCCATGACCGGCGAGCTGACGCTGACCGGGCATGTACTGCCGATTGGAGGGGTTCGTGAAAAAGTCATCGCGGCGCGGCGACAGAAAATTCATGAGCTGATCCTGCCAGAGCCCAACCGAGGCAACTTTGAAGAGCTGCCGGAGTACCTCAAGGAAGGGATAACCGTCCACTTTGCCAAGCGCTTTGCTGACGTAGCGAAGATATTGTTTTAAGGGTTAATTGTTTCGCCAACACGTTGGCTGCAGCAGGTGCAGTCCAACTTGTTGGCGAGAAAGGCTATGCTCTGGGTTCGTTGCATACGACTGGAGCCTCCATGACTGCCACCCGCCTGCTCGTCCCGCTGAGCCTCGCCCTGCTTGCTGCTTGCGCGCAACAACCCCGGCAAATCGTTAGCCTTGATAAGCAAAGTGATTGCCCGCTTAAACTGAAATCCGGGCAAACCCTACTCCTGACCCTACCCAGTACTCCTGAGACCGGCTATCGCTGGGCAGTGCAAAACCCCGCACCCGGTGTTTTGCGCAGCTTGGGCCCTGAGGTTTACAGCAACCCGGAAAATGCCGGGCTGGTCGGTACTGCTGGGCAGTCGGCGTGGCGTTATCAAGCGGCTAACGCCGGGACCGGACGCTTGATGATGACCTATCAACAGCCGTGGGCGCCGGAAGTGGCGCCGGTGAAGACGTTTGATTGCGCTATTACGGTTAATTAATCTCAGAAACCCACTAATCTTCTGTAGGAACCAACTTGTTGGCGAGACTGACGTAGCCTCGCCAACAAGTTGGCTCTACAGGTAATAGTAGGGCGACGTCGCTTCCTGGGGCTAACTTCGCTAAAATGCCGGCCTTTTCGCCCTCCATGCTGGAATCGCTGTGAGCAAAGAACCCGACCGTATTTTCGCCCAGCCATTGGCCCAAGTGCCGGACTTCGCCTTTAACGAAGACGTGGTGCGCGTTTTTCCGGACATGATCAAGCGTTCAGTGCCGGGCTATCCCACGATTGTCGAAAATCTAGGCGTGCTCGCGGCGCAGTTCGCTCAGCCCAATAGCGTGTTGTATGACTTGGGTAGCTCTCTAGGCGCAGTCACCCAGTCGTTGCGCCGGCACGTACGCAGCGAAGGTTGCCGCGTGATCGCTGTGGATAACTCTTCGGCGATGGTGGAACGCTGCCGTGAATACCTCAAAGCACAGGACTCGATGTTTCAAGAGTTGTTGCCGGTCGAGGTTATCGAAGGCGACATTCTCGCGCTGCAATTCCAGCCGGCTTCGGTGGTGGCGTTGAATTTCACGCTGCAGTTCATCGCCCCCGAGCAACGTCTGAATTTACTCAGCCAGGTGCGTCAGGCGTTGGTGCCCGGTGGCGCACTGATCCTCTCGGAAAAACTGCGGTTTACCGATGATCAGGAACACGCCCTGCTCACCGATTTACACATCGCGTTCAAACGCGCCAATGGCTACAGCGAGCTGGAAATTGCCCAGAAGCGCAGCGCCATCGAAAACGTCATGAAGCCCGACAGCCTTGAAGAACATCGGGATCGCCTGCTGGCGGCCGGGTTTTCCAAAGTAGTGCCGTGGTTCCAATGCCTTAACTTTGCCTCGTTGATTGCCCTGCCATGATTGATCTCGCTCCACTGGTCCACCGTTTGGCGGGCACGCCCTTGGCTGAGTGGGCTAACGGCCTGCAAGCACAGCTTGATACCAAGATGACTAAAAGCCATGGCGACCTTGAGCGCTGGCAAGGCGCACTGGACGCTTTGCCACCGCTCAAGCCCACGCGCATTGACTTGGCTGAAAGCTTCACGCTCGACTGCGACTGTGATGTTGAAACCCGTGCGCAATTACGCACTGCGCTAATGGGTTTGTCCCCGTGGCGCAAAGGGCCGTTCGATGTCTTTGGCGTACACATCGACACCGAATGGCGCTCCGATTGGAAATGGTCGCGGGTGTCGCCGCACCTGGATTTGAAAGGCAAACGGGTGCTGGATGTCGGTTGCGGCAACGGCTATTACCAATGGCGCATGCTGGGCGCCGGGGCCGACAGCGTGATTGGGGTTGATCCAAACTGGCTGTTTTTCTGCCAATTCCAGGCGATGCAGCGCTTTTTGCCTGACCTTCCCGCCTGGCACCTGCCGTTTACCCTGGAAGACCTGCCCGCCAACCTCGAAGGCTTCGATACCGTATTTTCCATGGGTGTGCTTTATCACCGGCGCTCACCGATTGACCACTTGCTGGCACTGAAAGACTGCTTGGTAAAAGGCGGCGAGTTGGTGCTGGAGACTTTGGTGGTGAAGGGCGATGTGCAGCAAGTGCTGGTGCCGGAAGACCGATACGCTCAGATGCGCAACGTCTGGTTCCTCCCCTCGGTGCCCGCGCTTGAATTGTGGCTGCGCCGTGCCGGATTTGTTGACGTGCGCTGTGTCGACGTCAGCACGACCACTGTCGAAGAACAGCGCGGTACAGAGTGGATGCGTTTTCAGTCGTTGAGCGACTACCTGGATCCAGCGGACCACAGCCGAACGGTGGAAGGCTTGCCAGCGCCGATGCGGGCCGTGATTGTGGCGCGTAAGCCATAAAGGCTCGCCAACACATTGGCTCTACAGGGGATTGAACAGGACTCTGTAGATACCCTCTTGTTGGCGAGCAACTTGACGCGGTCTACTTGATCAACCCTTGGCTGCCGCCGCCACTATCAGCGCTTTCATTTCGGCAACGGCCGATTTGAAACCCACGAACAGTGCATGGGCCACCAACGCATGGCCAATATTCAATTCGTTGATGCCCTTGATCGCCGCGACCGCTTCGACGTTGTGGTAATGCAGACCGTGACCGGCATTGACGATCAGGCCTTGGGCCAAGCCAAACGCGACGCCATCAGCAATTCGCTGCAATTCTTCTGCAACGTCGCTAGGGGTCTGTGCATCGGCGTAACGGCCGGTGTGCAATTCGATAGCAGGTGCTCCGATACGTTTGGACGCCGCGATCTGCCGCTCATCAGGGTCGATGAATAACGACACTTCGCAACCGACCTTCGTCAGTCGATCCACCGCGGCCTTGATCCGCGCTTCTTGTCCCGCGACGTCCAGACCGCCTTCGGTGGTCAGCTCTTGGCGGGTTTCCGGAACCAAACAGATATTGGCCGGACGAAGACGCTCGGCAAACGTGAGCATCTCTTCGGTCACACCCATCTCGAAGTTCATGCGTGTTTGCAATACATCCTTGAGCAGCAGCACGTCACGCTCCTGAATGTGACGGCGGTCTTCGCGCAAATGTACGGTTATTCCATCAGCCCCTGCCTCTTCGGCATCCAGCGCAGCTTTCACCGGATCGGGGTAACGAGTGCCACGGGCCTGTCGCAAAGTGGCCACGTGGTCGATGTTCACGCCAAGAAGAATGCGAGTGCTTTGAGTCACAGATGTCTCCTGTCAATTTGATCACAACAAACCT
The DNA here is from genome assembly GCF_034350045.1 of Pseudomonas sp. CCI4.2. Classification (NCBI taxonomy): domain Bacteria; kingdom Pseudomonadati; phylum Pseudomonadota; class Gammaproteobacteria; order Pseudomonadales; family Pseudomonadaceae; genus Pseudomonas; species Pseudomonas sp. CCI4.2. Next base: position 2,535,193 of record NZ_CP133781.1, on the reverse strand, counting down.
GGGCAGCATAAAGTGTGCTCACGGCTTACGAAACAATTCACGACTAACCAGCGGCCGCCCGCCCAGGTGCACGGCAAGCGCCTGACGCATCAAGCGTTTGGCTGCAGCCAGCGCGCCTGGTGCGTTCCAGTCCGCCTCTGCCATGGCCAACAACTCTACGCCCTGAAACACGCCAGGCTGTAACAACCAAACGCGCTCTAGCCCGGCATCCACCCGCAAACGGTACATGCCATCTGACGCCACCGGCTCACCGTCGATATCAGCGTGCAGGTCGAAGCCGTAACCCAGCTCGTCGAGCAGGCGCCATTCGAAGGAGCGTAACAACGGTTCCAGCGCACGACCTTCGGCCAAGGCCAACAAGGTGGCGGCATAGTGGTCGAAAACAGCGGGATGGGGGACTTCAGGGGGCAATAGCCGAATCAGCAGCTCATTCAGGTAAAGGCCGCTAAACAGCGCTTCGCCAATGAGCCACGTCGACAGGCCAGCACTTTCCATGCGCCCGACATTCTTTAGTTCGCCTCGACCGCGAAATTCGACTTCCAGCGGAACGAAAGGACGGGCCAGGGTGCCGGCCTTACCGCGCGCGCTGCGTAACACCGCACGAAACAAACCTTGAGGCGTAAGGAAGTCGACCAATGCGCTGCTTTCGCGGTACGCCCGGCTGTGCAGCACATAAGCAAGTTGGCCGGTTGGCGTGCTCATCGTTCAGGCAGGCTCGCAGATCGCAGCAATGGGAAGCGTAGCGGATAACGATATGAATTTGCGCGGTGCCGGGCCGACAAGGCGACCCGACACCGGCTGTTTGGCTTACAGGTCGGCGTAACCCAGCGAACGCAGGGCGCGTTCGTCATCGGACCAGCCACCTTTGACCTTGACCCACAGGTTGAGCATGACTTTGGAGTCAAACAACAGCTCCATGTCCCGGCGCGCGTCGGTGCCGATACGCTTGATCCGCTCGCCCTTGTCACCAATGATGATTTTCTTCTGCCCGTCACGCTCCACCAGAATCAGCGCGTGAATGTGCAGGGTTTTGCCTTGCTGCTTGAACTGTTCGATTTCCACGGTAATTTGATACGGCAGCTCGGCACCCAGCTGACGCATGATCTTTTCGCGAACCAGTTCAGCGGCGAGGAAGCGGCTGCTGCGGTCGGTAATCTGATCTTCCGGGAAGAAGTGATCGTTTTCCGGCAAGTGGGAAGCAATCAACCTTTCCAGTGCTTCAAGGTTGTGGCCCTGTTGCGCGGAAATCGGCACGATCTGGGCGTTGGGCAATTGCCCCTGCAGCCACTCCAGATGCGGCATCAATGCCGCTTTGTCTTCGAGACGGTCAGTTTTGTTGATCGCCAGAATCACCGGTCCCTGCACGTACTGAATGCGCTCAAGGACCATCTGATCTTCGTCGGTCCAACGTGTGCGGTCGACGACGAAAATCACCACGTCGACGTCTTTCAAGGCAGCCGACGCGGTTTTGTTCATGTAGCGGTTGAGCGCTTTCTCACCGTTTTTGTGCATGCCAGGGGTATCGACGTAGACCGCTTGAATCGGGCCTTCAGTTTTGATGCCGAGCATGTTGTGACGGGTGGTCTGTGGCTTGCGCGAAGTAATCGCCAGCTTTTGGCCGAGAATGTGGTTCAGCAGCGTGGACTTGCCCACGTTGGGCCGGCCAACAATGGCAACATAGCCACAGCGTGTTGCGGTTGAATCAGTCATGGCCGTTCTCCACGCCAAGGGCAATGAGTGCTGCGGCCGCTGCTACCTGTTCGGCAATGCGACGACTGACACCCTGACCCCGGCTTTTTTCGTTCAATAAGGTGATCTCACACTCGACGAAGAATAGTCGGCAGTGCGGTTCGCCCTGGATATCCACCACTTCATAACGTGGCAAGTCACAGGCGCGCGACTGCAGAAACTCTTGCAGACGGGTTTTCGGATCTTTGTTGGTATCGACCAGCGTCAGGCTATCGAACTCGGTGGTTAGCCAGGCCAACACGCACTCTCGCGCCATGTCCATGCCAGCGTCCAGATAGATTGCACCGATCAATGCTTCAAGGGCATCGGCCAAAATCGATTCGCGACGGAACCCACCGCTTTTCAATTCGCCGGAACCCAGGCGCAGGTACTCGCCCAAGTCGAAACCACGGGCCAGCAACGCCAGGGTTTCACCTTTCACCAAGCGCGCACGAAGCCGAGACAACTGGCCTTCTCGCGCAAGAGGGAAGCGGTCGAACAAAGCCTCTCCAGCGACGAAGTTCAAAATGGCATCACCGAGGAACTCCAGACGTTCGTTGTTGCGTCCGGCAAAACTTCGGTGAGTCAGGGCCAGGATCATCAGGTCCTGATCCTTGAAGGTGTAGCCGAGCTGACGCTCCAGGCGACTTAAGGAAACGCTCACGGTTTAGCCACACTGAATTCGTGGTCGAATTTCATCACTAAATCGATATTCTCGATCAGTGGTTCGCGATTCTCATATTTCAAATGGGCGAGGAACTGGTTGTTCTCCACCGTCACACTTAACGCCTTGTTCAAATCCAAATCCCGAATGCTGTTGACCTCCATGCCCTTGCTGACATGGCTGTAAAAATCGCTGACCGTTGTAATTTCCAGCGCTTTGTCGGTATCGACCGAGCTAATAATTTTCTTCAACGACATGTAGTCGAGGTAATGCGGAATCATTTTAAACGCCGTGCTCGCCACAAAAGCGACCAGCGCCAATGTGAGCAACCACCCAAATAAGGACAAACCTTTTTGCGACGCGGCGGATGTCATGTTCGACCTCAAGCGTAGCTGCTCTATTTGCCAGCAAGGTTTTTGTGCCGTTGCCAGCGTTTCAAGCCAACCCAAATGACATACGGCGCTGTTGCGAAACAGCGCCGTATTTGGCTACTTGATCAGGCCAACCCTGGAAATATTCGGGAAGTGGCTCAGTTTCGGCTCAGGCCAGCTCATCCAGACAGCGAAGGCTTTACCGACAATATTCTTGTCGGGGACCATGCCCAGTTCATCCTTGGGAATGTTGGGATCGTCCCAAAAACGGCTGTCGTTAGAGTTGTCACGGTTGTCACCCATCATGAAATAGTGCGCCGCTGGCACGGTCCATTCATGATCAGGTGGCGCGCGGTAGCGACTCATTTCCTGACGAATCTGATGCTCAACTTCGCCCAGTTTCTCTTGATAAAGCTCTGCGCTGCCTAGAGTGCCTGGTTCAGAACCGATCAACTGCTTGGCGACCAATTCACCATTGATGAACAGACGCTTGTCACTGGTATAGCGAATCTGATCACCGGGCAAACCTACTACACGCTTGATGTAGTTGACGCTTGGGTCGCTTGGGTAGCGAAACACCATGACGTCACCGCGCTGCGGATCGCCGATCTGGATCACTTTCTGATCCAGTACGGGCAAACGAATGCCGTAGGAGAATTTGTTTACCAGGATGAAATCACCCACGTCCAGTGTTGGCTTCATCGACCCCGACGGAATCTGAAACGGCTCTACCAGAAACGAGCGCAAAATCAGCACGATGAACAGCACTGGAAAGAACGATTTGCCGTATTCAACCAGCAAAGGTTCTTTGTTCAGTCGCTCTACGATGGCGACATCCGGCTGGCTGACGCTGCCCTGATAAGTCGATATCGCGGTACGCCGACGTGGCGCCAAAATGGCCAAGTCGAGCAATGCAAGCAAACCGCATACGAAAACGGCGATGACCAACAACAGCGGGAAATTTAGTGACATAGGACCTAACTATCCAACCTGAGCACTGCAAGGAAGGCTTCCTGTGGAATTTCCACGTTACCGACTTGCTTCATGCGTTTTTTACCGGCCTTCTGCTTCTCGAGCAGTTTACGCTTACGGCTAACGTCACCACCGTAACATTTGGCCAGTACGTTCTTTCTGAGCGCCTTGACGGTTGTCCGTGCCACAACCTGCCCGCCAATGGCGGCCTGGATTGCCACGTCGAACATCTGCCGCGGGATCAGCTCTTTCATCTTTTCGGTCAACGCGCGACCTTTGAAGTTCGCGTTGTCGCGGTGCACGATCAACGCCAACGCGTCGACTTTCTCACCGTTGATCAACACATCAAGCTTGACCAGGTTTGCAGATTGGTAACGGTTGAAATGGTAGTCCAGAGACGCATAACCACGGCTCACCGACTTGAGACGGTCGAAGAAGTCCAAGACCACTTCGTTCATCGGCAGGTCGTAGGTCACTTGTACCTGAGTGCCCAGGAACAACATGTCGTGTTGCACGCCACGTTTTTCGATGCACAGCGTAATGACGTTACCCAAGTGTTCTTGAGGCACAAGAATATTGGCGCGTACGATCGGCTCACGCATGTCTTCGATCGTAGACTGATCAGGAAGCTTTGACGGGTTATCGACCAAAATCGTTTCACCGGTTTTCAACAGTAATTCAAAAATTACCGTCGGCGCCGTGGTGATCAGGTCCAGATCGTACTCGCGCTCTAGACGTTCCTGGATAATCTCCATGTGGAGCATGCCGAGGAAGCCGCAGCGGAAGCCAAAACCAAGCGCGTCGGAGGCTTCCGGCGCGTATTGCAAGGACGAGTCATTCAGCGTCAGCTTTTGCAGCGCTTCGCGGAAGTCTTCGAAATCGTCCGAGCTAACCGGAAACAGCCCGGCATACACCTGCGGCTGAACACGTTTGAAGCCGGGCAACACGGCTACATCAGGCGTGGTGCTCAGGGTCAAAGTATCGCCAACGGGGGCGCCGTGGATGTCTTTGATACCGGCAATGATGAATCCCACTTCGCCAGCTTTCAGATCAACGGTCTGTGTGTGCTTGGGCGAAAACACACCCACGCTGTCCACCAAATGCATTTTGCCGGTGGATTTGACCAGAATCTTGTCGCCCTTGCGTACGCGGCCGTTGCGCACGCGCACCAGCGACACAACGCCAAGATAGTTGTCGAACCAGGAATCGATGATCAACGCTTGCAGCGGCGCGTCGATATCACCGGTCGGAGCAGGGATGGTGTGAACCAGACGCTCCAGCACCTCATCAACGCCGAGGCCGGTTTTGGCCGAGCAGGCAACTGCGTCAGTAGCGTCAATGCCGATGATCTTTTCGATTTCTTCTTTGACGCGATCAGGGTCTGCCTGCGGCAAATCGATCTTGTTCAGCACCGGCATGACCTCAAGGCCTTGCTCGATAGCGGTATAACAGTTGGCGACGGACTGGGCTTCAACCCCTTGCCCCGCGTCAACAACCAGCAGCGCGCCTTCACAGGCAGCCAGCGACCGGCTGACTTCATAGGTGAAGTCAACGTGGCCTGGGGTGTCGATGAAGTTCAGTTGATAGGTTTTACCGTCCAGCGCCTTGTAATACAGGGTAACGCTGTGAGCCTTGATGGTGATGCCGCGTTCGCGCTCCAAGTCCATGGAATCGAGGACTTGAGCTTCCATCTCGCGCTCGGACAAGCCGCCACACATCTGAATGAAGCGGTCGGCCAGCGTCGACTTGCCATGGTCAATGTGGGCGATGATGGAGAAATTGCGGATATGACTCAAATCACTCACGGATCAACACTCAAAAAGGTTGCAGGCAGACTGCCCGCCGAAAAATAGCCGGGAATTGTACCTGATCGAAGGCTGGGGCGTCACGTTCGTAAGCCAGGCAACGATCAGTTACGGTTATGTAACCGCATTACCTGAACACGGACACAAAAAAGGGCGGTAATCACCGCCCTTTTTATTAAGCCGCCCGGTTACTCAGCCAGTTTGAACGTAATGAAGCTTGCACGGCCCTGGCGCAAGACGCGCATGGAGACTGACCGGTTCTTCGGCAGGTCTTTGGCAACCTCAGTGAAGTTCTTCGCGGACGTGATTGCCTGATTGTTCAGGTGGGTAATCACATCGCCCGGCTGCAGACCGATCAAAGACGCAGGACCTTCCTGCACTTCCTTGATCACTACACCGCCTTTGAGGTCGAAGTTTTTTTTCTGCTCGTCAGTCAATTCGACCACCGAGACACCGAGACGATTGCTGCTGTGCTCCGCGCCCTCTCCAGGAATACCCATCTCCTGGCCTTCGTCCGGCAGCGCACCGATGGTAACGCTCACGGTTTGGCGTTTGCCGTCTCGAATCACTTGCAGGTCAGCTTTACTGCCGTCCTTCATGTTGCCGACAATATGTGGCAGGTCGGCGGACATGACAATGGGCTGACCATTGGCACTGAGAATCACGTCACCCACTTGAATGCCGCCTTTTGCCGCAGGACCGTTATCCAGTACCTGAGCCACCAGCGCACCGGCTGGCTTGTCGAGACCGAAGGACTCAGCCAAGTCTTTGTTGACCTCTTGAATCACCACGCCCAACCAGCCGCGATTGACCTTGCCACCCGATTTCAACTGATTGGCTACGTCCATGGCGACGTCGATGGGGATCGCGAAAGACAGACCCATGAAACCACCAGAGCGGGTGAATATCTGCGAGTTGATCCCGACCACTTCGCCGGCCATGTTGAACAGCGGGCCACCGGAGTTACCCGGATTGATCGCCACGTCGGTCTGGATGAACGGCACATAGGTGTCATTCGGCAGGCTGCGACCTTTGGCACTGACAATGCCTTTGGTCACTGAGTGATCGAAGCCGAACGGCGAGCCGATGGCCAATACCCACTCACCCACTTTCAGCTTGTCGGAATCACCGATCTTGACGGTGGGCAGGTCCTTGCCGTCAATTTTCAGCACGGCAACGTCAGTGCGCGGGTCGGTGCCGACCAACTTGGCTTTCAATTCGCTGCGATCGGACAGACGCACGATAATTTCGTCCGCTCCTTCGATCACGTGGTTATTGGTTAGCACGTACCCGTCAGACGAAATGATGAAGCCAGAGCCCAGGGACTGAGCTTCACGCTGACGATCACCCTTGGGAGTGCGTTGCCCCTTGGGCATGCTGTGTTCGAAAAACTCTCGAAGCTGTGGCGGGAGGCCATCCAGGTCGGGCATTTGACCACTTGCCACGGACCGTTCCGGCATTTTTTGTCGCGTACTGATGTTTACGACAGCGGGCGAAGCTTGCTCGACCAAACCGGTAAAGTCAGGCAAAGACTCTGCCTGAACAACGGCCACTTGACTGAGCATCAATACAGCGGCAACGAGTGACAAATAGGACTTCAAGCTTGGTATCAACATACGTCTCCCGTACACAACGAGCATGGTTGAGCTGTCGGACCGACCGGTCCGAAAAAGCGGATGCACATCACTAGCGACTGCGACCGGATTCTGTCAGCCAATTTTCTTGACCCAGAAACGACTAAGGCCAGAGCTGGGAGGCTATGACCTATAGAAACAATCGATTTTTTTTGCAAACCTGAACCTTCACAAAACATTTCAGCATCTCTCTGCGAAACACGCTAAAGCTCGTTTTGCAGATCATATCGCGGCGAATGAGAAAATCTTGTTCACGGCTTGCGCGTACACCGTTGATACCGGGGCGATTTATTTGGCAACCTGCTTTGATTGCGAATCAACATTGCGCATTGAGAGCGCGATACGCTCAGCGGTGCCAATCGGAATTTCTCCCACAACCGTTACCATGGCGTCGCCTGAAGCAGTGGCAACCCGACGCGAAACCGCAACGGTAGGACCTAACTGAGTACGAATATCAGCGGTGTCCGTCGCGTTTACCGGCTCGATGAATACCGAGAATCGCGCCAAGCCATCGTCATACATCAGGCTGGTGAGCGTCACTTTGGACGTTGGATCTTGCCGCGCTGAACTGCGGCTCAACTGAAAACCATCAGGCACCCAGTCTGACCGCCAAGTCGCCGGGACGCTGGATGAGTCTTCTTTGGCACTGGCGGTTTGCACGGGCTTGCAATCGGCGGTTGCTTCCAACATCTGGTCTGTTGGGATATCGCGTGTATCCAGTTCGGTGAACTGGAATCGCTCAAGTAATTGCCCCTTGTCATTGAGTAACAACGACTTCAACGGCAATGCTGTCTCACTATCAACATGCAGTTCAATGCCATAGCGATGTTGGTCGCGCGGCGTTAGTGCAACGATAATTGCATTACGACCCGCCACACGGGATTTCCCAACTATATTAATTTCATAGAAAGCAGACAACTTCTTTGGATCAAACGCTCGTGCAGGAGAGTCCGGTTGATTGGTTATGCCTGATACAAGTAAGCCGCTCACGCACTGGGTAAGCCCGTCGACGCGTAGCACTTCTTGCGCAGAACCATCTAACTGGAGCATATGCTCGCGAACTTTGCCATCGACGACTCGATGCCAGATTCGATGGGTAGAAAAACTACCGTTACGCTCGTAAACAAAAGTGCCTTGAAAGCTTTGCTGTTGCTCAGCCTGCGCAAGACGTTTGAGGAGGTCTTGCGCATCGTCGGCGTGCGCTGGAAGAACCAGCCATCCACTGAGCAGAAGCGGCAATAGAGGGATGGCGCGCATGATCCTCCTTAGGGAAACTCTGAAAAAGGTTTTCAAATCTGGTGAAATGTCCCCCATCACATGAGCCGAGCGGTTGCCCCCCATGAAGCAAATTTCTTTCGCCGATGCCGAGTACGCCGGTAAACGTAAGCGAACCCGCCGTGAGATTTTCCTGAGCGAGATGGACAAGGTCGTCCCCTGGAAGGGGTTGATCGCTTTGATCGAGCCGCATTATCCAAAAGGCGAAGGGGGCCGCCCGGCGTATCCCTTGATGGCCATGTTGCGTGTGCACCTGATGCAGAACTGGTTCGGCTATAGCGATCCAGCAATGGAAGAGTCTCTTTATGAGACCACGATTCTGCGCCAGTTCGCGGGGTTGAATCTGGAACGCATTCCCGACGAAACCACGATTCTCAACTTCCGTCGCCTGCTGGAGAAAAACCATCTTGCCGGGGGAATCCTGGAGGTCATTAATGGCTACCTGGGAGACCGAGGTTTGATGCTTCGTCAGGGCACAATTGTTGATGCCACGATCATTCATGCGCCGACGTCGACCAAGAATAAAGAGGGTAAACGCGACCCCGAAATGCATCAGACCAAGAAAGGTAATCAATATTTTTTCGGGATGAAAGCGCACATCGGAGTAGACGCTGATACGGGTCTGACGCACAGCGTGGTGGGCACGGCAGCCAATGTCGCGGACGTCACTCAAGTCGATCAGTTGCTGCACGGCGAAGAGACCCATCTCTGTGGCGACGCGGGCTACACCGGCGTAGAAAAGCGGCTTGAACATGAGGGGCGCGAGATGATCTGGTCGATCTCCGCCAGGCCCAGCAGCCGCCGCAAACATGGAGAAAAAAGCGTCATTGGCCGTGCGTTGCGCAAGATTGAATACGCCAAATCGCAAACTCGGGCCAAGGTTGAGCACCCGTTTCGGGTGATCAAGCGCCAGTTTGGTTACACCAAGGTGCGGTTTCGCGGGTTGGTAAAGAACACGGCGCAGTTGGTGACACTGTTTGCACTGTCGAATCTGTGGATGGCGCGCCGACATTTGATGGAGCCTATAGGACAGGTGCGTCCGCAGTATGGAAATTAAGGGTTAATAAGTGCTTAAAACCGGCTTATTCATCAATAAAAGCCGATATTTTCGAAATTTCAGTGAAGTACTTTCTTTCGGAGCGCTTGACGCCCGATTTGCCAGAAAAAGAAGGTCTTATTTCAGACCTTCCTTAGCGGTTTTCCAAGCTGGCAGCACGAGCATAAGGAAGCGCGCTTTCAGTGCCTTTCAACGCAGCTTGCTGAGCATGCTGACGCAGATAACCAGGCAGACGCTGATCATGCCAACCGGCTTGACCTTGCATCACGCCACTGGCCATAGGACCCGGAGCTTGTTCGGCGCTTTCGTTGTAACCGGCCAGAACTGCCGGGCCTTTTACTAGCGGTACGGACAGATTTGCTGGCTGAGGCGCCTGCTGCGCAAGCTCTGCGCCGGCGATATCGTCCTGATTGTACAAACGTACACCAGCCAATACAGCCACAGTTACCGAAGCAGCTACTGCCAAACGACCCAAGCTACGCCAAGGGCTGCGCGGCGCTTTAAGCGGGCTCACTTCATCTGCAATCGCGGCAGAAACAGCAGCCGAAATGTCCAGATGAGGCAATAGCAAATCTTTGTGCATCGCTGCGCGAGCAACTTGGTAACGCGACCAGGTAGCACGTGTCTCAGCATCGTCAAAGGCATTCAGCACCCGACGTATTTCCAGCTCATCCGCTTCGTTGTCCATCACTGCGGACAGCGATTCCTGCAGGGCTTCACGACTCATGGCGGTTCCTCTCTTGGCTATCGCCGCTGTCTCAGGACTCCTGCAACAACGGCTGCAGGGCTTTATCGATGGCTTCCCGAGCGCGGAAAATCCGAGATCGCACGGTACCCACCGGACACTGCATGACACTGGCAATGTCCTCGTAACTCAGACCGTCGAATTCGCGTAAAGTTAGAGCCGTACGTAAATCTTCCGGAAGTAACTGGATAGTTCGATGGACAGTGCCCTCGATCTCATCCCTCAACAATGCACGCTCTGGCGACTCGATATCCTTGAGGCCATGATCGCCGTCATAGAACTCCGCGTCTTCAGACCTTACATCGCTATCTGGTGGTCGCCGACCTCTCGACACCAAATAGTTTTTCGCCGTATTAATGGCGATGCGGTACAGCCAAGTATAAAAGGCGCTGTCGCCGCGAAAATTACCAAGTGCGCGATAGGCTTTAATAAACGCTTCTTGCGCAACGTCCTGGGCTTCATGGGTGTCGTGCACGAATCGCACGATCAACCCGAGAATTTTGTGCTGGTATTTCAGCACGAGCAGATCAAAGGCTCGCTTGTCGCCGCGCTGTACACGCTCGACCAGCTGCTGATCCTCTTCCTGGGTTAGCATGAACACTCCTCGGTGGACCTGAAGGAGTGTTGCATCAGCCGTTGAACAGGCTTGCAAACATAGACTCGGGCTTTTCGCAAAAGTTCTCCCCTCCAAGCAAGTTTCCTACGGACAGTCATTAGCCGCACGAAAAACGCAGCGCGGACATGGCCGGCTGCGTAAATAATCTTGTCGCCGATCAGTGTGCGGCGCAGTCACATAAATCCGCACACAAACGACGCGTCCCTTTATAGGCAACCTGCTATTGAGCTTCCGGGGTGCATGAAAGTTCCCGGCATTTCGCTATCAGGTGTAAGACATCGCCACATTTAGGACGAGGAATATGCTTCAACCCTGAAACAGTCACGCCTGCGCCCACCTATCGGGAAAACGGTATGCAGATCTGATCAGACTGGGGCACACTCCTGCCGCGCTGTGGTTTCACAATGCCATAAAAGCTCGGCTATTGTGCCGATCCACCCCTCTATATACTAGTGGCCGCTGCGCGCGGAGTTACGACATGAGCCAACATTTTCAACACGACGTCTTGGTCATTGGAAGCGGTGCCGCAGGCCTGAGCCTTGCGCTGACCCTACCCAGCCATTTACGCATTGCCGTTCTAAGTAAAGGCGACCTGGCCAATGGCTCGACATTCTGGGCTCAGGGTGGCGTCGCTGCGGTTCTAGATAACACGGATACCGTGCAATCCCATGTCGAAGACACGCTCAACGCCGGTGGCGGGCTCTGCCATGAAGACGCGGTGCGATTCACCGTCGAGCACAGCCGAGAAGCCATTCAGTGGCTCATTGACCAAGGTGTGCCCTTCACCCGTGACGATCAATCTGCCACGGAAGATGGCGGATTTGAATTCCATTTGACGCGTGAAGGTGGCCACAGCCATCGCCGCATCATCCACGCCGCCGATGCTACTGGCGCCGCGATCTTCAAGACGTTGCTGTCTCAAGCCAGGCTTCGGCCTAACATCGAACTTCTGGAACAACGGGTGGCGGTGGATTTGATCACCGAACGTCGTATGGGTCTGGAGGGTCAACGCTGCCTTGGCGCCTACGTGCTCAATCGCGCCAGCGGCGAAGTCGATACCTATGGCGCTCGCTTCACGATTCTGGCATCGGGCGGCGCAGCAAAAGTTTACCTGTACACCAGTAACCCCGATGGCGCGTGCGGTGACGGGATAGCCATGGCCTGGCGTTCGGGTTGCCGGGTGGCGAATCTAGAGTTCAACCAGTTCCACCCTACCTGCCTGTATCACCCGCAAGCTAAAAGCTTTCTGGTCACCGAAGCCCTGCGGGGCGAAGGCGCGTTTCTCAAACTGCCCAACGGCGAACGCTTCATGCAGCGCTTCGATCCTCGGGCCGAACTGGCGCCTCGGGATATCGTTGCCCGGGCCATCGACCATGAAATGAAGCGCTTGGGCATCGACTGCGTTTATCTGGACATCAGCCACAAGCCTGAAGCGTTCATCAAAACCCACTTCCCTACGGTGTATGAACGCTGCCTCGAATTTTCCATCGACATCACTAAACAACCGATACCGGTGGTCCCCGCAGCGCATTACACCTGCGGTGGCGTGATGGTCAACGAGCAAGGTCGTACCGACGTTCCGGGCCTATATGCGATTGGCGAAACCAGTTTTACCGGGTTGCATGGCGCCAACCGGATGGCGAGCAACTCGCTGCTGGAGTGCTTCGTTTACGCCCGATCTGCCGCTGCCGACATTCTCGAGCAGTTGCCGAAAATCCCTCTGCCCGAGGAACTGCCGACCTGGGATGCCAGCCAGGTGACCGATTCCGACGAAGACGTGATCATCGCCCACAACTGGGACGAGTTACGTCGATTCATGTGGGACTATGTAGGGATTGTACGCACCAACAAACGCTTGCAACGCGCACAGCATCGGGTACGTCTGCTGCTGGACGAAATTGACGAGTTCTACAGCAACTATAAAGTCAGCAGAGACCTTATTGAACTGAGGAACCTGGCTCAAGTTGCCGAACTGATGATCAGGTCTGCCATGGAACGCAAGGAATCTCGGGGTCTGCACTACACGCTGGATTACCCGGACATGCTGCCCGTGGCACTCGACACTATTCTGGTGCCGCCCATCTACGTCGGCTGAACTTCAAGCGCACGCGCAAACGCCGGTGTACCTCCGGCGTCAGCGCATCGCGGGGAATACACAGACCGCGCAGCCGCCGATCGATCAATCGCGGCCCATTGACGACGCGAAACCGCAGCACCACCAACACAGGCAGCGCCAGGCTGTCGCGGCGCAATTGCACCGCTTGCCAGCCGTTGCCATCGCTCCAAAGCTGCCAGCCGTCGGCGTCGCGGCGCAAACCGGTGAACGCGGCCGGGCTGCTCAGCAAAACAAACCGCGGCAACGCCCAACACCCATGAACCAGGCACGCCAAAGCGCCCAACGCACGGGCCCACCAAAACACATCTAGAGAAAATAACGAAATCAGCGCCAGCGCCTGCGCTATCAAATACGCCGTCAGCAACAGCCGCGAGGCCTGCCAACGGCATTCGAAGCGATCACTTCGGCTGGACACGATCCAGAATCATTCTGACCATGCGTTGCAGCTCCGGGTCTGGCGACTCTTCGCGCTGCATGAACCAACCGAACATGTCCTGATCTTCAGAGGTCAGCAATCGACGATAAAGATCGCGATCTTCGGCGTTCAGGGTGGCGTATACCTCTTTTACAAACGGTACCAGCAGTACATCCAGCTCAAGCATGCCACGGCGGCTGTGCCAGTAGAGCCGGTTGAGTTCAACGTCATCGACCATGGAGCGCTCCTCAAATTAGGCGGCAAGTATACAGGCGCAGCTCAGCGTGACGCACTGCGCTTTGGTCGCAGGGGTTTTCCATGGATGAGTGATCAAGCCTGTACCTATTCTGCGAAGTCAGCACTATTATGGTGTCCAGACTTTTTACCCTGCGATGACCCATGGCCGACTCCGCTTTTTTCTGCACGCTGTCCCACGAGGGCATACTCGCCGTCCGCGGCCCTGACGCCAGCAAGTTTCTTCAGGGCCAGCTGACCTGCAATCTCAACTATCTAAACGACACCGCAGCCACCCTCGGCGCACGCTGCACGCAAAAAGGTCGCATGCAGTCGAGCTTTCGGATTTTGCTTGAAGGTGATGGCTGCCTACTGGCGATGGCGTCAGAATTGATCGAGCCGCAATTGGCCGACCTAAAAAAATACGCCGTGTTTTCCAAATCCAAGCTGACGGACGAAAGCGCTGGCTGGGTGCGTTTCGGCCTTCATGACGGCGACGGCGCACTGGTCTCGCTGGGGCTGGACTTGCCACAGGCGTCGGATTCAGTGGTGCGTGCCAATGGCCTGATCGCTATCCGGGTGTCGCCCGCTCGCGCCGAGCTTTGGGCAGCCGCCGACCAGGCCGACGACGTGCAAGCTCGCCTTGCTGCACATCTGGCTCAAGGCTCATTGAACGATTGGTTGCTGGGGCAGATCCGTGCGGGCATCGGCCAAGTAATGGGCAATACCCGCGAAACATTTATCCCGCAGATGCTGAACTTGCAGGCAGTCGGCGGCGTAAGTTTCAAAAAAGGCTGCTACACCGGACAGGAAATCGTCGCCCGCATGCAGTACTTGGGCAAGCTCAAGCGCCGACTCTATCGCCTGACCCTTGCGGGCATCGAACTTCCCGAACCAGGCACTGCCCTGTTTTCACCGGTTCATGCCAGTGCAGTGGGTGAAGTGGTGATGGCTGCGCAGGCCGAGGATGGCATTGAGCTACTGGCGGTGTTGCAGGCGGATGCTGCCGAGGATGGCCACATTCATGTTGGCGCTGCGGACGGTTTGACACTTCAATTGACACACCTTCCGTATACGCTGGACTCCAAACTGGAAACTCAGCGCTAACCAATACGCACGTTTTCTCGTTTTCCGGGTCCAACACGGCTAAACCCGGGCGCTCGTCGAGTGCTCGGAAGCAGTAACCACGCCACGCCTAAGAGATGTGACATGAACACGATGGCTGACACAGTGCAAAGGGATTTGATTCGGGCGATCAACAGCGACGCGTTATTTCTACCTACGCTGCCGGAAGTGGCCCTGAAAATTCGCACGGCCGCCGAAAACCAAGACATCAGCGTCAGTGAACTGAGCAAAGTCATCGCCGGCGACACTGCACTTTCTGCACGAATGATCAAAGTAGTAAACAGCCCGCTGATGCGCGGCACTATCGAAGTGAGCGACCTGCACACGGCGATTACCCGCTTGGGTATCAACTACAGCTGCAACCTGGCAATCGGACTGGTAGTGGAGCAAATGTTCCAGGCCAAGTCGGATGTCGTTGCGCGAAAAATGCACGACATCTGGGTAAAAAGCCTGCAGGTAGCAGGGATCAGCTACACGTTGTGCCGCAATCATTCCAAGCTCAAACCCGATAAAGCCACGTTAGCCGGGATGATGCACCTGATTGGCGTATTGCCGATCCTGACGTACGCCGAGGACCATTTCGAACTGCTTTCAGATGCCGTCAGTCTTAACCACGTGATCGAGCAGATTCATCCGTTCATTGGTCAAAAGCTGCTCACTGCCTGGGAGTTCCCAGAGATGCTGGCCAAGGTACCGGGGGAGTTTCTGGACTTTGAGCGCCAAGTGGACCAAGCGGATTATGTCGATCTGGTGCAAGTCGCGACGGTGCACAGTTACCACGGCACGCACCATCCCTTCGCTGCTTTGGAGTTAGGCAACCTACCTGCCTTTATCCGCCTCGGTCTAGACCTTGAAAATGGCGCCCTCGTCGCTGAAATGAATGAGTCGATGAACATGCTGGTTTAGCGTGATCTTGTTGCCATCCGCGAATTGCCGAAACCTGTGATTACATCGGTCCATTGCACCCTATCAAGCCGGCACAAAACTCACGCGCACCTTCAAGCCCCGCTCTGCCCCATCATGAAGGCTGATCTGGGCCAAGTGCGCGCGGCAGATTTCGCCGACAATCGCCAGGCCCAGCCCCGACCCTGAACCGTGCTGATCACGCCGATAAAAGCGTTCAAACACGCGCTCACGTTCCGCCTCGGGAATACCGGGGCCGTCGTCTTCGATCTCAAGCACGCCCGGCGCGCTAACCCGCAAAATCACATTGCCGCCCGGCGGGGTGTGCGCCAACGCATTGTCGACCAAATTACTCAACAGTTCATTGAGCAAAATAGGTTCGCCACGCAACCACACCGATTCATCCGCTTCCAACGCCAAGGCGACGCCTTGAGCATGGGCCAAGGGCGCCATGGCCATGCCCAGCTCCCGCGTCAATTGACTCAGGTCGAGTCGTTGCGCGCCGCCTTCGGAAATTGCCCTTGCACCGTTTTCAATTCGTGCCAGCGACAGCAACTGATTGGCCAGATGAATCAGCCGATCAGTTCCCTGCGCCGCAGCTTCCAGGGTGATGCGCCAATTCGCCGGAGTGGTGTCGCGCAATCCCAGTTCGACCCGAGCCTTGAGTGCGGCCAAGGGCGTGCGCAACTCATGCGCAGCGTCAGCAATGAACTGCGCGTGACGTTCGAACTGCACCCGCAAGCGTTCAGTGAAATGATTGAAGGCGCCCACCAACGGTTGAAGTTCGCGCTGAACATCCACCGGCGGCAGTGCGCGCAAATCATCTGGCTGACGCGCTTCCACTGCTGTGCGCAAGCGCTCCAGCGGACGCAGCGCCGCGCTGACGGTGAACCACACCAACACCAGCGCACCCGCGCCCAACAAGCCTAAGCGCACCAATGTGTCAGCCATCAAACTGCGCGCCATGCGCACCCGAGCCTCTTCGGTTTCGGCCACCCGAATTTCCGCCATGCCGTTCATGTTCGGATCGCTGACGGGTTTGAGCAAGCTAACGACACGCACGTTCTGACCTTGATAACGGCCATTGTAAAAGCTCGCCAACGCAGGATAGTCGTCAGTGCGCAACGTTCCCGGCGGCGGCGCAGGCAGATTTTCGTAACCCGAAATCAGCTGCTTGTTGATGTCATTAACCTGGTAATAAATGCGCCCCTCGCTGTCGTAGGCGAACGTGTCCAAGGCCACGTAAGGCACGTCGGCGCTCAGGCTACCATCGCGTTGAGAAACCCCGGCAGCGATGGTCCGTGCGGAAGCCAGTAAGGTGCGGTCATACGCCGTGTCGGCAGCTTCACGACCGTTCCAGTAAGCACTCAAACCGCTGGCGAGCATCAGCACGGTAAGCAGCAACCCAAGGTTCCATAGCAGCCGCCAGCGCAAGCTGCTTGGCGCCACGCCAGCCACCTCATGCATCGCGGCTTTCCAGTAAATAACCGAGACCGCGAAAGGTGACGATGGCGATCGGATGCCCATCGATTTTTTTGCGCAAGCGGTGGACGTAGATTTCGATGGCATCAGGGCTGGCCTCTTCCTCGAGGCCAAACACTTGCGCGGCCAATTGTTCCTTGCTCATCACGCGCCCAGGTCGCGCAATCAGTGCTTCAAGCACCGCCTGCTCGCGAGAGGTCAAGTTCAGTAACTCATCACCCAACGCGAACCGTCGTGTGTCGAGGTCATAGACCAACGCACCGCAACGCTGCTGACGTTCGCCGCCTAATACGCTACGCCGCAGCAACGCTTTGACCCGCGCCTCCAGCTCGGAGAGTTCGAAAGGTTTTGCCAAGTAATCGTCGGCGCCGAGGTTGAGGCCATGCACCCGGTCTTTGACCTCGCTGCGGGCAGTCAACATCAGCACCGGGAGGTTCTTGCCCCGGGCTCGCAAACGAGCCAGCACCTCAAAGCCGTCCATTCGCGGCAACCCCACATCCAGAATCACAACGGCATATTGCTCAGTGCTCAGGGCCAAATCAGCAGCCACGCCATCGTGCAGAACATCGACCGTCAGGCCTTGGCTTTTCAGGGCCAGCGCCACACTCTCGGCCAGTTGCAAATGATCTTCAACGAGAAGAACGCGCATCGACTGCTCCGGTTTCTTAGCGTTATAAGCCGTGAAGTTTACAGCCGTGTCGACGGCTGTGAAGCACGAAAAACAAATCCGGCGTTGCTGGTGAGCCAGTGAAAGGTTAGTGAAAGGTTAACCGTCTAGGATCCCGGTACACTCGGTCACACCTGAAGCAAAACAGACAACGCCCTGACGCGTTTTCTAATAAAAATAAGAAAATGGAGTCCTTCATGACGTTATTTTTGCGTCGCTTCGCCTTGGCCGCAGGCTGCATGCTGGTGGCCATCCAGTTGCTCGCCGCCGAACCCAAGCGCCCGGAATGCATTGCCCCGGCCTCTGCTGGCGGTGCTTTTGACCTGACCTGCAAGCTGGCGCAAAGCGCGCTGATGAGTGAGAAATTACTGAGCGCCCCCATGCGCGTCACCTACATGCCAGGGGGTGTCGGTGCGGTGGCCTATAACGCAGTGGTTGCTCAGCACCCAGCCGATGGGGGCACCTTGGTGACTTGGTCCAGCGGCTCACTGTTGAATCTGGCGCAAGGTAAATTCGGCCGCTTCGATGAGAGTGCCGTACGCTGGCTAGCGGCGATTGGCATTACCTATGGCGCCATTGCGGTGAGAAGCGATTCGCCCTACAAAAATCTCGAGGATCTGGTTAAAGCGCTGAAAAAAGACCCGAGCAAAATCGCGATTGGCTCGAGTGGAACCATCGGCGGCCAGGACTGGATGCAAACGGCATTGGTTGCCAGGGCCGCCGGCATTAACCCGCGCGACCTGCGCTATGTCGCGCTCGAAGGCGGCGGCGAAATTGCGACGGCGTTACTCGGCGGCCACATTCAGGTGGGCAGCACCGACATTTCCGACTCCATGCCACACATTCTCAACGGCGAAATGCGCCTGCTCGCGGTGTTCTCCGAAAAGCGTCTCAACGAACCGGAAATGAAGGACATCCCAACCGCCAAGGAGCAGGGTTATGACATTGTTTGGCCGGTGGTTCGCGGTTTCTACCTAGGGCCAAAAGTAAGCGACGAAGACTACGCCTGGTGGAAAACGGCATTCGACACACTGCTGGCGTCGGACGATTTCGCCACCTTGCGTGATCGAAGCGAACTCTTCCCCTTCGCCATGACCGGTGACGCGTTGGAAGTGTACGTTAAGAAGCAAGTGGTGGACTACAAAGTCTTGGCCAAGGAATTTGGCCTGATCAGTGATCCGGGAAAATGACCGGACTGACTGCTTGATCTCCACATTCGACGCCCTCTGTAGAGCCAACTTGAACTGGCGAAGCGTCCTACCTAGGGCATCGCTTTAAGGCCTCTCGCCAACAAGTTGCTCCTACAGATGATCTATATCGGCAACTTCCAGTCAATTGGGGTCAAGCCGCTTTGTTGTAGATACTTATTGGTCCGGCCGAAATGGCCGTTGCCCAAGAAGCCTTTATAGGCCGACAACGGCGATGGGTGAACCGAGGTCAATACCAGGTGTTTAGTCGCGTCGATCAGTTTCTGTTTGCTTTGCGCATGGGCGCCCCACAACAGAAACACCAGATGCGGTTGGTGCGCGCTGACGGTTTCGATGACCTTATCGGTAAAGTGCTGCCAGCCCTTTTTCGCGTGCGAAGCGGCGTTGGCGCGTTCGACGGTTAGGGTGGTGTTGAGCAACAACACGCCTTGGTCGGCCCAGGATTGCAGGTATCCGTGGTTGGCGATGTCGATGTTCAGATCGCGCTTTAGCTCTTTATAGATATTCACCAGCGACGGCGGCGTGGGCACGCCGGGCTGCACGGAAAAGCACAAACCATGGGCCTGACCGGGACCGTGATACGGGTCCTGACCAAGGATCACCACCTTGACCTTATCCAGCGGCGTGGAATTCAGCGCGTTGAAAATCATCGGACCCGGAGGATAGATTTCCTTGCCGGCCGCGTGCTCCTGGCGCAAAAACTCGCGCAGTTCATTCATGTACGGCTGCTCGAACTCATCACGCAACGCGTGCTTCCAGCCGGGCTCAAGCTTTATTCGGTCGTCGCTTGTCATAGCACACCTGCAGAAAACGATGCGCGGACACTAGGAAAGCTGGCCTCTGATGTCAATTCCGCTGAGCAGAAAAGCCTCAATTCCTACACTTCTTTTCAAATCGTCGTTTGCAACTCGCGTCGCGCGGGGGTATCACAGACTCAATGGAAAGTTGCCCCGCCCCCGAGAGGTCACGATGAATCTGCAATTTGAAGAACTCCCCGCCCAAGACGGCGTACGCATTGGTATTGCCAGCCTGGACGCGGAAAAATCCCTGAACGCCTTGTCTCTACCGATGATCAGAGCCCTGACTGAACGACTAGACGCGTGGGCCAATGACCCGCAAATCGTCTGTGTATTGTTACGCGGCAACGGCGGCAAAGCCTTTTGTGCCGGGGGTGACGTACGCAGTCTGGTGGAAGCGTGCCGAACCCATCCGGGCGAAGTCCCACCCTTGGCGGCGCAGTTTTTCGCGGCGGAATACCGTCTCGACTATCAACTGCACACCTATCCCAAACCGCTAATCTGCTGGGGTCACGGCTATGTCCTGGGCGGCGGCATGGGCCTGTTGCAAGGCGCGTCTATTCGCATCGTGACCCCTAGCAGCCGCTTGGCCATGCCGGAAATCAGCATCGGCCTGTTTCCCGACGTCGGCGCCAGTTGGTTCTTGTCCCGACTGCCCGGCAAATTGGGCCTGTTCCTCGGGCTGACGGGATCGCACATCAATGCGCGTGATGCGCTGGACCTGGATTTAGCTGACCGGTTTTTGTTGGATGAACAGCAGGAAGAGTTAGTCGAAGGCTTGTTGCAACTGAACTGGCAGGAGCAAACGTCGGTACAACTCAATAGCCTACTTAAAGCTTTGCAACAGGAAGCCATGGACGAAATGCCCGAGGCCCAGTGGTTGCCGCGTCGACAGCAGATCGACGGACTGTTGGACGTCGGTGACCTGCCGTCCGCTTGGCGCGCCGTGACCCAACTTCAGTCCCATGACGATGCCCTGCTAGACCGCGCAGCGAAAAACCTGAGCGAAGGCTGCCCGCTGACTGCGCACCTGGTATGGGAGCAAATCAAACGCGCCCGGAACATGTCGCTGGCTGAAGTCTTTCAGATGGAATACAGCCTGAGTCTCAACTGCTGCCGTCATCCGGAATTCAGCGAGGGCGTCCGTGCGCGCTTGATCGATAAGGACCAAAAGCCCCATTGGCATTGGCAGGACGTGGCAAACATTCCAGACGCAGTGATCGATGCACACTTTGCCAAGGCATGGGAGGGCCGACATCCGTTGGCGGATTTGTCGGAGTATTAAGCCCGAACACAAATCCCTTACCCCCATCTACAGACTACGGATTTTGCCCGCCTCCCGCGCCACTATGACCGTCGTACTGACGTTCATAGTGCTGCGGCGGGCCAGGTTGGTGGCCGGGGTTGCCGTGGTAGCGAGGATCCCAGGCCTGACCCGCAGGGGGTGAATCAACGCGGGGGGGTGACGATTCCATACGTGGCGGGGCGGTTTCATAACTGGGCCGTGGCGCGGCATAAATGGGCGTCGTCACAGAGCCGGGTTGGCCGTAGTTGTGCTCAGCGCCATAGCCTTCTGCATCTGCCACGCCGCTGATGAGCGCGGCCCCAAGCGAAAACAACATCAATACATGTCGGCACACTGTAGCCTCCCGAAAAGTCCAGAAAGGTCAGCCAGTGTCAGGCCGACGCACGGACCTTTAGCCAAAAACCGGTTAATCCAAAACGTAGAAACGACGCCTTCGCAAGCGCCGTTGGTCCTGATCAGTTATCGACCGCCGCCGCCATGACCACCTTGGCCACCGCCCCTACTGCCGCCGCCGGATCGACCACCGTGCTGGCCTCCTCCGGGTGAACCTGGTCGAGGTCCTGGGTGATAGCCGCCTGCGCCGTGATCACCTCTTGGCATATAACCGTGGCCGGGGTATGGGCCGGGCCCGTAGCCGGGTCGACCAGAACCTGGGCCGTGTGGGTAGTAACCACCTGGACGAACGCCGTAATAGTGCGATTGGCCGATCACGTAACCGGGATAACCGGGCCGGTAGTAGTGATCATAGTAGCCGCCGCCGTCGTAGTAATATCCTCCGTAAACGGGCGCCGTATACACATCTGATTCGTAATAACCTGGTCCCGCGTAACAACCTGCTAGCGTCAAACCCAGCAAAGCAATGAGCAAAGTTTGTCGATACATGGCGGCCTCCCGGACCGCTATAGAGCTCGACCAGCGACGCGGGTCGGCGTCAGTCAACTTCTGACGGACATAAAGTAAGACTGTAAAAAGGTATTTCAGTGCCACGCCCGGCAACTATATATGTAACAAGATGCGCACTCACCCGGTGCAGACCCGCACCATCCTAAAGCGAATTAGATGCACACCCCGCCATCAATACTGCTCGAACCCGCCAGCCACAGGCTTCGAAGTAACTTGGCACGGCTCTCGCTTAACACTTTGTGTGCAGGAGTCAAAACAAGGTTCGCGGCACCACAATTTGCAATAGCTGACTAGGGTTCCGGCTCGCTTCTGGCGAGTGGCTGGTCCGAGAGTTGGCGACCTCCAGTAGAGGTTACACGGCGGGATAAAAGCCCGGGAGACAGGGACACCAGTGGTGTCACGTGACTCCTGCTCGCCCTTTTTCCTACTGGAGATTTCTACCATGCAGCTCACCACCCGCAAGCCCCGTCTGTTTTCTTTGCTCGCCGCTGGCCTCGTCGCGGCATTGAGTCTTTCGGTCCAGGCCGCCCCGAAACAACACTTCAATGTCTGCTGGACGATTTATGCCGGTTGGATGCCATGGGAATACGCCGGCGCTCAAGGCATCGTCGATAAGTGGGCGAAGAAGTACGGCATCAAAATCGATGTCACCCAGATCAACGATTACGTCGAATCGATTAATCAATACACCGCCGGCCAGTTCGATGGTTGCACCATGACCAACATGGACGCCCTGACCATTCCAGCGGCGGGCGGCGTCGACAGTACCGCGCTGATCGTCAGCGATTTCTCCAACGGTAACGACGGCATTGTGATCAAGGGCGACGGCAAGAAAGTCGCCGATCTCAAGGGCATGAAAGTCAACCTGGTGGAACTGTCCGTCTCGCACTACCTGCTGGCTCGAGCGCTGGACACGGTTGACCTGTCCGAAAAAGACCTGACTGTGGTCAACACCTCTGACGCCGACATTTCTGCCGCGTTTAACACCGATGACGTGAAAGCCGTGACCACTTGGAACCCAATGCTGGCGGACATCAAAGCCAAGCCCGGGGTGACCGAAGTGTTCGACTCCAGCAAGATTCCGGGGGAGATCATGGACATGATGGTCGTCAACTCGCAGACCCTCAAAGACAACCCGGCACTGGGCAAGGCCCTGACCGGCGCCTGGTTTGAAGTGGTGGCGTTGATGAACGCTAAATCTGCCGCCAGCACCGCCGCGCTGGAACACATGGCCAAAGCATCGGGGACTGACTTGGCCGGCTTCCAGTCGCAACTGGAGACCACCAAATTATTCGCAACGCCCAAGGAAGCCCTTGAGTTCGCCAACAGCGCTCAGTTGCCGATGACCATGCGCAAAGTGGCGGAGTTCTCCTTTCAGCACGGGCTACTCGGCCAAGGCGCCAAAGACACCGGTGCGGTGGGCATGTCGTTTGCCAACGGCGTGACCAGCGGCGACAAAACTAACCTCAAGCTGCACTTTGATCCGAGCTACGTGCAGATGGCTGCAGACGGCAAGCTGTAACCGCGCCCCCGCCCAAAGGTCATTGCCCATGCGTTTGATAAACCGCCGCCCGGATCGTGCCAGTCGCCTGATTTTGGTGATCCTGCCGTTCGCCTTGTTGCTGATCGCCTACTTCATGGGTTCGGCGACGCGGCTGACGGAAAACCCCAACGACAAACTGCTGCCCAGTGCAGTGCAAATGACCGAATCGGTCAAGCGCATGGCCTTGGTAGCAGACCCGCGTACCGGCGGTTATTTGCTGTGGCAGGACACGGGTTCGAGCCTGCAACGGTTGGCCATCGGCTTGGGTATCAGTGCGTTGCTCGGGCTGTGCCTTGGGATCGCGTCAGGCATCGTGCCACTGTTCGGCGCGTCGTTATCACCCGTACTCACCGTGTTGTCCATGGTGCCCCCGCTGGCGATTCTGCCGATCCTGTTCATCGTGTTCGGCCTGGGCGAGTTGTCGAAAGTCATGCTGATCGTGATTGGCATCACGCCGATTCTGGCGCGTGATCTGGAGCAACGCGCGCAGGAGATTCCGGTGGAATTGCTGATCAAGGCGCAGACCCTCGGCGCCTCGACCTGGACCTTGATTTTGCGGGTGATCCTGCCGCAACTGCTGCCGCGCTTGCTGATCTCCCTACGACTGGTTTTAGGCTCGGCGTGGTTGTTCCTGATCGCGGCCGAGGCCATTGCCTCCACCGACGGCCTGGGTTATCGAATTTTCCTGGTGCGACGTTACTTGGCCATGGACGTGATTCTGCCGTACGTGGTCTGGATAACCCTGCTGGCCTGGCTCATGGATTGGGGCCTCAAGGCCCTGACCCGTCGGGCGTTCCCTTGGTACGAGGGAGCCCGCGCATGAGCTTCATTTCGGTGAAAAACGTCTGGCAGGAATACGACAAGCAACCGGTACTGGAAGGCCTGAACCTAAGCGTCGATGAAGGTGAGTTTTGCACCTTGGTCGGCGCGTCGGGCTGCGGAAAATCGACTTTTTTGCGCCTGCTGCTGGGCCAGGAAGTACCAAGTCGCGGGCAGATTTATCTGGACGGCAAACCTTTGATCGGCGAACCCAATGCCAGCCGGGGCGTGGTGTTCCAACGCTACTCAGTCTTCCCGCACCTGTCGGTGCTAAACAACGTCGCGCTGGGCCTTGAACTGCCCCGCTCGGCGCTGCTGGGTCGGCTGTTCGGCAAGGCCAAGCACGAGGCCAGAGAACAGGCCGCTGTGTTGCTGCACAAAGTTGGCCTCGGCCATTCGCTGGACAAATACCCGACGCAACTGTCGGGCGGCATGCAACAACGGCTGGCCATCGCCCAAGCGCTGATCATGCAACCTCGGGTGTTGCTGCTGGACGAGCCATTCGGCGCCCTCGATCCGGGCATTCGCAAAGACATGCACAGCTTGCTGCTGGATCTGTGGCGGGAAACCCAATTGACGGTGTTCATGGTCACCCACGATTTGTCCGAAGGCTTCAACCTCGGCACGCGGCTGCTGGTCTTCGACAAGGTTCGCCACGACCCTCAGGCACCCAGTGCTTATGGGGCCCGCATCACCTATGACATCCCCTTGAACAGCGACCGCCGCGCTGCACGCGCCGCGATTGATTCGCTGCAAACGGCTTAGAGGACTTTTCATATGCCTAACTCCACCACGCTGCTCCCGGTGTTCGCTGAAGAGCTGATCCCCGGCGGCGGCCACCGTTCGTTCGTGCTCAATCGCGGCCAATTGCTGCGTCTGACTGACGTTCACGGCGGCGCCAACGTCAGCCTGACGCTGCTCAACGCCAACGAAAAAACCGAGCGCCTGAACCTGCCCGACAGCCTGAAATGCCAACACACAGCCAAGCTCACCAACGGCCATTGTTTGTACTCGGACATGGGCCGGGTGTTGGCGGCGATTACCGCTGACAGCTGCGGCTGGAGTGACAGCATCGGCGGGATTTTATGCGCCGAAGAAGTCGCGGAGAAATACGGCCAGGGCCGCTATCAGGAACTGCGCAACGGCTTCTTTCGTAACGGTACCGACAACCTATTGGTCGAACTGGGCAAATGGGGTTTGGGTCTGCCTGACCTGCTGATGACCCTGAACCTGTTTAGCCGGGTGAACGTCGACGACAGCGGCGCTCTGCATTTCGTCGCCGACAATTCCAAAGCCGGTGACACCATTGAGCTGTATGCGCCGATGGACACCTTGGTGGTGCTGACCGCCCTGCAACACCCCATGGACCCCAACCCGCAGTACGCACCCAAACCAATCAAGCTGAGCTGGATGAAGGCCGACGCCCGTGTCGCCGAGCACTGCCGCATCTCGCGCCCGGAAAACGAGCGTGGTTTTAACAATACTGATCGTTTGTTCGCTTGAGGAGCGCCACCATGACCCCTTCCAAACATGCCGAAACAGCGATCTACGCCGCGACCATTCCCGCGGGCGAGCCGTGGCTGACAGAAGTTAAAGCCGGGCAAACCGTGCGCATCCTCGATCTGGAAGGTAATCAAGCAGTGGATACGCTGTTTTACAGCGTGGCCAACCCGCGTGAACGTTACGATGTGCAGCGCACATTGCGCCGTCAAAACAATGTGTACCTGGGCATCGGCAGCGTCCTGTATTCCAATCTTGGCAAGCCGATGTTGACCATCGTCGAAGACACCTGCGGCCGTCACGACACCCTCGGCGGTGCCTGTGCCCAAGAGAGCAACACCGTGCGCTACGCCTTGGAAAAACGCCACATGCACAGTTGCCGTGATAACTACCTGCGCGCCTGCGCCCACGACGGCCGCCTGAGCAAACGCGACATCGGGCCCAATATCAATTTCTTCATGAACGTGCCTGTAACGGCTGATGGCGGATTGACCTTTGAAGACGGCATCTCGGCACCCGGTAAATACGTTGAGCTGCGCGCAGAAATGGACGTGATCGTGCTGATTTCCAACTGCCCGCAACTGAACAACCCGTGCAACGCCTACAACCCGACACCGGCGCAGGTGCTGATATGGAACTGAAATATTCATCGTTTCGCCGCTGGTTATTCAACCTGTGCCAAAGCCGTTCGGGGCAATGCGTGAAATCAAATAAACCCCTGTGAGCCCACTTGTTGGCGAAGCGGTGTATCGCAAGGACCCTCGCCAACACGTTGGCTCTTACAGACAGCTAATGTTTTTGCCATCGGGGACGACTCCGAGGCACACCGTTCAATAGCGGGACGGCCCGCTTCCCATTACGAAACCGACTGCCATCGGTTTCCGGGGTTTATGCCATGTTCGACACACTGCTGATTGCCAACCGTGGCGCAATTGCCTGCCGCATCCTGCGCACCCTGCGTGAGCTGAAGGTCAAGGGCGTGGCGGTCTATTGCGAAGCCGACGCCGCCAGTCTGCATATTCTTCACGCCGACGAAGCCCATAGCCTCGGCGAAGGCGGCGCGGCCGAGACCTACTTGGCGGTGGATAAAATCCTCGCGATTGCCACAGCCAGCGGCGCCAAAGCGATCCATCCCGGTTACGGTTTTCTGTCCGAAAATGCCGCTTTCGCGCAAGCCTGTGAAGACCACGGCATCGCCTTCGTCGGCCCCACGCCGGAACAGTTGCGCGTGTTCGGGCTTAAGCACACCGCCCGGGCGCTGGCCAAGCAACACGGCGTACCGATGCTCGAAGGCACGGAACTGCTCGACAACCTGGAACACGCCCTCAGCGCCGCCGAACCCATCGGCTATCCGGTGATGCTCAAAAGCACCGCAGGCGGTGGCGGGATCGGCATGCGTGTGTGCCGCAGCGCTGCCGAATTGAGTGAGTCGTTTGAAGCGGTGAAGCGCTTGGGGCAAAACAATTTCAGCGACGCTGGGGTGTTCATCGAAAAATACATCCAGCGCGCCCGGCATCTGGAAGTGCAAGTATTTGGCGACGGCCAGGGTGAAGTCATCGCCCTCGGGGTCCGCGATTGTTCGGTGCAGCGCCGCAACCAGAAAGTCCTCGAAGAAACCCCTGCGCCGAACCTGCCCTTGGGCATGGCCGATGAGCTGTGCGCGGCGGCGATCAAGCTGGCAAAAGCGGTCAACTACCGCAGCGCCGGGACGGTTGAATTCGTCTTCGACAGCGAAGATCAACGTTTTTATTTCCTTGAAGTGAACACGCGGCTGCAGGTTGAGCATGGCGTTACTGAGCAGGTATGGGGGGTCGATCTGGTCAGTTGGATGGTGCAACTGGCCGCTGGAGACTTACCACCGCTGCTTGAATTAAGCGCGGGGTTGCAGGCTAACGGCCACGCGATTCAAGCGCGGTTGTACGCCGAAGACCCAGGCCGGGATTTTCAACCTTGTTCTGGTTTGCTGACCGCCGTGGACTTCCCGACGACTGACGGCAAGACCTTGCGCATTGATACCTGGGTCGAAGCTGGCTGTGAGATTCCGCCGTATTTCGACCCAATGATTGCCAAGCTAATTAGCTGGGCGCCGACCCGTGAACAGGCGAGCGCGGGGCTGTCGCAGGCGCTGAACGACAGCCATTTGTATGGGGTGGAAACCAACCGCGATTACCTGCGGCAGATTTTAGTGGACGCGCCTTTCGCCAGCGGCCAGCCCTGGAGCCGCTGCCTGGAAGGATTGATGTACCACGCCAACACCTTTGAAGTGCTGAGCGGCGGTACTCAAACCAGCGTCCAGGATTATCCGGGACGTCTGGGGTATTGGGCGGTGGGTGTGCCACCGTCCGGGCCGATGGACAGTCGAGCCTTGCGTGTGGGTAACCGTTTGTTGGGCAACGACGAAGGTACTGCCGCATTGGAAATCACCATGAGCGGTCCGCTGCTGCGTTTCAATACCGATGCGGTGGTGGCCGTTACTGGTGCGCAAATTCCGGTGACACTCGACGGGCAGCCTCAAGCGTTCAACACCGCGATCTTGGTGAAGGCGGGTTCAACCTTGGCGCTAGGGACGATTACCGGTGCCGGGGCACGCAGTTACCTCTGTGTGCGCGGAGGCTTGCAGCTGCCGGATTACCTGGGGAGCAAAAGCACCTTCACGCTCGGTCAATTTGGCGGTCATGGCGGGCGAGCGTTACGCACGGGTGATGTGCTGCACGTTGCGCCGTTGGGTGATCGTCATGTCGGTATGTGTGTGCCGACTGAACAGCTTCAGGCGTTACGTGATGTGCGGCTGATTCGAGTGATTTATGGCCCGCATGCGGCGCCGGAGTATTTCACCGAGCGTTACATGCAGACGTTTTTTTCGACTCATTGGGAAGTGCATTTCAACTCCAGCCGAACCGGCGTGCGCTTGATCGGGCCGAAGCCGGAATGGGTTCGGGCCGATGGTGGAGAAGCCGGGCTGCACCCGTCGAATATCCATGACAATCCGTACGCCATCGGTGCCGTGGATTTCACCGGCGACATGCCCGTCATCCTCGGCCCGGACGGCCCAAGTTTGGGTGGATTCGTTTGCCCAGTGACCATTATCGAAGCCGACCTCTGGCAGTTGGGGCAGCTCAAGGCCGGGGATAAAGTGCAGTTTCATCCGGTCAACCTACGGACCGCCCGCTCCCTGGCTTGCACCGATCTCAGTAGGTGCCCACTCGTTGGCGAAGCAGGCGATACGGTGCCTGATCTGACGCCATCGCGAGCAAGCGCGCTGCTACCGGTGATGTTGACTTCACCCATTGTGTTGGACATCGGTGAGGGCGACACGCGTTTAGTAGCGCGCCTTTGCGGCGATACCCATCTACTACTCGAGATCGGCGCACCGGAGCTGGATCTGGTGTTGCGTTTTCGCGGCCACGCATTGATGCAGGCGCTGGAAGCCAAAGCACTGCATGGCGTCATCGACCTGACCCCAGGGATTCGCTCGCTGCAAGTTCACTATCACCCCGAGCAACTGCCACTGGCTGATTTGCTGAACATCCTCGCCGACCAATGGAAAACCGTCTGCGCCAGTAAAGACCTGCAAGTGCCCTCGCGCATCGTTCATTTGCCGCTGTCCTGGGATGACCCGGCGTGCCAGCTCGCCATCGAAAAATACATGACCACTGTGCGCAAGGACGCGCCGTGGTGCCCGAGCAACCTGGAGTTCATCCGCCGCATCAACGACCTGCCCAATCTCGACGAAGTGCAACGCACCGTGTTCGACGCCAGCTACCTGGTCATGGGCCTGGGCGATGTGTACCTCGGCGCCCCCGTTGCGACGCCACTCGATCCGCGCCATCGGCTAGTGACCACCAAATACAACCCGGCACGCACCTGGACCGCCGAAAACTCGGTAGGCATCGGCGGCGCATATATGTGCGTCTACGGCATGGAAGGCCCCGGCGGCTATCAATTCGTCGGACGCACCTTGCAGATGTGGAACCGCTATCGGGAAGTGTCCGCATTCGATGGCAAACCGTGGCTGTTGCGCTTCTTTGACCAGATCCGCTTTTACCCGGTAAGCGCTGATGAGCTACTGCGCATTCGCCGGGATTTCCCCCTTGGGCGTTACCCGTTAACCCTCGAACACAGCACCTTGAATCTAGCGGACTACCAGGCATTTCTTACCCGCGAAGCAGACGGCATCGCGGCGTTTCGTGTGCAACAACAAGGCGCCTTCAACGCCGAACGCGAACGCTGGATCGCCAATGGCCAGGCGAATTTCGAGAGCGATGAAGCCGCTGCGCCCGCCACCGAAGACGCGGCCCTAGAAGCAGGCCAACACAGCATCGATAGCCATATCGCGGGCAACCTCTGGCAAGTACCGGTCGAAGTCGGCCAGCGGGTCGAGGCCGGCGATGTATTGGTGATTCTGGAATCGATGAAGATGGAAATCCCGCTGCTGGCCAACGTGGCAGGTACCGTCAGCGAAGTGCGCGTGCAACCTGGATCGGCTGTGCGTGCCGGGCAACGGGTCGTGGTTTTGAAAGCTGATTGAATTTCATAAATTTTTAGACGGAATGCCGCCATGACTAACCCAGTGCAATTGACTGACTTACGCCTAGATAACGTCCGCGCAGCGTATCAAACCGCAACCCTGACACCCCGGCAACTGGTCCTCGCCCTACGGGAAAAAGCGGCAGCGCTGAACCCGACTTATCACCTGTTTATCCACCTACTGAGCATCGCAGAACTGGAACCCTACCTGACAGCGTTGGAAGGTCGCGATCTCAAGGACCTGCCGCTGTACGGGGTGCCGTTCGCGATCAAAGACAATATCGATTTGGCCGGTATCCCCACCACTGCGGCGTGCCCGGCATTTGCCTACACGCCCCAAACTTCGGCGACCATCGTCGAGCAGTTGCTTGCCCTCGGCGCGATCCCCTTGGGCAAGACCAACCTCGACCAATTCGCCACCGGATTGAACGGCAGCCGTTCTCCCTATGGCGCGTGTCCGAACAGCGTGCTGATGGATTACCCGTCAGGCGGTTCTAGCGCGGGGTCATCGCTGGCGGTGGCATTGGGCATCGCCAGCTTTGCCCTGGGCACTGACACCGCAGGCTCGGGCCGGGTGCCCGCTGCGCTGAACAACTTGCTGGGCCTGAAAGCCAGCAAAGGTTTGATCTCAACAGCCGGTGTCGTTCCGGCCTGCCGCACACTGGATTGCGTGAGCACGTTCACGGCCACCGCCCGTGAAGCCAGTCAATTACTCGGCCTGATTGCACGCCTTGATCCACGCGACGCCTACAGCCGCAGCAACCCGGCGTGGAACGATGCCTCAGCGTTTGGCGCCCCAAGATCGTTCAAGTTCGGCGTACCGCGTCAGCAGGATCTGGAGTTTTTTGGCTGCACAGAAAGTCCGCAGCTGTTCCATGACGCCATCAACCATCTGATCGCGCTGGGCGGCGAAGCCGTGACCCTTGATCTGTCTCCGTTCCTCGAAGCCGCCAATTTGCTCTACGACGGCCCTTGGGTGGCCGAGCGCTACAGCGTCGCGGGGGAGCTGATGGAAAACAATCCCGAAGCCGTATTGCCGGTCATCCGTGCGGTATTGGCCAAGGCGCCGGCCGTCGATGGCGTCCAAACATTCCGCGCGCAGTACCGACTGCAAGCACTCAAAGCACTGTGCGACAAAGCCCTTGAAGCACTCGACTGCGTACTGACCCCCTCTATTCCTCGCCCGGTCACCCGCGCCGAATTGGCCGCCGAACCGGTGCTGCGCAACTCGGAGTTGGGCTACTGCACCCACTTCGTAAACCTGCTGGACTACGCCGCTGTCGCCGTGCCCAGCGGCTTCATGAGCAATGGCCTGCCGTGGGGCGTGACGTTGTTTGGCCGAGTCTTCACCGACCAATACTTGTTGAGCCTCGCCGACGCGTTGCAACGGCAGACCGGTGTGCACGTGATTGGCGATAACCCGCTAAACCTTGCCGCGCCTGGGACAACCGCACGAAACGACAAGGCACGGCTGGTGGTTTGCGGCGCGCACCTAGACGGCTTGGCGCTGAATGGGCAGCTTAAGCAGCGGGGAGGCCGCTTACTTGAAGTCACCCACAGTTCAGCTGACTATAAACTGTATGCATTGGCGGGTGGCCCTCCGTTTCGGCCAGGAATGCTCCGTGTCGAGCAAGGCGGCGTGGCCATCGCGGTGGAAGTCTGGGAATTGCCGAGCGACGAATTGGGCTCGTTCCTTACCGGCATTCCGGCGCCGTTGGGGCTAGGGAAAGTGCAGTTGGAGGATGGGCGCTGGGAGACTGGATTCATCTGCGAACCCTATGGCCTGCAAGGCGCTACGGACATCAGCCCTTTAGGCGGGTGGAGGGCTTACCTGCTCGCTAAGGCCAGCGCTTAATCAGAAGTGATGGGCGACGGAGTGATTCCTTTGCCGCTCGTTACATAGATACCGATCAGGACGAAATTCTCGCGGCACAGTGAGGCTCCTTCCGTCCTGATCAACACCCACCATGAATGAACCTTGGAACCCAACCGTCGCACTTGCGGACCGTCTTCATGAGCGCGCAGACACTCTCCCATCATCCGGTGCTTTTTCGGTATCGCCGTTTTATGACCCGGTTTATACCGGCAGCGCTCATAAACAACCCTCGGAACAGGCACCTGATGCCGGCCCCGCTAAAGCCCTGAACAACCAACGACTCGCCATGCTGAGAAAAACTCCCGCCGCCAAACTGCTGGTGGGTTCGGTGCTCAATTTGAAAACCTGGAAAATGGACCTGGACGCACCTCCATCGCCTCTGGCTTACATCAGGCAACAACTGGTCCGGTTTTTAACGGCTAATGGTGCCGTCGACGGTATCGAACAGCCGCCCTCACCCAATGAGTTGTACATCCACTTTTCCACTGAAACTGCTCCTGACGTCCACGTCGATGGCGACGAGCAGTACGCGCTAACGCTTTCGTTGACTGAGGTGGCTATCGCATCGTTCGATCCCGCCCGTTTTCTTGCGCTGATCAAATGTGCCGAACCTGATCGTCCACTCTTCGGATCACTCACCAGTGGCTTTCTGATCAAACTCATTCGTTCAGCACTGTGGGAGCATGATTACCACGTCCTGGTTGAACGCTTCTGGGCCCACCATGAAGCGACGTATTGCATCCTCGCCAGGCTCTCGTTTGTCGATGGCCTGTCCCGGCAGTACATCAAAAAGAAAATCACGCTGGAGGGCTACACCTTGGCGCTTGATGCTTTGGGTCTGGACCGGTTCCCCACCACACTGGAACTCCTTGAGCGCCCTATTTGCGGCGAGCGCGCAGCGATCAGCCTGCTTTCACTGAATGGGCAAATCGTCCCGGGGGTTTTTCAGCTGAAGTCTAAGGTCACGTCACACTGTTTTATTCACACCTTGGGCGACACGCCCACGACCGTTGAATACATCGACGACGGTCAGAACCTCGGCAGTTCAAAGCAGCTCGAAACCTTAAACGCCTGCGCCTGGCTAGCGCCCCTTCTTGATGGCGTACAGCTACAGGACGACACTCATCTCAGCACAACCCTTGTGAACGGCGATGTGTTTACAGCACTCACGGCAGCCCAAAAAACCTTCTTGCTGGAGGACCTTACTGCTCAACGCCTGGAAGCGTATTTGGGGTTAGACGGCAGGGACGATGTAGCACTTTTCAAACCCATCGAGCGCGGCCTGGCGCTAGTCAGCGCTATCGATCTGTGGCAACAACCTGATGTGTCAAAGCGAATACCTCGCCCGAAAAAAGTTGCCCAGCGTCTGGTGCGCAACGCCCTTTTCAAAGGTCATCAGCTAGACCTCTCCCCCGACACCGTGTTCGTTCGCTACGTCCGTGGCACCTCAACCACGCCGTTAGGCAGCGCCCATGCGCCGGTGAATTTTGTTCATGTGCCTAACGAAACCCCAATGAGCCTGACCACAGCGCTGCTCTGCAACTATCGAGTCGACCGACCCGTGGGTTATCTCGATAACGGTGGGCGCAGCGTGGTCTATTCGGACCCAACCGGGAAAGGTATTCAGGCTGAAAATACTGAAATGGCACTCTCACCGGATGCGATCGAACGCCTTATAAAAGGCATTGATTTTCTGCCTTCAATGTCGAAACGCTTCAAAAGCTTTTGGGACAAACAGGCGGCTGCTATTGAACGCTCACTCACCGCGACCTTTATCGCGCAAGCGGTACTCGGCTTGAAGATGGGCCATGTATCCCGTGCCGGGTTTGACCTGCTCGTGGAGGCGCAAGAATACCCGTCACCCCGTGCCGCCTTTTCAGGCATCAACTGCACAGCCTTGGGCTTTTACCTACAACCGGCACTGACGGAGGGCGAGTATTGCCAGCAGTGCGCAGGTTTACTGGTGTTCTCCAGATCCGAGCGGCCGCTGAAGGTGCTGTATCAAGCGGGTCAGACTCAAGCATTCGTCGAGTTCAACAGCCGTCAGGAACTCGATCAACACATCGAAAAGGCAGCCAGGGATGAACAGTGGCGAAGCACATTATTGAATTACGTCCCAGTGAACCAACACCAAAAGCTCATTCGTGTCCTTGATGTCTGGGCTGGCCAACAACGCGCTGAATCACCCGGCTTTTTGCTTCGTCCATGGACCGATGTGGTCTACACCAACCATCTGCATAAAGCGAAATCCAAAGCCTTTTGTGAGCAGACGTTAACGTCGTCGCCGTTCGTTTTTATGCGGAAAACCCTCGCGCGTAATCATCAGGCGGATGCAAACGACCGGATCGTGACGTCGAAGGAAGTCACGCTTCGTTACTGGACGCAACAACTCAACCATTTGCAGCTGCTGCTGGCCCCCCTTTCATTACTGGTAGTGCCGGCGAGGGTGGCTTCGGTATTGGCGCATACTGGCACGGTTTATCTGAACATCAAGACAGCCCATTTACCCGGACATCGGGACGCCGAAAAACGCCAGGCGGTGCTGAACGCGCTGTCGCTCGGGCTGTTTCAATTGGCGCCGTTTGCCCCTGGGTTGCTCCGATCCTTGAGCGCGCTCTTGCGGCCGGGAAAGTCCCTCAGAGCCGGAGCCGCCCCCACGTCATCGTCTTTACCAGGTTTTAGTTCATTGCTCAGGGGCTGCATCAATCCGCGAAAAACCACGCTCCAGGCATTTTTCAATACGACCCGCCTGATGAAAACCTGGACCGTCCCAGGAAGCAACGTCTTTGGTACCTCAGCGGTTCAAGTATGGAAACTTGATCGCAAGTTTTTGCTGTGGACCTCAGACCAAGCGCAAGCCAGAACCTTGGTCGTCAGCACCCACGGCTACTACTTACCCTGGACGAAGACCACGCTGATTCCCAACGGCACCGAACTCAGAACCTACGCACCCCACGGTGCAGTGCTTGTCGATCCGACACTTCATCGCGTGGTAGGACAACAGGTCAGACCTTTTTCAGTGCTGGATGCAGCGGGCAACCGCCTCGCGTCGGACGCGCTGCCGCCTTTTTCCGTCACCGATACTCTTCTGGCGGGGACTTCATTGCCCGGCAGAATCAAGAATTACAGCCTGGCAAAATTTCAGGGCAGCGACGGCGAGAGTTATCAGGACATCAGCCATGTGGTGCGCAATTCCAATCAGTCCGCTTGGCGTGGCGGGCATTTGCCTGCGGTGCCGATGGATGTGCTGACGGTTAGAAATCGCTTGGGCATGACTCCACCGGCATTGCAGGACTTGTTCAATAACCTGTCGGAGCACGGCATTCATTACGACCGAATTTTGCTGCTGCACTGTCGTTGCTCCGCCATCAGCGCGGCGATGCGCCAGTCACCGGTTTATACCGCTCCCATGAACAGCGCCCCGCCCAGTCCTGGCCCGTGAAACCCGGTAGCGCCATAGGGTGGCGACACGCTAGCATGCGGTCCCCTAGTGGATTTTGCTCACCAACGGATTTGTCATGTCTCTTTACTCCGCATTCAATTCGCAACGCTCATTGGTTCTGACGTTGGTAATCCTATTGGGGGGCGGTTTTCTTGCCACATCGTTGCTGAGTTACTACGCGTCGCGGGCGACGATTCGCGACGGCATCGTCAATACCGAGTTGCCCCTGACCTCCGACACGGTGTATTCGGAAATCCAGAAAGACTTGGTAAGACCGGTCCTGATTTCCTCGATGATGGCGCGCGACACGTTTATGCGCGATTGGGTGGTGGCGGGCGAACACGACCCTGGGCAAATGACCCGCTACCTCAAAGAAGTCATGGACCACTACGGCGCTTACACCGCTTTTTTCATTTCCAACTCCAGCCTCAAGTATTACCAGGCCAAAGGCGTACTTAAACAAATCGATGCCAAAGAACCGCGTGACGTCTGGTATTACCGAGTGCGCGATATGGTCACGCCCTATGAAATCAACGTTGATCCGGACATGGCCAATAAGGACAACCTGACGTTTTTCATCAATTACAAAGTGTTCGACTACAACGACAACTTTATTGGTGCGACCGGGGTTGGCCTGACCGTCGACGCCGTTACCAAGCTGATTGACCGCTATCAGCAGCGATACCAGCGCAGCGTGTACTTCGTCGACACGTTCGGCAGGATCGTCCTCACCGGCGCGGACGGTGGCCCACAGGGCGCGACTATCGGTCAGCTGCTCAGCAACTTGCCGGGCTTGAGTGACCTGAAGGGCAAACTGCCAAAACCACAAAGCGGCAGTTATGAGTACGAGGTTCAGGGCCAAGACCACTTTCTCAATGTACGTTTCATCCCTGAGCTGAACTGGTACCTGTACGTCGACAAACAGGAAGACGGCGCGATGAGCGATATTCGCCAATCGCTGTACCTGAACCTGTTTATTTGCCTGATGGTCACGGCGGTGGTGATGCTGCTCCTGCGCCGGGTGATCCGGCGTTTTCAGCACAAAATCGAAGTTCAAGCCACCCTCGATAGCCTCACCGGACTGCCCAACCGGCGCGGTTTCGACCTGTTGGCGCTCAAGGCAATGCAAGAAGCACAACGGGAAACCAAACCACTGGCGGCCTTGCTGCTGGACCTCGATCACTTCAAAAGCCTCAATGACAACCACGGACATTTGGCCGGTGATGATGTGCTTGTCGGCTTCGCGAGTGACTTGAGAAGCTGCCTGCGTCGTTCCGATATCATTTGTCGCTGGGGCGGCGAAGAGTTCATCATCCTGCTCAAAGAAACCGACAGCGACCACGCACAGTCAGTCGCGGAAAAGATCCGCACACTGGCCGAGCAGCATCGCTACACCTTTTTCGGGACGCCATTGCGAGTCACCGTCAGCCTCGGCCTGACCCAATGGCAATCCAACGACACCCTGCACAGCCTGATCGCTCGGGCCGACCGCGCGCTGTATCGCGCCAAGCAAGCCGGGCGAAATCAGGTATGCATAGAAACGGCGCTCCCAAATGCTGAATGAACCCGACCCAATCGACAGCTCGACCTGCCCGGTCTGCGGCCTTAGCAACAGTTGCACCCTGGCCGACCCGCGCACGGCCGCGCAGCCGTGCTGGTGTTTTTCAGTGGACATTGACCCGGCGTTATTCGAAGCACTGCCGCTTAATACACGCAACCAAGCCTGCTTATGCCCCCGCTGCGCACGCGCCGAAATCGACGTCACGTCGAAATCTGACCACTGAGTCACCATGCGTCTGGATCGATTCCTCAGTAACCTGCCGCGCTTCAGTCGCAAAGACGTGCGCTTTGCACTGGTTGGCAAGCGGATCAAAGTCGACGGGCAAATCGTCAGCGATCCTCTTCACGAGGTGCGCGAATTCAGCCGTGTGGAGTGCGATGACGAGGTGCTACAAGCCGGTACGCCCGCCCGATACTTCATGCTGCACAAACCACCGGGGTGTGTCAGCGCCACGATCGATCCACAGCATCGCACCGTGCTTGACCTGCTTGATGAGCCCGACAAACACGAGCTGCACATTGCCGGACGGTTGGACTTCAACACCACCGGCCTGATGCTGATCACCAATGATGGCGTGTGGTCCCGACGCCTCACCCAACCGCACACCAGAATCGCAAAAATCTACTACGTCGAAACCGAACACGAGATCACTGCGCACTACGTGAAAAAGTTCGCTGAAGGCTTTTATTTCGCCTTCGAAAACCTCACCACTCAGCCCGCAGAATTGACGCTACTAACCCCGCACAGCGCACGCTTGAGCATCGTCGAAGGCCGCTATCACCAGGTCAAACGCATGTTTGGCCACTTCGATAACAAAGTGCTGCGCCTGCATCGCGAGTCCATGGGTCCACTGCACCTCGACCCCGAGTTGGCACCCGGTGAGTACCGCCCCCTTTTTGACGCGGAAATTCTGGCGATTTGAACTCAGCCTACCGTTCAGCAGAAGTTGTCGAACAATGTACCAACGGCACTTGCGAGGTGCCGTTGAGCCTGCTTGAATCCAACCGTCAGTCCGCATGTGACTGATCAGTCACAAACAACTTCTAAGAAACTTTTGCCGAGACGAGAACCTCTGGTTCCGCCCCGACAGACAGCCCGCCAATAACAATACCTGTCGACCAGATCCTGTCGGATCGACATGGGCCCCCATTTTCCAGGCGTATGCCTACCTGTCACGAAGCTCGTGCAATCTCGTTTGCGCGCATACCTGTTCTACGCCAGGAGTAAGTCGTCATGAGCCCAGAAATCGCTGTGCTTGATCTACAAGGTCAGTTCCGGGTCTACACGGAGTTTTACCGCGCAGACGCCGCAGAAAAGACCATTATTCTGGTCAACGGCTCAATGGCCACCACTGCGTCTTTTGCCCAAACCGCCCGTAACCTTTACCCGCAATTCAACGTGGTGCTGTACGACCAACCCTACGCGGGCAAATCCAAAGCCCACAACCTGCATCGCAAACCGCTGACTAAAGAGCTGGAAGGTCAGATCTTGCTTGAACTGATCGACCACTTTGCCGCAGAGCACGTGCTGTCGTTCTCGTGGGGCGGTGCAGCCACCTTGGTCGCCCTCTCCCATCGGCCACGGCGGATCGAGAAAGCTGTCATCAGTTCGTTCTCCCCCGTGGTCAACGACCACATGCGCGACTATCTCGAACGCTGCGTCATGCACCTAGGCGCGTTTGATCGGCACGAAGTCGGCCACTTGGTGAACAACACCATCGGCAAGCACCTGCCGTCATTGTTCAAACGCTTCAACTACCGGCACGTCAGCTCGCTTGATATCCATGAGTACGTGCAGATGCATTTTCACATCAGCGAAGTGCTGAGCATTGATCAACTGTGCTACCTCAACGCAGCACAAAACATCGACGTACCGGTGCTAT
This sequence comes from Pseudomonas sp. CCI4.2, assembly GCF_034350045.1. NCBI lineage: Bacteria > Pseudomonadati > Pseudomonadota > Gammaproteobacteria > Pseudomonadales > Pseudomonadaceae > Pseudomonas > Pseudomonas sp. CCI4.2. Next base: position 2,496,020 of record NZ_CP133781.1, on the reverse strand, counting down.
TCCTTAATGGCGAGTGGGACGAATACACTGCGGCAGAAGACTCCAGGCTCTTCGGCGAGCACGTCGCCAATTGCCAGTTCACCACCCTGCAAAGCACCGGGCACTTCCTCGACATGGAACACAAAACCGCCTGCAGCGATTCGCAAAAGGCCCTGTTGAATTTCCTGAAACCAGAAGCCGCCCCCAAGCGGTCGCGGTACCACCACGTACAGAACCAATATGCGTTTGCACTGTGAAACGAAAGCGTCATTCCCTGCGGGAATTGCCTGATCTAGTTTGCAGGTAATTTCTGCAGGGAATGTTTTTGCCAGAAGCCGGATGGGCGGGAACTGGTGCAAGTCAGACGATGTGGATTTGCTTGAAATGCACCATTCAAGAAATTAGCGCTTCTGTTCACAGGCGACATCTGGTACAAAGTCAGCCGCGAAAAGCGGGTGTCGTATAATGGCATTACTCCAGCTTCCCAAGCTGATAACGAGGGTTCGATTCCCTTCACCCGCTCCAATGCTTTCAAGGCTTTCGGCCTACCCCGCGAAATGTAGGTGCCTGTTACTGCTGTAACGCAGACGTCAGGTTCTTTCCTACTAGGCTGTACACCTATCCCATTTTAGGTGATCTATCGGGGCGTCGCCCCCCCTTAATAACTTCAGACGTCACCGCTACTCACGACCGGCAATCACCATCGCAACACAGCATAACGTCAGAAACCTCCCCAGATTGATCAACACCGACGCTCCGAATCTTTCAAAGACGACGGCAGCGGCAATAGCTCCGACTGCTTGAGTCCCCGTGGCTTTGATTCGTTATACATCCGAGAGTTTTCTGGCTAGTTTTCAGGATATATCGCTACAACCTGATCTATGCCCGCGCTGGTAAGGCCAATTACTTGATAGGCACCATGGTTCCCTTCGACCTCCATTCCTGGAGAGCCTGCCGGCATGCCAGGAGCAGCGATCCCGACAAGGTCGTCACGCTTAGTCATTGCAATTATCTGTTCAGCAGGCACGTGGCCCTCGACAAACTTTTCCTTGATCATCGCGGTGTGGCAGGACGAGAGACGTGGAACAACGCCGAGATCTTGTTTGACAGCGCTCATGTTGGTTTCTACATGATCAATGACGGTGAAGCCGTTTGCTTCAAGATACTGAATCCATTTCTTGCAGCATCCGCAGTTTGCGTCTCGATGAACATCAATTGTCAGGGCCTGAGCTGCTTGAGCGGTTGAGCCGATGAACAGCGCTGCAAACGTTGCGAGACGTAGAGATCGACTAGAAAGTCGGAAGCTAGCCATCATGAATATTTTTCCTTTTACCTTGTCTGCGGTGGGATGCTCCAGTAGCGCTAATGCCATCCGGAGCGTTTAATGCCGCTGCGTTTAGGTTTGGTTGATGATCTCACCCATACGTCGGGGAGGTGGTTCCTCGGTTATTCAAACCGCTGGATGGCATCGCTAAATCGACTCAGAACCACATCCGAATACCCACTACGAATCGAGCATCGTTGGTCTTTTCTCCTTCATCGCTGGCCAGGTCTGCCGTCTTGCCGTAGGAGTGGTTCCAGGTAACACCGACGTAGGGGGCAAATTCACGAACAATCTCGTAACGTAACCGCAAACCTACTTCGGTGTTCGCCAATCCAGATCCTATGCCGCGCTGAGGATCATTTTTTCCGTACAGGTTCACTTCTGCGGTCGGCTGCAAGATCAGGCGATTTGTCAGCAGGATGTCGTAATCGCCCTCAAGTCGAGCAGCGGTTTGACCCTTCTCACCAATGTAGGCGGTCGCTTCAGCTTCAAAGTTATAGAGGGCCATGCCCTGAACGCCGAGCGCTCCCCATGTTTGGGGCGACCCAGGCTTGAAGTCTTGCCGAACGCCAGTGACGACATCCCACCACGGACCGACGGCGTGCCCCCAAAGCGCCTGGAGTTCAGCGTTTTGCGTTACGCCATTGGTGCGTTCACCTTCCGAGCGCAGCCACAGGCGATCAACGTCACCGCCGATCCATCCTTTTGCATCCCAGGCCAGCGCACTACCGTTGTCAGCGTCTTGATACTCAAACTTATCCAGAAGGATGAAGGAGTTAAGTTTTTTGTCGTGAACACCGTGGCCAGCCACATCTGGAAAGGCGGCTGCACGGTCAGCGTCGGTAAGTACGGGGATCGGGGTTCGGCTCGTGGTCGCCCCTCCATCCATGCTGTCCATACCGTCCATGTGCCCGTCGTCCATGCTCATCTTGCTGTGATCCATAGCCCCCATCTTGCTATGGTCCATAGATCCCATTGAGCCGTGGTCCATCTTGGTGTGATCCTTCGCGCCATCTTTCGCTTTGGCTGGCTTGGATTTTTGCGCAGTCGAAGGCGTTGAGTCCGCACTTGATGGCATCGCTATAGACGGATCCATCCCTTCAGCGGCCTGAGCCATGAAAAAGAATGCAGGACTGGTCGAGACTGCCAGTGCCATCAGCGTTGGGCGAAAAAACTTACGGGTCATGATCTCAATCTGCCTTTTTGCCCAGCGGTAAAGAGACAACCCACCAGCGAATTACGATTTAGGTATGTGCTCATAGATTGTCTCCTTTACTCATCAACCCGTACTTCGCGGAACATGCCCATTTCCATATGGAAAAGCAGGTGGCAGTGATAAGCCCAACGTCCTAAGGCATCAGCAGTGACTCGATAGCTGCGTTTGGTACCTGGTGGCATATCGATCGTGTGCTTGCGCACCAAGAACTTGCCGTTCTCATCCTCAAGATCACTCCACATGCCGTGAAGGTGTATGGGATGGGCCATCATGGTGTCGTTCACTAAGGTGATGCGCAGACGCTCGCCATACTTCAGACGAAGTGGCTCGGCGTCAGAGAATTTGATACCGTTGAAGGACCACGAAAACTTCTCCATGTGACCGGTCAGATGAAGCTCGACGGTGCGGTTGGGCTCGCGGCCGTCAGGGTCTTGGAAAGTGCTTTTCAGATCGGAGTAGGTGAGCACTCGACGACCATTGTTGCGCAAGCCTATGCCTGGATCGTTTAGCTTTGGCGTTGGATTCATGGCTTGCATGTCAACCAAGGGGTTGTTGGTTTCGGAGGCTGGGTGAGTCTGCATTTCTCCACCCATTTCGCTCATGCCAGCCATCCCTGACATATCACCGCTGCCCATCCCTGCCATCTTGCTGTGGTCCATCCCGGCCATGTTGGACATGTCGTCGCTGCCCATACCAGCCATACCAGCCATACCGCCCATTCCCATGTCATTCATGGACAAAAGCGGCCGGGGGTCGATCGCTGGCACTTGTGCCTTTAAACCCTCGCGAACTGCAAGGGTTCCGCGTGCATATCCGGTTCTGTCCATAGACTGAGCGAAAATGGTGTATGCCTCTTCCCTGGCAGGCTCTACGATCACGTCATACGTTTCAGCTACGGCGATGCGAAATTCGTCGACACTCACAGGTTTGACATGTTGGCCGTCGGCTGCCACCACGGTCATTTTCAAACCAGGAATGCGAACGTCGAAATAGCTCATCGCCGAGCCGTTGATAAAGCGCAGGCGCAGCTTCTCGCCCGGTTTGAAAATGCCGGTCCAGTTACTGTTAGGCGCCTGGCCATTCATGAGATAGGTATAAGTATCGCCACTGACGTCTGCGAGATCGGTGGGGTTCATTTTCATTTCGGCCCACATCTTGCGATCCTCCACTGTCGCGGACCAACCCTTCTCGCTGACATCGTCGATGAAATCGCCAACGGTACGTTTGTGGTGGTTGTAATAATCCGATTGTTTCTTGAGCTTGGCCATGACGCGAGCAGGATCTTCATCGGTCCAGTCGGTCAGCATCACCACGTAATCGCGGTTGTACTGAAAAGGCTCCGGCTCTTTTGAGTCGATCACGATTGGACCGTAAACGCCGGACTGCTCCTGAAAGCCAGAGTGACTGTGGTACCAGTAGGTGCCGTTTTGATGAACCTTGAATGTGTACTCGTACATTCCATCAGGTGCGATGCCATGGAAGCTCAAGCCAGGTACGCCGTCCATGTTGGCCGGCAGGATGATCCCGTGCCAATGGATTGAGGTGTCATGGTCTAAGCGGTTTTTTACACGCAGGGTAACCGTCTCTCCTTCGCGCCAACGCAGCAAAGGTCCTGGCAATGATCCATTGATGGTCATTGCTGTGCGTGGCGAGCCAGTTATGTTTACAGGGGTTTCACCAATAAACAGATCAAATTCGTTACCGGTGAGAACGCTCGGCAGACCAGGACTGGTCACTGCCCATACGGGAGTGCGCCAAAGGCCAAATCCGCCAAGAATGCCACCCGCGGTCAGACCTTTAACGAACGTCCGCCTAGAGGTTTTGGAATGCATGCCGTTTATGTCCAATCAGTCAAAAGGGAAGCTGCACGAAACCATCAATGAGTTTCTCATGCAGGTTAAAGGCACTCTTTCAGAGCTCTGTTATGAGCTCGGATGAGTTTCGCCCGCCGTCACTAAAGTCGAGCACGTATGACTGCGAGCTCAGAAATTGCCACATTTGAACCACGGCAGTGATTACATTTCTGTCAGCTTGGGAGCGCGGCAGGCTATTAGCAATTCTTGTGGTCCATCGCTTCAGTACTTTCAGCAATGGGACGCTGGGGGCTTTGCTTTTGAGCTAACACGTATGATTCCATTGTCTTATTCTTTGCCGCTTCCATGCGTGCGAATGCTCGGTCACCACCGCCTTCAGCCATAGCAAAAGAAGAAACGGTCAATGCTGCAATGACGAACAAAGCTTTGATAGGGTTCATTTGAATTCCTGTGATCAGTGTTAGTAAGCCGAAACCCAAATTACATGATGAATTTCAGGAGTGAGCCAAAGGTTCACCAAGACTATAAAACTCATCACCTGTCAGTTAGCTTAGGCAAACATTACAGCGGTGTCAGCTTGCGATATTTCACGTTAGGAATACGCTATTTAATCTGTAATTTTTTGATCCTTCACTGCGATATATATCAGCATTTATTAAATTTAAGACGCCTAACGTTAAAATCTTCTGGCCGTTTTAAAAATTGCTGAAGTTTTAATCTTTTCGCACGGCGGTTAACTATGCGAATTTCGACTCATGCACAGTACTTTAGTTTTTATACATTTAAGACGAACATAATTATTTCTCTTGTACGGAGCGGTCTCTTTTCACCGCAACCGCAGCATCAACGTTGACACCACGGCAAGGTCAAGAGTTATGTATTTTTGGCCCCGAGCATCGGTGTCACTCAAACTATTCGGGTATGCCTCAGTCGCAATGCATTGAAAACTACAGACGCAGAACTGACGCTCATGGCTAGCGCAGCGATCATTGGCGACAGAAGGTGCCCCGTCAGTGGATAAAGAAGGCCGGCGGCGAGGGGAATACCCATCGAGTTGTAAAGAAAGGCAAAGCCAAGGTTTTGCCGCATGTTTTTTACTGTTGCAACCGAAAGGGCGCGTGCTCGTACAATCCCCATGAGGTCACCTTTTACCAGTGTAAGCTGCGCGCTATTCATTGCAACGTCAGTCCCTGTTCCCATTGCGATGCCGACATCTGCTCGCGCCAGAGCCGGCGCGTCGTTGATCCCGTCGCCAGCCATGGCAACCTTCCGCCCGTGCTGCTGGAGGTCTGCAACCAGGCGTTCCTTATCCTGCGGTTTCACCTCACCATGGACCTCTTCAATCCCCATCTCCCTGGCGACAGCCCTAGCGGTGGTGAGCCCATCACCGGTGGCCATGATGATTTTTACGTTATCAGCTTTGAGCTTGGCGACTGCTTCTTTGGAGGTCGGTTTTATCGGATCTGACACCGCTAGCAACCCTGCCAAGGCCCCATCAACGGCGAGATAGATGATGCTGATGCCTTCAAGGCGTAACAACTCTGCACGCTCTTGTAAGGCCTTCGTACTCACGCCGGCAGCTTCCATCAACGCAGTGTTGCCCAACTGTATTTTCTTGCGATCAACGAGACCACTGACTCCAATACCTGAACCGGACTCAAACGATTCGGGCTTGGTGAGCTCAATGTTTTCAGTTCGGGCGTGATCAACGATGGCACGAGCCAAAGGATGTTCGCTGCCTTGGTCAAGGCTAGCTGCCAGCTGAAGAACATCGTGGGGGTTGAAATCTGGTGTGGCCTCCACACTGTAAAACACCGGTCGCCCCTCTGTTAGAGTCCCCGTTTTATCGACAATCAGTGTGTCGATCTTGCAAAGGTTTTCGATGGCACTGGCATCCCTGAACAGCACACCCATGCTGGCGGCTTTACCCGTCGAAACCATGATCGACATGGGTGTCGCAAGACCCAGGGCACAGGGGCAAGCGATGATCAGCACGGCGACAGCGTTGATCAGACCAAAGACCCAGCTGGGTTCAGGGCCAAAGAGCCCCCAACCTACGAGTGTCAGCACCGCAATCGTGATAACACCCATCACAAAGTAACCGGCAATCGAGTCGGCCATTCGTTGCATTGGCGCTTTGGAGCGTTGGGCTAGAGCAACCATCTTTACGATTTGCGACAACATGGTGTCGGCGCCGACCTTTTGCGCCTCCATTATCAAGCTCCCATGAGTATTTAGCGTGGCGCCGATCAAACTATCCCCTGCTCTTTTCATTACCGGCACAGGTTCGCCAGTGAGCATGGATTCATCCACCGCACTTTCTCCCTCAAGTACAGCCCCATCAACGGGCACTTTTTCACCAGGTCTGACCCGCAAATGGTCTCCCAAGTGAACATGAGTGAGGGGAATGTCCTGCTCCTGACCATCTGCGTTGATTTTTCGTGCGGTCTTGGGAGACAGACCGAGAAGGGACTTAATGGCGGCGGAGGTCTGCGATCGGGCTTTAAGCTCAAGAATCTGCCCAAGCAAGGTCAGCGAGATGATGACCGCGGAGGCTTCGAAGTAGACGCCAATGCGCCCATCTTGCATGAAGGTGGTGGGAAAGCTTTGGGGAATTAGCGTTGCCACGACGCTGTACAGATAGGCGGCGGCGGTACCCAAACCAATCAAAGTCCACATGTTTGGGCTGCGGTTTCTAACAGATGCTGAACCCCTTACAAAAAAGGGCCAGCCTGCCCATAAGGTAACCGGAGTCGCAAGAGCGAACTCGATCCAGTTTTGGATCGAGCCATGGAAGAGTTGTAACGAATGTCCAGCCATGGCGAGCACGGCCACTGTCACGGTTAATGGTAGCGACCACCAAAAGCGGAGGGTGAAATCCCGGAGTTCGGGATTTTCATCTTCATCGAGCGCAGGCATGACCGGTTCTAGTGTCATGCCACATTTAGGGCAATTGCCAGGCCCGGGCTGGCGTATCTCCGGGTGCATAGGGCAGGTGAACTCGGTACCTTCCTGTACTTCAGCTACTGGAGCGGCGTGGCCAGAGTGATCGGTATTCAGTGGTGCATTGGCGTAGAGCGGCGGTTCTGCTCTGAACTTCTCTTGGCACTTCAGGCTGCAAAACTGATAGATCTGTCCCTGATAAACCTCGCTGAATCTGATCGGCGGGGTAACAGCCATGCCACACACCGGATCGCGCAGACCTTCATCCTCAGCCTTCGCAGCATGAGTGTGGCCATGGTCGCTTATGTCGTTAGGCATATCTGTTTTCCTTTCTCACTTTTGTTTGTTTCTGCCGGATCCACATGTTGACATGTGTCCCTCGTGCCCGTGTCCGAAAACATGCATTAACGGACAGGCTAAACCATTAAGTCCAAAGGGCTCGGTAGGGCCGCCCTATGAAAGCCCCGACTCTGTTGTAACAGTTGCCTGCTCAACAGTGTGTTCGATGATGAACATATCGAGTAAAAACCGATAAGTGTTCATCCGGGTTAACATTTACCTGTCGCAGAGATTACATTTATGTAAGTTTCAAATCAGCGAGACTTATTTGATGCACACTCATCGCAATGGTCCCGTTGCGAGTCACCTCATGAAACTGCTAGTCGCTGAAGATGAACCGACATTGGGCATTTATCTACAGCAGGGCTTGACTGAGGCCGGATTTACCGTTGATCGTTTTACCGACGGCGTTGACGCCCTTCAACACGCCTTAAGCGAGGCCTATGACTTGCTGATTCTGGATGTGATGATGCCTGGAATGGATGGATGGGAACTCCTTCAAAAGGTCCGTAGGTCAGGAAAAGAAGTGCCGGTGCTATTTCTGACGGCGCGAGACAGCATTGAAGATAGGGTCAAGGGACTTGAGCTTGGGGCAGACGATTACCTGATCAAACCATTCGCCTTTTCTGAATTGCTGGCTCGCGTTAGAACCTTGCTACGTCGCGGTAACAGCACCCCTGCGCAAACCCACATAAAAATGGCTGACCTTGAGGTCGACCTGCTCAAACGCAGGGCGATTCGGGGAGGAACGCGCATAGACCTGACAGCTAAGGAGTTTGCGTTGCTAGAGTTGCTGCTGCGCCGTAGAGGCGAAGTGCTCTCAAAATCACTCATCGCCTCCCAGGTCTGGGACATGAACTTCGACAGCGATACCAACGTGATTGAAGTGGCCGTCAGAAGGCTCAGGGCGAAAATTGATGACGACTTCGACGTTAAGCTGATCCAGACCGTCCGAGGTATGGGTTACATGCTGGACTCACCGGACCCGGATCAGAAATGAACCGCCTTTCCCTCACCACACGCCTGAGCTTGATGTTCATGCTTTCGGTAACCGTTGTGCTGACGGTTGCCGGCATGAGTTTTAATCACCTTAGTCAGCGTCATTTCAAGATGCTGGATCAGCAAACCTTGGACGAAAAACTCAGCTCAACTCAACGAATTTTGGGAGAGCTGCACGACATCGATCAATTCAGTGACTTAAAACCACAACTTGAGGCTTTGCTGGGGGCACACCGCGATTTGACGGCGATCATCCTGAACAGTGAAGGAAAGCTGTTTTTCGCCAGCCCCAGGCCCGTCAGTGTCCCAGAGCAACTGCGCAAGCTCGATAGTCATGCAATGTGGGAATGGAAAGACCATGAGCAGACTTACCGCGGCGTCACGGCCCCGGCAATGGTTTCCGGACAGAAAAAGCCGCTAACCGTGTTCTTGATCTTTGATGTGACGCAGCATATGTATTTCTTCGAAACCCTTCAGCAATGGTTTTGGACAGGATTGGTGATCAGCGCGCTAGTCAGTGCAGGGTTGGGGTGGATGGTTGCACGCAGCGGCATGCGCCCTATTCGGCAGGTGACGATGGTCGCGGCCTCGATGTCTGCCGGCTCACTGAAAGAACGCATCCCGTTGGCGCCCGTGCCAAAAGAGCTTCAGCAGATGGTGTCGTCGTTCAACGCAATGTTGTCCCGTCTGGACGATGCGTTTGTCCGGCTTTCGAATTTTTCCGCAGACATTGCTCATGAGTTGCGAACGCCCGTCAGTAACCTGATGACCCACACTGAAGTAGTGCTCTCACGAAAAAGGAACATTGAGGACTACGAAGACAATCTGTTCTCAAATCTTGAGGATTTGAAGCGCATGTCTCGCATGATCGATGACATGCTTTTTCTGGCCAAGTCCGACAATAAGTTGATCAAACCAGAGAACACCCAGATAGACCTGCGGGAGGTGGTGGGGAAACTGCTCGAATACTACCGTCTGCTGGCTGACGAGCGAGGCATTGAGCTTTGCGTCTTCGGTGCTGGAAGTGTTAGCGGTGACGTATTGATGCTGCGCAGGGCTATCTCGAATCTACTATCGAATGCGCTACGGTACACGCCAGAGGGAGAAACCATCCGCATGGATATCTGCCAGACAAACACGTCGACGGTGCTGACGGTACAAAACCCTGGAACGACTATTGCGCCCGAACACCTCGAAAAACTTTTTGATCGTTTTTACCGCGCAGATCCTGCGAGGCGTCAAGGGAGCCCAAGTAACGCAGGACTGGGCCTGTCGATTACTCGGTCGATCATTGAAGCTCATGAGGGCAAGATCTGGTGCACTTCATCCGATGGAACAACTGTTTTTCATATTGAACTCTTTAGCGCCGGCATCAAACGTGCCTAAGAATGACGATTCTTCGAGCCAACGCCTAGCCCAAGAGCCGATTCCTCAAGTACCAGTAGTAGGAACGGGGGCGCTGTCATGTTTGACGTATGTCAACAATCTCCATTCAACAAGCGCTACTGTTTACATGTGGACGGGTGGTCAATGAACCAAAGCATGTTAAGTGGGAAGCAACCACGTCTTTGCAAACGCGGTTGCGGTTGATCCAAGAGTGGGTGCCATCCCTCTATGCATACTGCTCGACTGCATACTGATTCAGCACGGTCCAACCGTGCGAACTTCCCCCTTCGTCTGGAGATTTATTATGCAAGCGCCACTGAAATTGGTTTTAGCCGCTCTAATCGCAGCCATCGCTATAATCGCCAATGCCACGGAAGTTCACCCTCCGGCTGAAGTCGCGCTACCCACCACCGAGACCAGCACTCAGGCCCAGCCTGATGCCGATCATGCCATGACTCAGCAAATGCAAAAGATGCAAGCCGCCCGCGACAAGGTTTCCGCCGCCAAGACGCCTACCGAGCGCCGGGCCGCTATGCAGGAGAGCATGCAGACCATGAAAAGCTCCATGGCCATGATGCGGACTATGCACGCAGGCAAAGGTTGTAATGAGATGGGCATGCCAGGCTCAGCAGATGGCAGTACAGGAATGATGGACATGATGATGAAAATGATGGACCAGCAGTCCAGCATGATGAACATGCAGATGTCCAAATGAAGGCTTACTTGATGCAACGGCGTACCTTTCTCGGAGGGTTAGCGTTGACCGGGCTGGCGGGTCCCTGGTTACAGGCGTGGTCGGCAGACACCATGACCTCATCATCAACACCTCTTGGACTACCGTTGCTGACACCGGAGCTGCTACCGACTGGCAGCTCACTACGAGAAATCCCCAAATTAGCCAACACCAGCAGCGTACCCGGCTACTTTGAGGCAACTCTGACCGCTGCACCTGTTTCGGTTCCCTTTGTTCCCGGAAAAACCGCAACCGAATTCTGGGCCTACAACGGGGGCCTACCTGGCCCACTGATCGAGCTGTTTGAGGGTGACAAGGTCGTCATCACCTTCGTCAACAATCTTACACAGCCATCCACTATTCACTGGCACGGCTTGCAGGTACCGTCGGACCAGGACGGTAATCCGCATGATCCTGTACCACCCGGCGGACGCCGTATTTACAGTTTCAATTTGCCCGAAGGCAGCGCAGGCACTTATTGGTATCACCCGCATCCGCACCAAAATACGGCGGAACAAGCGTTCCGAGGCTTGGCAGGTCCACTGTTGATAAGGTCGCGCCATGACCCTCTGGCCCATTTACCAGAGAGGTTGTTGGTGGTTTCAGATCTCAAACTCGACCGTTACGCCACCATCGCACCCAACGAAGCCCACGACTGGATGAATGGTCGCGAAGGCCAGTTCGCCTTGGTCAATGCTCAGCACCAACCCGTTTTACCATTCGCCGCTGGAGGTCGTGAGCGCTGGCGCGTCTTGAACGCCTGTAGTGCTCGCTATCTGCAACTTGCGCTGCCAGGCAGCACACTAACGTTGGTCGGTACCGACGGTGGTCTGCTCGAAAAGCCACAGTCGGGGTTGACCGAATATCTGCTGGCCCCAAGTCAGCGGATCGAACTGATAATCGACGCGGGCAGCCGTCGCGACCGTGTGGAATTGAACGCTAATATCTATGCGCGCGGCAAAATGGGCGAAGTGGCGCCCGATCACATCATGCCTCTGCTGACAGTTGATTTTACGACAGTCACAGCCACTGACCAGGCAGCCCTGCCGCTTATGCTCGGCTCAGTACCCGACCTTGGTACCGCCACCGCAAGCAAACAGGTGGTATTCAGCGAAAAAATGACTATGGCCAACGGTCGCCATAGCGTGCAGTTTCTGGTCAACAATCAAGAATACGACATGCAACGTATCGATCTGGTGAGCCGAATCAACGAGGTCGAGCTTTGGGAAATCGTCAATCACTCTGACATGGATCATCCCTTCCACCTGCACGGCACTCAGTTCCAAGTGGTTGAGCGGGAGTTTAACGGCGTAGTCACACCGGTATCTTTCCGTGCATGGCAAGACACCGTCAACCTGCGTTCAAGTGAAATCGTACGCATTAAAACCATACAGCGATTGCCTGGTCTGCGGATGTTTCACTGCCATATCCTCGAACACGAAGAGATGGGCATGATGGGGCAACTCAACGTGGTTTGATCAAGCCCGACTCTAAAGCCCTAAGCGCATGCACTGCCAACTCGAACAACCTGAAAAATTGCTTGGGTCGGAAGTGAGCGCGCTCACCCATTAATTTGAGGAACCGACGGGACTTGACTGTTGGTTAGGTAGCATTTGCACGGGGAACCTCCCACTGATCCAACGGATAAGCGGTGGTGAAAGTGGAAATGAAAATGACTTAAACCATCTTCAGAGCTGAACACAAGAACAGGCACAAAGCTTACTGAATTGTAATCGACCGACCTGCTGTCATGTGGCATCGTGTCCCAGCTCTAGCACGCGAGAATATTTAATCTATGCCCGAGTCAGTACTTACGTAACGCAGCAGGCACTTGTTATCCGCATGTCGTTTTTAACCTGAATCGATAAATTAAAATCTAGATCGCCCTCCAAACTTCGAATCGACAGCATATGCTGCGAGGAGTCTTGCATGTCATTGTTTAAAACTACAACTTTAGCGGCTGCACTTACTACCGGATTACTCTTGAGCGCTGCCGCCCAAGCGCATCCAAAGTTAATCACTTCAAATCCTGCGGACGGTTCGAACTCCGTGGCGCCTGCCAAGATCGAGCTGCATTTCTCGGAAAATCTCACTACTCAGTTTTCGGGAGCGAAACTGATAATGACAGACATGCCTGGCATGCCTAATTCACCCATGGGTATTAAGGCGACTATATCAGGCAGCGATGATCCGAAAACGATGGTCATCAAGCCCGCCTCTCCACTCTCCTCGGGGTCTTATAAAGTCGAGTGGCGAGCGGTCTCTTCAGACACTCACCCCATGACAGGCAATTTTTCTTTCAAAGTGAAATGATCCATGAGCGACTCAATCAACATAGCCCTTCGCTTCGCTCTTTATATGGACCTTATGCTGCTGTTCGGCCTGGCAACGTTTGGCCTGTATAGCCTGAGGGCCAAAGAGAGGGTGTCCGGCGCTGTTATTAATTTTGAGTCGCTGCTTTTTGGTGCCGCATTGACGGCCTTAGCCCTATCATTTTTCGCAATGTTATTACTTGCGAAGATGATGAGTGGGGTTTCAGATTTTATGGAACTTCATCATCACATTTTTCAAATGGTACTGATGGGGACAGATGTTGGGCTTACGTGGATGGTCCGAATAACAGCCCTTGTACTGGCGTGCATAGCCGCCACTCTGAACAAACGCTTTCCGACGCCAAGTTTATGGTCGGTGACGATATTGAGCGCTGTCGCCCTTGCTACTCTTGCGTGGACTGGACACGGCGCTATGGATGAGGGCAGTCGTCGTTATATGCATTTCACCAGCGATATTTTTCACCTTTGGGCAGCAGGTGGCTGGTTAGGTGCTCTCGCTGGATTCGCTTTACTGCTGCGAGCGAGGATGCTTAAAGGCGAACAGGAGGTACGAATTCTGGCAAGAGCCCTGACCGGGTTCGAGTCAGCTGGGGCGCTGATCGTAATCACCATAGGGTTGTCCGGAACAGTGAACTACCTTTTCATAGTCGGGCCTACCTTAGACCAAGTTATGTTCAGCACTTATGGCGTACTTCTAAGTTTGAAGACCCTACTGTTTGCAGGAATGCTTGTATTGGCATCCCTTAATCGTTTTCATTTGAGTCCATTATTAGAGCGATCCATTAAGGAAGGACACTGCGCAATTGCCGTCACTGCGTTGCGACGCAGCATGACCTTGGAGCTCTCCATCGCGGTAGTCATTGTAGCCCTCGTGGCTTGGCTAGGAACCTTAAGCCCCGAGGTGGACATGTCAGCTGCGGCTGGGTAATCAGACTCGGAGTATGACGCATAAGTGCTGTGTAACCCCACCGCCTATGCATCGTCTCCGAACATTCTGGACCGCATTGGCGGTCCACTCTTGTTCTCCGACTTGTTCGATTATTAATTAAGCGCTAAACCAACCCAACTTGATCACAAACAATATTGAAAGGATCACCAGCGCCGGATTCAATTCCCGCGCTTTTCCAGACATCAACTTAATCGCAGTCCAAGAGATAAACCCCAGGGCGATGCCGTTGGCGATGGAGAAGGTGAACGGCATGGCCAGTGCGGTGATCGCTACCGGAGCCGCAATGGTGATGTCGTCCCACTCGACTTCAGCCAGGCCGGACATCATCAACACGCCAACGAACATCAGCGCCGGGGCGGTGGCGTAGGCCGGAACGCTGCCAGCCAACGGGGCGAAGAACAGCGCCAGCAGAAACAGAATCGCCACGACAATGGCAGTCAGACCGGTACGGCCACCGGCGCTGACGCCCGCTGCGGATTCGATGTAGCTGGTGGTGGTCGAAGTGCCCAGCAGCGAACCGACCATGGCGGCGGTACTGTCAGCCACCAACGCGCGGCCCATTTTCGGCATGTAGCCGTCTTTGCCCATCAACCCGGCGCGTTTGGCGACGCCGATCAAGGTGCCGGAGTTGTCGAACAAATCAACGAACAAGAACGAGAAAATCACGCTGAACAAGCCGATGTCCAACGCGCCCCTGATGTCCAGTTGCAAGAAGGTCGGGGCCAGGGACGGCGGCATCGACATCACGCCACCAAACGGCGAGAAGTGGAAGATGATGGACACAATCGTTACCGCCAGAATCCCGATCAACACCGCGCCTTTCACCCGCAGGGCTTCCAGCGCCACAATCAGGAAAAAGCCGAGGGTGGCGAGAATCGGTCCCGGTTTGGCCAAGTCGCCCAAGCCGACGAAGGTGGCTTGATCCGCCACCACGACGCCGGCGTTTTTCAGGGCGATCAGCGCCAGGAACAAGCCAATGCCTGCCGCAATGGCCGAGCGTAGCGGCAGCGGGATGCTGTTGATGATCCATTCGCGAATCTTGAAAATCGACAGGATGAAAAACATCACCGCCGAGATAAACACCGCGCCCAGCGCTACTTGCCAGGTGTGGCCCATGTGCAGAACCACGGTGTAGGTAAAGAAGGCGTTAAGGCCCATGCCCGGTGCGAGGGCGATCGGGTAGTTGGCGATGAAGCCCATGATGGCCGAGCCGATGGCAGCGGCAAGGCAGGTCGCGACGAAGACCGCGCCTTTGTCCATGCCGGTGTCGCCGAGGATGCTCGGGTTGACGAACAGGATGTAGGCCATCGCCAGGAACGTGGTGACGCCCGCGAGGATTTCGGTACGCACGGTGGTGTTATGAATGTTTAGTTGGAACAGTCTTTCCAGCATGTTGCTCCCCGTGGCGCATTCAGCACCGTCAGTTAGATTCAGCTGACTCGTTTTTAGAATTAGAAATGCACTTTGACCAACAGACTTGCGGTGTTTTGGTCGGTATCAAAATTGGAGGTGTTTTCGATCCCGTATTTGTTTTTCCAGTAGTCGTATTCGATACCGACGTAGAGTTGTTTCTCACCCCAGTGCAGCGCTTTGCCCAAGTCGTATTTGATCTGCGGATTGACGTGCAGGTTGGCGTGGTATTCACCACGGTCGTTTTTGGCGTTGTCGACCACCCAGTCTATATAGCCATCGAACAAGATATCCGACCGACCGACCGGCAAGGTGTAGCCCCACACCGGCGTGACCTGCCAGAGGTTGTTGCCTGGACGACCGCCGTCGGTATGACGCTGATAGAAGTTCAGTTGAAAGTAATCGAAACCAGGCACCGCCAAGTCAAACCCTGGGCCGATCAAGTAGGCGTCGACATCCCCTTCACCGAACTCGTAGGTCATGGCGAGCAGAACGTCCTTGATCGGACCGAACTCGAGTTTTTTGTCGAGGATTTTGCCGAAGGACAAGCGCGGGGTTATTTCACCGTAATACGTGCTGTGCCCGACGTTGCTGTCTTTTTTTCCGTTGTAGAAAATCTTGTCGACGAAGATGAAGTTATCACCGTATTTCCAGCTGTCCGCGTGCTCGAACGTGAACGTTTGCTGAATCTCCGGATTAACCGCGAAATTCCCGCCATACAAATAGGTCAGGCTGTTGTTCTGCCATTGAAGCAGATCGCCAGCAGTGGCTTGGCCCCCAGCAATAAGCCCGCCGGCAAGCAATAAACCAGAGAAAATACGTGTCATTAACTGCTTCCCAATGAGGCGCCATGCCCAGAAAAAAGCCGACCAAATAGTCAGCTTTTTCGAATAAAGCAGGAACCGCGCCAATACCGAGCGCGACTGTTCACAAAATGAAAAATCCGAGAAGAATTGCCGGACTAAAGAAGCGCTGGATGACGCTGGAGCCCGTAGATTACTTAACCACTTGGTCAAGAACGAAAGAAACCCCGGACACTAATATCAGTGCAGAGTCCACTCTAAGGAAGTTGGGGGTTCAACGCGTCACGCCTTCTAGTGCGTTAAAACAGCGCGCGGCGCACCAACGAGACTCAGGGTTTCTTCGTATATCAAGGCGTTGAGAAGCTTTGCGAATCGGAGGGGGCAGCGGCGATAACTGCCCCGTCTTGCTAGAACATTTAAGCGGCGTAATCAGTACGTTTTAGTTGCCGCATAGCCGTTATCTCCGGCAGGTCTACCCGCCGCACGTATAGGCGCAAGGGTTCCGTGATGTTCAATCGGTCGTCGATGTTCTGCTCCAGCAGCAACTGCACCGACTCACGTTTCAGGGTCATCAATTGTCCGTCGCCGCTGCGCCACACGAACTCGTTGGTGGGCGTAATGCTGTCATCAGCGACGTCCATGCCAAACGAATCTTCACTGAAACGGACGATGTAGCGGTTCGCCTTATGGTGATAGCCAACGAAGCCTTTAAGCAGGTCCGCCGCGTCGCAGATGGTGCTGGAAGTGATGCTCATGGTTAGCCTCCGAAAAAAGAATTAAAGGGCGCTGCGAAAGATCGCTTCGATTTGCAACTGGTCCGCCGGACGCGGGTTGGTAAAACCGCACGCGTCTTTCAGGGCATTGGCCGCGAGGGTCGGAATATCATTTTCCTTGACCCCCAACTCCTTGAGGCCCGCAGGAATATCAACGTCAGTGGACAGTTTACGAATCGCAGCAATGGCGGCACGGCTGCCGTCTTCCGGGGCCAAACCGCGGGTGTCTGCACCCATGACGTGGGCAATTTCGGTCAAGCGAGCAGCGCAAACGCTGGCATTGAAGCTCTCAACGTGGGGCAGCAGCACCGCGTTGCACACGCCATGCGGCAGGTTGTAAAAGCCGCCCAACTGGTGCGCCATGGCATGGACATAACCGAGGGACGCATTGTTGAACGCCATACCGGCAAGGAACTGCGCGTAGGCCATGTTTTCCCGGGCTTTCATGTCGCTGCCATCGGCCACTGCCTTACGCAGGTTATTGGCGATCAGCGAAATGGCTTTCAAGGCACAAGCGTCGGTAATCGGGGTCGCGGCCGTTGAAACGTAGGCTTCAATCGCGTGGGTCAGGGCGTCCATACCGGTCGCCGCCGTCAGGCCTTTGGGCATCGCCACCATCAGCGCTGGGTCGTTAACCGATAGCACCGGCGTGACGTTACGGTCGACGATGGCCATTTTGATGTGGCGCTTCTCGTCGGTGATGATGCAAAACCGAGTCATCTCACTGGCCGTACCTGCCGTGGTATTGATAGCGACCACCGGCATTTGCGGCTTGGTCGACCGATCAACGCCTTCGTAATCACTGATGTGCCCGCCGTTGGTTGCGCAAAGGGCGATGCCTTTGGCGCAGTCATGGGGTGAGCCGCCGCCCAGGGAAACCACGAAATCGCAGCCGCTGCCTTTTAGCATCGCCAGGCCTGTTTCGACATTGCCGACCGTGGGATTGGGCTGTGCGCCATCAAACACTAGGGCGTCAATGTCTTGCGCGGCCAACAACCCGACGATGGTATCTGCCACGCCAGCCTTGGCGAGACCCGCATCGGTGACGATCAATGCTTTGCGAAAACCGAAATTGTGGATGGCGGTCATCGCTTCCGCCATACAGCCAATACCCATGATGTTCACGGCGGGGATGAAGAACGTACTGCTCATGGAAAATCCTCTGCACAGAAACCCAGCCGGTGCATCCGGCCGGGCGAATGCTTGCAGCATCTTCCGATTATCGGGCGTCGATATTGATCTGGCGCAATAGCGGTCCGGTCTTGAGTGCTTGGCGTGATAAAGTCGCGCCGCTGAACTTTCCCGACTAGATGGCGACGAACAGAGACTATGGAATTCACGGATTTTGACGCTGAGCTTGCAGACTGGAATGAGCTGCGAACGACTACTCTGTTTTCCGATCTGCTGGTCGGCAACGGTGCGAGCGTGGCGGTCTGGAAGAATTTTTCTTACTTCTCGCTCTTCGAAGAGTCCGAGACCACCCGCAACAAACCCCTGAGCCACACCGAACTCGCCGTGTTTAACGCCCTAGACACTCGTAACTTCGAGCCGGTCTTAAGCGCGTTGAAAACCGCCATGCGGGTTAACGCGGCGCTGACCATCAGTTCGTCGTCGCCGCGCAACCGCTACTTCGCCATCAAAGAAGCGTTGATCCACGCCGTGCGTTCAGTCCACATTCCATGGCGTTTGGTGAATGAACAATCGCTGCTGCGAATCAATCAGGAACTCAGCCAGTACCGGAATGTGTTTTCCACCAACTACGATTTGTTGTGCTTTTGGGCGGTGATGCAGTCGCCCGAAAAATTCAACGACCTGTTTGGCGATGACGCGACCTTCGACCGTACGCAGTCCATCTCGGACACCACCCGCATGCTTTACCTGCACGGCGGGCTGCATTTAGTGAAGAACCTGGATGGCAGCGTGCGCAAGTTGCTGTCATCGGAAAGCACCCTGCTCGGCAGTTTTGCCATCAACGCGCTGGACGACGTGCCGATTTTCATCAGTGAAGACAGCAGCGCGAACAAAGTGAAAATGATCCGGCACACTGATTACCTGAGTTTCTGCCACGCGCAACTGGCGTCCCCTAAAGAAGCGCTGTGCGTTTTTGGCCACGCGCTGGGCCAGCAAGACGCGCACATCGTTCATGCGATCAAGCTGGCGGCCCCCAAGACCATCGCCTTCTCCATCGCACCACGCAGCCAAGGTTTTATTCAGCAACAGAAGCGCCACTACAGCAGCCTGTTTACCGGGCCAGACGTGACGCTGAAGTTCTATGACGCCAAGACCCATCCGCTGGGCGATCCTGCGTTATCTGTGTCGATCAAGGGATTGAACACGCCCCTGCCCTCGCCGAAACCCAGCGCTTCACGGCACTGATTTTTCGTTTCGCCCCTGCGCCAAACTGTACGGATAAAACTCTCGATAGCTGTGAGGGCGTTCGCCTTGGGTTTGTGGCTAGATGGTCGCCTCTGTCTATAACTCCAATAACAAGGCGCGTTTTATCATGTCCTCACGCGAAAACACCGGCATGGCCCTGGGCCTGGTCGGGGTGATTATTTTCAGCCTGACACTGCCCATGACCCGCATCGTGGTCCACGAAGTTAATCCTCTTCTCAACGGTTTGGGCCGCGCGCTGCTGGCGGCGATTCCTGCGGCATTGCTATTGCTGATCCGTCGCGAACATTGGCCGACCTGGGCGCAAGTCAAAGGCCTGTGCCTAGTGAGCCTCGGGGTCATCATTGGCTTCCCGGTGTTGTCCGCTTGGGCCATGAAAACGCTGCCCGCTTCCCACGGCGCATTGGTAAATGGCCTACAACCCCTAATCGTGGCGATTTACGCGGCGTGGTTGTCCCATGAACGCCCTTCAAAAGCTTTTTGGGCCTGTGCTGCGCTGGGCAGTGCGTTGGTGTTGAGTTATGCGTTGATCAGCGGCGCCGGATCCATCCAGGCAGGCGATCTATGGATGTTGGCAGCGATTGCCGTCGGCGGGCTGGGTTATGCCGAAGGCGGCCGATTGGCCAAGGACATGGGCGGCTGGCAGGTCATTTGTTGGGCGCTGGTGTTGTCCGCGCCGCTGCTGGCAGGCCCGGTGATTTATCTCGCGCTGCAGCATCAAGGGCCGATATCGACCGGCACCTGGTGGGCGTTCGGTTACGTGACGATCTTCTCGCAATTCATCGGTTTTTTCGCGTGGTACGCGGGCCTTGCCAAGGGCGGTATTTCGCGGGTGAGTCAGGTTCAACTGTTGCAGATCTTCTTCACCATCGCCTTTTCGGCGCTGTTCTTCGGTGAACACATCGAGCCCATCACCTGGCTGTTCGCGGCCGGGGTAATCGGCACCGTGATGCTCGGGCGCAAGACCACCGTCATTGCGCCCAAAGCGATCCGCATCTGAATCAGCTGATGTAGCCGTCTGCCTGGAGCAAGGTTTCCAGGCAGTGTTCCTGAATACCGTAGAACGTTTTCAGCTCCTGAATCTTCGCCAACAACTCGGGATGCTTTAGCGGCTCGGCGCGCTTGACCGCGAGGATCATTTTGTTCTTGTTGGTGTGCTCCAGCGAAATGAACTCGAACACTTTGGTCTCGTAGCCACAGGCTTCAAGGAGCAAGGCGCGCAAGCTGTCAGTGACCATTTCCGCCTGCTGCCCCATGTGCAAACCGTATTGCAGCATTGGCCGCAGCAACGTCGGGCTCTGGATCTGCAAGCGAATCTGCTTATGGCAGCACGGCGAACACATGATGATCGACGCCCCGGAGCGAATGCCCATGTGGATCGCATAATCGGTGGCAGTGTCACATGCGTGCAAAGCGATCATTACATCCAGCGCGCTGGGCGCCACGCTGCGTACATCGCCATGCTGGAACACCAGTCCCGGATGCTCCAGGCGTTCGGCGGCGGTGTTGCACAACGTCACCATGTCTTCGCGCAACTCGACGCCGGTCACCTGACCTTCGGCCTGCAAGGTATTGCGCAGATAATCGTGGATGGCGAAGGTCAAATAGCCTTTACCCGAGCCGAAATCCGCGACCTTGATTGGCTGATCAAGCGCCAGCGGCGATGAACTCAAGGCGTGGGAAAACACCTCGATGAACTTGTTGATCTGCTTCCATTTGCGCGACATGGCCGGAATCAGCTCATGCTGTTTATTGGTCACGCCCAGATCCGTCAGAAACGGCCGGCTTAATTCCAAGTAGCGCTTCTTCTCCCGATCATGCTCAACTGACGGCGCTTCACGCTCTTGCTGGGCCTTGCTTTTGAACAGCGTGCTTTTGCCTTTTTTGCTGTATTCCAGCTGCACTTCATCGGTGAGCGATAATAAGTGCGCGTTTTTGAACGTGTCGGGCAGCAACCCGGCGATCAGGTCAACGCCTTCGGCGAGCAAGAAATTTTTGGTGATGTCGCGGGTTTTGTAGCGATAGACGAACGATAAATGCGGCAGCTCTCTGATCATCGTCAGCTTGATGATAATCCGCTGCAACTCCGCCTCAGCGCCGACGTACTTGGCCAGCACCAGCTTGATAAACGAGTTTTGCGACAGACTGGTGTCGAGCAGGCTCAAAAACTCTGCACGATGATCAGGCGCAGGCTGGGTGGAGGTTGCAGTAACTGACATCGGAAAGCGCCTCGGGCGGGCTAAAAATAACAAGGCGGCTATTTTAGGCGGGTTGGGGAAGATGGGTTGATTTAATTAAGCGGCGGCGATTGGCGGTGTATCGATGCCCCCCCGGCCGCATGGTTTCACGGGGCCTCCTCCCGAAATTCGATCTGTAGGAGGGTCCGCCACGTCTTCGACGCCGCGCTGTCGCGCAGCAAACTGGGTGGTACTTTGTGTGGTTTGAGGTTGCAGGGTGTCAGGACTGAAGCCTTCGAATAAATTCGGTCCCACAGATTTGTGGGACCGAGTGACGCGTTCGTTGGCAAGCCTCCCACAGAAACTTCGTTGATTCATCGACATTTAAACGGTGGGAGCGCGAAGCGGTCTCAAAGGGCTGATTCGGTTTTAGCTGGAAGAATCGAGTCGTTGGGTTTACGACTGCTTCGCCGCCGATCGCGAACACGTTCGCTTCTACAGAGATCAAACATATTGGGATTGTTTACAACACCACCAACCGATTCGGTAATTCGTTGCGTGTCTGGGTCACGGGCACGTGGGTGGCCAATAACTCACCGCACGCTTCAATGCAGCCCAGAAAACCTTTTAACGTCTCGCCGTCCTTTACCTGCTGGGTGAACACGTCGATCAGCACTTTCCAGACGTCATCGTCAAGCCGGCTGCTGATGCCACGGTCCACCAGGATCTCCACATAGCGTTCCGCCTCCGAAACAAAAATCAACACCCCGGTTCCGCCGACTGTGCGGTGCAGGTTTTGCTCAAGGAATTGACGACGGGCCAGGTTGCTTGCGCGCCAATGACGCACTGACTCAGGGATCAATTGAGTGGTAATCGGCGGCAAGCGCATGACCAGCGCAGCAATGATGAACGTCGCGAATTGGCTCAGTAGCAATTGATTCGCACTGAGCCAACCCGAGACATAACTGAACAACCCCGGCACCAGCAACGCCACCAGTCCTGCCCAGATCAACGGCACATACGCATAATCGTCCGACCTCGCCGCCAGCACCGTAACCAGTTCAGCATCGGTCTTCAGTTCGACCCGACTGACCGCTTCTGCCACTTGCCGTTGTTCGTCGTTACTCAGTAAAGCCATGGTGGGAATCACTCGCTAATGCATGGATGACGAATTGCCCTTCTACTAATGACTACCAACTACCAGACGCCCCGCCGCCGCCAAAGCTGCCACCGCCACCACCAAACCCTCCACCGCCTCCTGATCGGAAGCCTCCGGATCCGAAACCGCCCGCGCCGCCGATAAAACCACCGCCGCCACCAAAACGACCCCCTCCCCCCACCGCATGTTGAGGAAGATGAAGGCCAGAAACAGCCCCACATACAAAAAGTCCTGAGGTAAATTGCTGGAGTCGCCCTCACCTTCCGGTTCGACAGCAGGTTCCGCTAACGGATTTCCACCCAATACCTGAATCATCGCCTGCGTGCCCTGGCTGATCCCGCCAGAAAAATTACCGGCTTTGAACGCCGGAGTGATGATCTGATTGATGATCACCGAGCACTGAGCATCGGTCAGACGGTCCTCAAGCCCGTAACCGACCTCGATCCGAACCTTGTGATCATCCCGAGCCACAATCAGCAGCGCGCCGTTGTCCTTGTCCTTTTGCCCCACCCCCCACGCTCGCCCCAATTGATAGCCGTAATCCTCGATGCTAGTGCCCTGTAGATTGGGCAACGTGGCCACTACCACTTGCTCGCCCGTGGTTTGTTCATGGGCTTCAAGCATCTGCGTCAGTTGCGCTTTGGTTTGGCCGTCGATCAGTTGCGCGCTGTCGACCACTCGTCCGGTTAGCGGCGGGAACACCAGTGCGGCGAACGCAACCGTGGCGCATGCCAATAGCAGCCCCAGCGCCATAAGCCGCAAGGCGCGCATCAGAATTTCACTTCCGGAGATTTGTCAGCACCTTCGGTGGTGGCGTCAAAGTTGGGTCGGATCGGCAAATCGCTGTACATCACGCTGTGCCATAGACGACCAGGGAAGGTGCGGATCTCCGTGTTGTAGCGCTCGACCGAGGCAATAAAGTCTTTGCGGGCCACGCTTATTCTGTTTTCGGTGCCTTCCAATTGCGACTGCAACGCCAGGAAGTTCTGGTTGGATTTGAGGTCTGGATAACGCTCGGACACCACCATCAGACGACTCAGCGCGCCGGTGAGTTGACCCTGGGCCTGCTGGAATTGCTTGAGCTTTTCCGGATCATTCAACGTGCTGGCGTCTACCTGAATGGACGTCGCCTTGGCCCGTGCCTCAATAACGGCGGTCAAGGTCGTCTGTTCCTGTTTGGCATAGCCCTTCACGGTCTCCACCAGATTAGGAATCAGGTCGGCACGCCGCTGATATTGGTTCTGCACCTGCGCCCACGCGGCCTTTACCTGCTCGTCATAGGTCGGGATGTTGTTGATGCCGCAGCCCGCGAGCACTGTGCTCAGCAGCATCAAAAGCGTCATGGACCAACTGAAACGGTAGCCCCGTGGCGTTTGCATGTTTTTTGCTCCCTGGTGAAATACTTTTTAATTGCAGCCTACAGACTGACTTTAGCTAAAACCAACGATCCCCGGCATAATCCGCGACCGACACTGGATTGCTGACGCGCAATACGCTAAAACTCGCTGCGCTAAAGATGCTCTGCGCGACAAAGAGTTCAGCGGCGGCCCATCGCCCTGATCGACAATATGCGCACTAGACTCAATTCCCAAATTTTTGGCTGACCAGTAATTAACGTGAGTTACTGAAGAACGCCTTGAGAAAATATTCATGAATAAGCTGTGTTTGCTGGGCCTCGTTATCGGTCTGGCCAGTCACTCGGTGATGGCCGAGACCAGTACCGCCCTGCTGGCTAACAAAAATACATTCATTTCCAATCTGATGAAGCAAATGACCCTCGATGAAAAAATCGGGCAATTGCGACTGATCAGCATTGGGCCTGAAATGCCTCAGCCACAAATCCTAAAGGAAATTGCGGCCGGCAGAATCGGCGGCACATTCAACTCAATCACTCGTCCAGAAAACCGTCCGTTGCAACAGGCCGCCGTGGTCAACAGCCGCCTGAAGATACCGATGTTTTTTGCTTACGATGTTGTCCACGGTCATCGTACGGCGTTTCCTATCAGTCTCGCCCTAGCGGCGAGTTGGGACATGGACGCCATCGCCCTGAGCGGTCGAGTATCGGCCATCGAAGCGTCGGCTGATGGCGTGGACATGACCTTCGCACCGATGGTCGATATCTCCCGCGATCCGCGCTGGGGCCGTAGCTCCGAAGGTTTTGGTGAAGACACTTACCTGGTGTCGCGCATTGCCAAGGTCATGGTCAACGCTTACCGCGGCGAACATCCGGGTGGGGCTGACAGCTTGATGGCCAGCGTTAAACACTTCGCGTTGTATGGCGCTGTCGAAGGGGGCAAGGACTACAATACCGTCGATATGAGCCCGACGCGCATGTATCAAGACTACTTGCCGCCTTATCGCGCGGCTATCGACGCGGGAGCCGGCGGCGTCATGATCGCCCTCAACTCGATCAACGGTATTCCAGCGACCTCCAACACCTGGCTGCTCAAAGACCTGTTGCGCAAGCAGTGGGGGTTTAAAGGCGTGACCATCAGCGACCACGGCGCGATCAAGGAATTGATCCGCCACGGTGTGGCACGCGATGACCGTGAAGCCGCCAAACTGGCGATCAAGGCCGGTGTCGACATGAGCATGAACGACTCGGTGTACGGCGAACAGTTACCCGGCCTGTTGAAGGACGGCGAGATTTCCCAGAAAGACATCGACAGCGCCGTTCGCGAAGTCCTCGGTGCCAAGTACGACATGGGCCTGTTTGCTGACCCGTATCGCCGTATTGGCGACGCCGCTCACGACCCGGTCGACACCAACGCTGAAAGTCGCCTGCACCGCACCGAAGCCCGTGACGTTGCACGCAAAACTCTGGTACTGCTGAAAAACGACCACCAAACCCTGCCGCTGAAGAAAGAAGGCACCATCGCGGTCATCGGCGCGTTGGCCAAAAGCCAACTCGACATGCTGGGCAGTTGGTCCGCTGCGGGCGTTCCGCAACAGTCAGTGACGGTCTTTGACGGTTTGGCCAACGCAGTCGGCGACAAAGCCAAGCTGCTCTACGCCCGAGGCGCCAACGTTGCTGATGATCCCTCGATCATCAAATACCTGAACTTCATGGTCACCGAAGTTGAAGTTGATCCACGCCCTGCCGAAGAAATGATTGCCGAAGCGGTTAAGGTCGCGGAGCAGTCCGACGTCATCGTTGCCGTGGTCGGCGAGTCACGTGGCATGTCCCACGAGTCGGCGAGCCGTACCAGCCTTAACATCCCTGGCCGACAGCGGGATCTGATCGCGGCCCTCAAAGCCACTGGCAAACCCTTGGTGCTGGTGTTGATGAATGGCCGACCGCTGACATTGGTCAAGGAACAGCAACAGGCTGACGCGATGCTGGAAACCTGGTTCCCTGGCACTGAAGGCGGTAATGCCGTGGCCGACGTCTTGTTCGGCGACTACAACCCGTCCGGCAAGCTGGCAATGTCCTTTCCACGCTCCATCGGTCAATTGCCGGTCTACTACGCCCACTTGGGCACTGGCCGGCCTTATCAGACTGGTAAGCCAGGCAACTACACTTCGCAATACTTTGAAGAAATCAACGGCCCTCTGTTCCCGTTTGGCTATGGCCTGAGCTACACCCAATTCAGCCTGTCCGAGGTGACACTGTCTGCTAAGGATATGAAACGCGGCGGCACGTTGACCGCCAGCGTCACGCTGAAAAACACCGGAAAACTCGACGGGGCGACCGTGGTGCAGCTATACCTGCATGACGTCACCGCCTCCATCGCCCGCCCGGTCAAAGAGCTGAAGAACTTCCAGAAAGTCATGCTTAAAGCCGGTGAAGAGAAAGTCATCAGCTTTACCCTTAGCGAAGACGACCTGAAGTTCTACAACTCCGCGCTGAAATACGCCGATGAACCGGGCGCATTCGACGTGATGATCGGTCTTGATTCGTCAGACGTGAAACAGCAGAGTTTTAATCTGCTGTAACAATTGCTGCTGAATGCGCAGTTCCGCGCTGGAACTGCGCTGCGGCCGCCGCATGCTAAGGTGCGCGCCGGTTCATCTTGTCGTTGTTGCCATGCCCTCCTCTCCTCGCCTTATTCGCGTATTCATTTATGTGCTGCTGATTCTTGCGGGCGCAGTGCTGGCGGCTGGGTTAGCGATTCGTCAGGCCGAGCGGCATGCATTGGTCGACGACGCCGCCCGCGCGGGTGGGCAACTAATGTTGTATGGCAACACCCTGCACACGCTGATCGAACGGTATCGCGCCTTGCCTGCGGTGTTGGCGTTGGACCCCGAATTACGCGCGGCGCTGCTTAGGCCTGTCAGCCTAGACACCCAAGACGCGTTGAATCTGAAGCTGGAAAAAATCAACAGCGCGGCGCAGTCGTCGACCCTGGAATTATTGGACCGCAATGGCTTGGCGGTCGCCGCCAGCAACTGGCGACTGCCCAGCAGCTATGTTGGTCATAACTACGGCTTTCGACCGTATTTCCTACAAACCAAGGCTCACGGTGTTGGACGTTTCTATGCAGTAGGCGTGACCAGCGGCATTCCTGGATACTTTCTGTCCAACGCGGTGACCAACGACGCCGGGGATTTTTTGGGCGCGATGGTGGTGAAGCTGGAGTTTCCCGATCTGGAGCGCCAATGGGGTCAAGGCGATGATTTGCTGCTGCTCAGCGACGCCAAAGGTATCGTCTTCATCGCCAATCAACCGGGCTGGCGATACCGCGAGTTATTGCCGATATCCGCCAGTGACCGCGCCGAGCTGATCGCCACTCGGCAATATGACAAGCAACCGCTGTCCCCGCTAAAGAGCCACGTGATCCGCGAGTTCAGCGGCACCAGCCATCTGACCCGCATCGACGGCCCAGAGGGCGCAGCCGATTATCTGTGGGAATCGCTGCCATTGGCCGCTGAAGGTTGGACCCTGCATTTGCTGCGTAAACCTCAAGTCCTCGCCGAAGACATACGCAATGCCGCTTTGGCCGCTGCGGGCACCTGGCTGACGCTGGTTTTCCTGGGGCTGTTTCTTTACCAGCGCTGGCGCTTGGCGCGGGTGCGGCAACGTAGCCGTGAAGAACTCGAGCAACTCGTCGAAGAGCGCACCCGCGACCTGCGCACTGCACAAGACGGGCTGGTGCAATCGGCCAAATTGGCAGCGCTGGGGCAAATGTCGGCGGCGCTGGCCCATGAAATCAATCAACCGTTGACCACCCAGCGCATGCAGTTGGCCAGCTTGCGCCTGCTGCTGGATCACGGCCAAATCGACGATGCGTATAAAGCCTTGGGGCCACTGGATCAGCAACTGACACGCATGGCCGCACTGACCGGGCACCTGAAGACCTTCGCCCGTAAAAGTCCCAGCGGTTTGCGCGAGCGACTTGATTTGGCTGCGGTGGTGGATCAAGCGCTGCTGTTGCTCGATCCTCGCTTGCGTGACGAGGGTGTCAGTTGCGCATTGCACCTGACCCGCCCGGCTTTCGTGCGCGGCGATGCCATCCGCCTGGAACAGGTGCTGATCAACCTGCTGCGTAATGCGCTGGACGCCATGCGTGACAAACCGCTCAAGCAGCTTGAAGTGTGCCTTCAACGCAACCCTAACTCGCCATTCCCCTGGCGTTTGGCGGTCGGCGATACGGGCGGGGGTATTTCAGAAGAGCATCTGGCAAACATCTTCGACCCGTTTTTCACTACCAAGCCAGTGGGCGAGGGCCTAGGGTTGGGGCTGGCCGTGTCTTACGCCATCGCTCATGAATCCGGCGGCACGCTAACAGCGGAAAACCACGGCAGCGGCGCTTGCTTCACGCTTGTTTTACCCGCAGAACCAGAGGCCTGACCCTTTATGTTGAATTCCGTCATGGTGGTCGACGACGAGGCCAGCATCCGCGAGGCCATCCAACAATGGCTGACGCTTTGCGGTTTTAGCGTGCAGTTGTATAGCCGTGCAGAAGAGTGCCTCGCCGAGCTACCGGAGCATTTTCCAGGGGTGATCGTCAGCGACGTGCGCATGCCAGGCATGGGCGGTCTAGCGTTTCTTGATCGGCTACAGTGTCTTGATCCCGATTTGCCAGTCATCTTGCTGACCGGCCACGGCGACGTGCCAATGGCGGTGGATGCCATGCGTGACGGGGCCTACGATTTTTTGGAAAAACCGTTCAGCCCGGAGGTCCTGCTGAGGATCTTGCGCCGAGCGTTGGATAAACGTCAGTGGGTGTTAGAAAACCGCCGACTGCACGAGCAGGCTGACGCCAAGGCCAAAATCGACGAAACCCTGCTCGGTGTTACGCCGAGCTTGCAGGTCTTGCGCCGTCAGGTGTTGGAGCTGTCGCAACTGCCGGTGAACGTGGTGATTCGCGGCGAAACCGGCAGCGGCAAAGAGCTGGTCGCGCGTTGCCTGCATGACTTCGGGCCCCGCGCCAGCAAGCCGTTTGTGGCCCTGAACTGTGCGGCGATCCCCGAACATCTGTTCGAAGCCGAGCTGTTCGGTCACGAAAGCGGGGCCTTTACCGGCGCCCAAGGCAAGCGTATCGGCAAGCTGGAATACGCCGACGGCGGCACCTTGTTTCTCGATGAGATTGAAAGCATGCCGCTGGCGCAACAGGTCAAGCTGCTGCGCGTCCTACAAGAACAGCGCCTCGAACGACTGGGTTCGAACCACAGCATCAGCATTGATGTTCGAATCATTGCCGCGACCAAACCGGACTTGCTTGAAGAGGCGCGGGCCGGGCGTTTTCGCGAAGATTTGGCGTACCGGCTGAACGTCGCCGAACTGCGTTTGCCGCCGCTGCGTGAGCGCCGGGAAGACATTCCGCTGCTGTTCGGCCATTTTGCCCAGGCCGCTGCTAATCGCTTGCAACGCAAGGCCCCGGTGTTAAGCAGCGCCGAGCTGAGTCACTTGCTGAGCCACGACTGGCCGGGCAACGTCCGCGAACTGGCTAACGCAGCGGAACGTCAGGTGCTGGGGTTGAGCCAGGCGCAACCCATCGGTAACGAATCGAGGCAATCACTGGCGGCGCAACAAGAAGCCTTCGAAGCCCATTGCTTGCGCTCGGCCCTGATCCGGCGCAAAGGCGACATCAAGGCCGTGCTTAACGAGTTGCAGTTGCCGCGCAGAACCCTCAACGAGAAGATGCAGCGTCATGGCCTGCAACGGGACATGTTCCTACCGAGCGTGGAATAGCCCACCTGATCGGCAACTTTCCGCTTACTGACTTCATCGCAGTGAGCGGATTTTTGCCTATGAATTGCTGCAAACCCTTCTAGATCGGCCCTCAGCGGCCTGGCATAGCTCCTGCTATAGAACTGTCAGGCTGCGCTCCCGTGCGCCCCACTAAAAACAATGGCTTAAAGGATCGTTGATGGACACCTCCAATACTCTGTCTCCAGGGTCGGCAGCCGCGCCGGTCAAAGAAAGAACCACCGGCAATCGCCTGAAATCCATTTTCAGTGGCTCGGTCGGCAACATGGTCGAGTGGTACGACTGGTACGTTTACGCTGCGTTCTCGCTGTACTTCGCCAAATCATTCTTCCCGCAAGGCGACACCACCGCGCAGTTGCTCAACACCGCCGCGATTTTCGCCGTGGGCTTTTTAATGCGCCCAATCGGCGGCTGGTTGATGGGTATGTACGCCGACCGCAAGGGACGCAAAGCGGCGCTGATGGCCTCGGTGCTATTGATGTGCTTCGGTTCACTGATTATCGCGTTGACCCCGAGCTACGCCGTTATCGGCGTCGGCGCGCCAGTGCTTCTGGTGTTCGCCCGCCTGTTGCAAGGTCTGTCGGTGGGTGGCGAGTACGGCACCTCCGCCACTTACCTGAGCGAGATGGCGACCAAAGAACGTCGCGGCTTCTTCTCCAGCTTCCAGTACGTCACCTTGATTTCTGGTCAGCTCATCGCGCTGGGCGTGTTGATCGTCTTGCAGCAAACCCTCACCACCGAGCAGCTGTATTCATGGGGCTGGCGTATTCCGTTCGTCATCGGCGCACTGTGTGCCGTGGTCGCGTTGTACCTGCGTCGTGGGATGGAAGAAACCGACTCGTTCACCAAGAAGAAAGTGCAAAAAGAAAGCGCAATGCGCACGTTAATGCGCCATCCGAAGGAGTTGATGACGGTGGTCGGCCTGACCATGGGCGGGACTCTGGCGTTCTATACCTATACCACCTATATGCAGAAGTACCTGGTGAACACAGTCGGCATGAGCATCACCGACTCCACCACTATTTCGGCCGCCACGCTCTTTCTGTTCATGTGCTTGCAACCGTTGGTAGGGGGACTGTCGGATAAAATCGGCCGACGTCCGATCCTGATTGCATTCGGGGTGCTGGGGACGCTGTTCACTGTGCCGATCCTGACCACGCTGCACACGGTGCAAAGCTGGTGGGGTGCGTTCTTCCTGATCATGGCGGCATTGATCATCGTCAGCGGCTACACCTCAATCAACGCGGTGGTGAAAGCAGAGCTGTTCCCGACCGAAATCCGCGCGCTGGGTGTCGGCCTGCCGTATGCATTGACCGTTTCGATCTTTGGCGGCACCGCTGAATACATCGCCCTGTGGTTTAAAAGCATCGGCATGGAGACTGGTTACTACTGGTACGTCACGGCCTGCATCGCCGTTTCGTTGCTGGTGTATGTCTTCATGAAAGACACCCGCACCCATTCGCGGATTGAAAGCGACTGATGGTTGACCCGTATCCAGCATGAAAAAAGGGCGACCACCGTTTAGGGGTCGCCCTTTTTCGTTGCGACATCGACACGCTCAAAGCTGGCGGTGGGCGGCAATCCTTATAACTATCAATTTCGGCAATGGTTGGTAACACCGTGAATGAGTTTTTCAAACATCATCAGCGGCGTAGCATTCACTTCATCCTCACTCACACGCTCAAGACAACACGGAACGTCCAATTCGATAGGTGCATATCATGTTGCTGATAATGGCTTTGATCACATCGGTGCAAACCACATTGCTGCTGATGGTGCTGACCACCTTTCTGTTGACGGGGCTGCTACTGACGGCGCTAATTACATGGGCCTTGAAAGCTTAGTGTCTGACCCTCACTCCGAAGCACCCTCCTGCGCTTGACCCCTGAACCTTCCGCCTATCCCCCGCGCGCCCTCTGAAGCCTTGCCTTTAGTTGGGTTTATTTCTGCCTACCGTAAAAGTTCACCGGAAAATCCGGAACGATGGCTGAAACGATTCTTCTTTTGCCCAACTATAAGCGTAACCATCTGATTAATATCAGAAATAATCTACTATTAATTCTAACGATAATCGATAGCATGCTTATTAACTTCTTAACAAAACCCAGCGGCGTAACATTCACTCCATCGCAACGCAGAACCACTCACTGATTCGGAGCAACCCTAATGAAAACTTCAAAACTGATTTTCGGCATCGCTTTCTCGGTACTGGCCAGCACTACGTTCGCTCTTCCAGCGTTCGCAGAAGGCGGCTCAGCTCACACGAATGCAAGCGCAGCCCGCGTTACTTCTGACGGCGCTGACCACGTCAATGCAAGCCGCCTCGCTTCAGATGGTGCTGACCATGTAGGTGCAAATCGCCTTGCTTCAGACGGCTCTGACCATGTTGGCTCAAATCGTCTTGCTCAAGACGGTGCAGACCATGTAGGTGCAAACCGCACTAGCTAATCGCGTCAACTGTTCCTCCCAGCCCGGCATTTGCCGGGCTTAATTTTGGGCGAAGGAAACGTATCGAGATTAACCGGAGCGGTTGCGTTCATACGGGAAATGAATTTACAAGTCTTGTAACTATCATTTCCGACGATGGCAACTACCTGCAGCGATAACTTTCAAACAAAACAACTCGGCGTAAAATCAATTTCGCTGTCTATTTATACGATAACTATTACTCTCGGAGCAATAACATGAACGGTTCAAAATTAATCTTCGGTTTGGCTTTTTCAGTATTAGCCAGCAGCGGTTTTATTCTTCCTGCGTACGCAGCGGATAGCTCGGCTGATACGCACCCAGCACAAGTAGCAACCGATGGTGCTGATCACGTTGGCGCAAACCGTGTAAGTTCGGATGGTGCTGACCACGTAGGTGCAAACAGCCTGGCTTCAGACGGCGCTGATCATGTTGGCGAGAACCACTCCAATAACTGATAGCGTATACCGCTCACCTGATTGCTTCGACAATCTACTCAGCCCGGCATTTACCGGGCGGACCAAAAAACTGTAGGAGTGAACTTGTTTGCGATCATGCGGGCGCGGCGATGTGCCTGCCACCCTGCATTGCATTCTTCCCGAATGAATTCGGTCCCACAGATTGCACCGAAATCACCCTGTAGGACCGAATTTATTCGGGAAGCCGTGCATCTGACTCGCCGCATTTAACGCTTCGCCAACACGTTGGCTCCTACACGAAACACAGGAGTATTCGTACTATCAATCTCAGCAATTATGACTACTAACCGCATTGACTTCTTAATAAAACGTCACGGCGTAGAATCAAACCCATACCCAGTTAAACAACTAAAAATACTTGCGGAGCAACTAACATGAAAACTTCATCACTGATTTTCGGCGTGGCATTTTCGGTATTGGCCGGTAGCGCCTTCGCTCTTCCAGCGGTTGCAGAAAACATCTCGGCGACCCACTCGGTTCAAGTAGCAGCAGACGGTGCTGATCACGTCGGCGCAAACCGCGTAGCCGCTGATGGCGCAGACCACGTTGGTGCTAACCGTGTTGCTCAAGACGGCGCAGACCATGTGGGTGCAAACCGCACTAGCTGATCACTTCAATGACTCCTCCCAGCCCGGCATTTGCCGGGCTTAATTTTGGGCGGTATGAAAGTCTGGAAACTGCGGCGATTGCCTTGCACTATGGCCGCCTAATCTTTGGCAACTGTCGTCATCAGGAAGCCCGTTATGTCAGATGATATTCACTTCTACGAACCTACAAAAGGGCATGGCCTGCCCCACGACCCGTTCAATGCAATCATTGGCCCACGGCCCATCGGTTGGATTTCTTCGCAGGATGACCAAGGCCGCTTGAATCTCGCCCCATACAGTTTTTTTAACGGCTTCAATTACACGCCGCCGATCATTGGATTCAGCAGTGTCGGGCGCAAAGACAGCCTGAATAATATCGAGCAGACCGGTGAGTTCGTCTGGAATTTAGCCACCCGGTCGTTGGCTGAAGCGATGAACCAAAGTTGTGCCACCGTGCCGCCGGAGGTCGATGAGTTCAAGTTGGCGAACCTGACTCCGGTTGCATCGCGCATCGTCAAAGCACCGCGTGTGCTGGAGACACCGGTTTCGTTCGAGTGCAAGGTCACGCAAATCATCCAACTGCAACGCGCCGACAAGGAATTGATACCCACGTGGCTGGTGCTTGGGGAAGTGGTTGCGGTACACATCGCTAAGTCGATGCTCAAAGACGGCATCTACGACACGGCGTCTGCGGAACATATTTTGCGCGGAGGTGGCCCGGCGGATTACTTCCAGATAGACCCTGCATCGCTGTTCAAGATGTACCGCCCTAAAAGCTGATTGGGTTTAAAACACCAGTTCGCCATCCGCATCGACATCGACCAGTCGCGCCAACTCTTCAGCAGCGGCATGGTCGGCGTCATGCGCGGTCTTGAATTTCTGATCACCCAGTACACGATGAAAACGTGGCGCGCCCCCGGCGTGGTGAGCTTTCACCGCAATTGCTGCGCTGTAACCACCTTCGCCCGGCATAACGGCGGACACCGCCTCGACGTCGTTAAATACTTTACGTGCCATGCAAATCACCCTGCGTAATTGATCTAATGCGGCGAGTCTAAACAATTTTTCGGGCAATGATTGAAACGCCGATCAACTGGCTAACTGCTGCAAGGGCGGCAGACAGTCAGCCTTTGCCTGGACAGAGGACACGTGCTTGAAGGTCTGAAAGTCCAAGCTGCTGACAATTAACTGTTGAACCACTTCGGCAAAAACGTTCAGCGCTGGAGTCGCAAACCAGGCGTCCATCGTTTCTGCACTTGACCACATACCCGATACGACCCACATATCAGGGTCGTGCATTGATTGCTGTAAAGAGAACTGAAGGCAGCCCGGGGCCTTTAATGCGGGTTCGATCAAGCTGCTTAAGCGCGCACCCAGGTGCGAACTGCGACCGGCACTGGCGCGGGCATAGGCGAGATGGCTGACGGGATTTGGCTTATGCATGGATCTGCACTCCTGAGGGAGAACGCTTTTGTACGGGATGTGAAGCGGCGTTCTACAGGGCCAGAGATTAGGGGATTGATGCATTTTTCCGTTAGCTGATTTCTGCCAGCTTATTGCCTATTACTGCGCGAAGGTGTTTTTTTTCTCAACGCAGAGCACCGTGAGCGTGAATGACTGCCCGATAGTATCGAGCAACCTCAAGCAGCTGAAACGGGTATTTAAAGGCGGTTCTGATCGGCGCCGACAGAATCAGGCAAGCATCGCGCAGGATTCAGATACCGCTTTTAGTTGCACAAAAATAAGCTGTGTCTCATTGGTAGACCATCAGAGGATTCGAGGCATGTCGCACAGTGAGAGCATTAACGCTCAGATAGATGACGATATGGAGAAGCAGCGCGCCGAGCTGGTGACGATCATTCGACGTTTTGCACCCGAAGACGGCATATTCCCGACGACCATCGCGCAGTTGCACATGGTGTGCCACGACCGTCCGGTTCAATCGATACCGACGCTGGTGCAGCCCGCGTTGTGCATCCTGGCCCAAGGCAGCAAAGACGTGCGGCTGGGTGAGGAAAATTACACCTATGACCCGCTGAACTATTTGGTGATCTCAGTCGCGATGCCGATCAGCGGCTGCATTCAACACGCTACGCCGGAGAACCCGAACCTGGCGTTGCGCATCGACATCGACCCGGTACAGATCAATGCGCTAATTGCCGAGGCCGGTCCGATGAGCGTGCCGACCCGCCCTACTGGCCGAGGCCTGTACATCGAGCGCATTGATGCGCAGTTGTTGGACGCGGTCTTGCGCTTGACGCGCTTGCTGTCGACGCCAAAAGACATCGCGATGCTTGCACCGTTGATCCAGCGTGAAATCATTTATCGCCTGTTACGCAGTCAGCAGGGCCATCGGTTGTACGAAATCGCCATTGCCGACAGTCAGACCCATCGCGTGACGCAAGCGATCAAATGGCTCAACAGCCACTACATACAGCCCATGCGCATCGAAGACCTGGCACGCGAGGTGAACCTGAGCGTGTCGACGCTGCACCATCGTTTTAAATCGGTGACCGCGATGAGCCCGCTGCAATACCAGAAGCAATTGCGCTTGCAAGAGGCTCGGCGACTTATGCTCGCCGACGGTTTGGACGCGTCGGCGGCTGGGTATCGCGTCGGCTATGAAAGCCCTTCGCAATTCAGTCGAGAATACAGTCGCCAATTCGGCGCACCGCCCTCGCGTGACTTGGCTCGGCTGCGCCAAAGCGTCTGAGTGCAATCGTCGTCAGGCAGCCAGCACTCGGCAGGCTTCAGCGGGAATAGTGACTGAAACCGGGTGACCAATCGCCAGCCCAAAGCATTGGCTTGGGGTGCTTAAAGCCGTCAGCGAAACACCCGCGCACTCAACCGTGGTTTCGATGGTGGCGCCGATGTCGCGGACAAAAGTCACTGTGCCGAGCAAGCGGTTCCCCGCCGTTGGCAACGGCGATGACAGTTGCAAATCTTCTGGGCGCACCAACATTTTGATCTGGGCACCGACGGCGATACCGCTGCTGATTGGCACGTCCAACGCTTCACCACCAGGCAATCCGACCCGGCCTTCGCCCAACGCGGTGGCCGGGAATATATTCCCCGAGCCAATAAAGTCGGCGACAAACTCATTGGCCGGGTTGCGGTAGATTTCAATCGGCGTGCCGACCTGTTGCACCTTGTTTTGCCCCAACACGACAACGATATCGGCCATGGTCATGGCTTCGCGCTGATCATGAGTTACCAGAATCGTAGTGATATTGAGCCGCTGTTGCAGTTGACGAATTTCCACCTGCATCGACTCCCGCAGCTTGGCATCGAGGGCAGACAACGGCTCATCGAGCAACAGCAGCTTTGGGTGCGACGCAATCGCCCGCGCAATGGCGACGCGCTGTCGTTGACCACCGGAGAGCTTGGCCACCGGGCGGTCAATCATCGCCTGCAATTGAATCAGCTCCAGCAGTTCCTTGACCCGGGCCTGTTGGTCCGCCTTGCTCACACCGCGCAATTTCAGCGGATAGGCGATGTTTTCGCCGACCGTCATGTGCGGGAACAGCGCCAAAGATTGAAAGACCATGCCGAAGTTACGCTGATGCGCCGGAGTATGGCTGACGTCTTCGCCGTCGAGACGAATTTCGCCACTAGTCAGGGTTTCCAGGCCAGCGATCATCCGCAGCAACGTGGTTTTTCCGCAACCTGACGGGCCGAGAAAACACACCAGCTTGCCTTCGGGCAGGTGCAGATTGACGTCGGTCACCGCGCAGGCCGAGCCGTAATATTTCTCGACGTTTTCCAGAATTAATCCGGTCATTGACGTAAACCTCAAAAAAACTAGAACGAAACGCCACCTTCACCGACCAGCTTCTCCAGCGCCCAGATCAGGACGAAGTCGATCAGCACGATCAGCACGGCAAACGAGAACACGGTGGGGTCCAGCGAAGACACAGTGCGGCTGTACATCCATATCGGTACGGTCATGACGTCGATGGTGTAGAGGAAGTAGGTCACGGTAAATTCGTTGAACGACACAATAAACGCCAACAGCATTCCGGCGAGAATCCCGGACTTCATCAACGGCACCACTACATCGACAATAGCCCGCAGCGGTGAAGCGCCGAGCATTTGCGCGGCCTCTTCGACTTCGCTTCCAATCGACATCATTGCCGCCGTGCAGTTTTTGACCACGAACGGCAGTGCCAAAATAACGTGAGCAATCACCAGCCGCGAGGTGTTCATCTGGAATGGCAGGCTGTCGAAAATCAGCAGCAGCGCCAGACCCAGCACCACCATCGGGAACACCAGTGGCAGCGACATCAGTTGCAGCGCCACGCCCTTGCCACGAAATTCACAACGGGTCAGCGCGTAGGAAGCCGGCACCGCCACGACGGTCGCCAGAATCATGGTCAAGCACGCGACCCACAAGCTGGTGGCCATGGCTTTGCCGAGGCTTAACACATCGCTGGCGTCGGGCGAAACGAAGGTCTGCCACGCCGCTTTGTACCATTGCAGGCTGTAGCTGTTGGGCGGGAAATCCAGGTTGGACGCGCCGCTGAACGACATGACGATCATGGTCAGAATCGGCAGCACTGCCAGCAATAAAATGAAGCCCGAGAGGACGCCGGCAAAACGCCCGGTGTCGCCTGGCAATACCGGCTGGAAGCGAAAACGAGCTTTCGAGGAACGGCTCATTGCGAGGCCTCCAACAGACGACGGCGGCGACCCGCAAAATATTCGGAAAGGGTCATGATCGCCAGTGTCGTAACGATCAACACCACACCGGCTGCCGAGGCGGCGGGCCAGTTCATCAGCGGTGCGATTTGGTCGTGGACCATCACCGCCAACATCGGTACTCGCCTGCCGCCAAGTAACAACGGTACGACAAAGCTACTGGCGTTGTAGGCAAAAACCAAAGTCGCACCCGTGATAATACCCGGCAAACTCATCGGCAATACCACTTGGCGAAACACCTGAAAGCGGCTGGCGCCCAAGGTTGCGGCAGCCTCTTCATAGCTGCGAGAAACACCACGCATGGCGCTGGCGATGGGCAGTACAGCGAGTGGAAAAGCCGTTTGCACCAAGCCCATCAGCACACCGTTCTGGTTATACAGCAGCATTACCGGACGGGTAATGACGCCGAGGCCGATCAAGGCTTTGTTGAGCATTCCGCCCGGCCCGAGAATCACCAACCAGCCATAACTTTGCAGCAGTAGGTTGACCAGTAACGGCAGCAGGACAGCCGCCAGAAATACTCGGCGCAAGAACGGCGATTGCAGGCGCGACATGGTGTAGCCCACCGGAATCGCCAGCACCACCGCGATGGCTGCACTGAACAACGCCAGTCGCAAGGTCAGCAGCAGTGATTTCAAGTAATAGGGCTCGGCCAATTGCGCGTAACTGGCAAGGCTGAAGCCGGTCCATTCAGCGCCCTTGGTGCCGACGCTCATGCGCAATACCAACAAACTGGCCGCAATCAGTACGGCAAGAAACAGCATAGACGGCACAAGGAAAAGCCAGGCGCGTGCCGTGGGAGAAATCGGCCGGGCACGCCGTTGCGAAGACGCAGCGACCGAGCGGATCAAAGGTTGGTTTTCCATAAGCAATGATCTCGTGTGAGATGGATTTCAGCAGGGCCGGTGTTCGTAAGCCCGATCACGCCTTCAGCCCTGTGGGAGCTGCCGAAGGCTGCGATAAGGCCGCAACGACCTTCGGTTCACGCGATCAGGAAGAGAAAATCTCGGTATACCGACGAATCCACTGGTCATGCACTGTCGCCAGAAAGACGTTGTCGTGCATGATCGCTTTGTCGGCGATTTGCTCCGGCGTCAGGATGTACGGGCTCTTGCGCGCTTCGGCCGAGATAATGGCTTTGGCGTTAACCGGGCCGTTGTAGATGTCTTCAGCCATCTTGCCCTGCACCAATGGGTCCAGAGAGTGGTTGATGAAGGCGTAGGCCAAATCTGTATCGCCGGGGCGGTTTTTCGGCATAACGGTCTGCATCAAGTCGGTGTAGAAGCCTTCTTTCATACCGAACGTGGCGCCCAAACCGTAGGCTGGATCACGCAGCTGTTTCGGAAAGAACGCAGGGGCGTACAGGCCACCCATATCCAGCGAGCCGGTGCGGAACAGCTCGGCGATCTGGTTAGGGTTCTCACCAAGGGTCACAACCCGGTCTTTGAGTTCTGCGAGTTTTTTGAAACCAGGCTCAACGTTGTGCTCGTCACCACCGGCCAATTTGGCGGCGATGATGATCAGGTCCATGGCCTCGGTCCAGTTGGGCGGCGGCAGGAAAATGCTCGGTGCCAGGTCTTTGTCCCATAGGGCAGCGTAGCTGTTGGGCGCTTCTTTGACGGTGCGGGTGCTGTAAATCAGGCTGTTGCACCAAAGCAGGTAACCGACGCCATGACCGTTGGCACCGGTACGGTATTTCTCCGGGACGTCCACGATGTTGGGGATACGGTTAAGGTCGGGCTTTTCCAGTAAACCGGCAGCGGCCAAGCCTTCTGCGCCCACGCCTGCCAAGGTAATGATGTCGTATTGCGGACGATCACCACCGGCCTTGAGTTTGGCAACCATCTCCGAGGTACTGCCGGTGCGGTCAGCGATGACCTTGGCGCCGGTTTTCGCTTCAAAGGTCGCAGCGATGTTGCGCAACGCTGCCAATCCGGTGTCATCGGACCACGTCAGCAAGCGTAGGGTTTTGCCCTGAAACTGGTTTTCACTGGCGCTCGCCCGGATAAACGGCATGGACATCGCTGCGGCGGCAACCGATGCAACACCCACCGTCTTGATGAATTGCCTTCTGTTCAGATCATGCTCGCCCATGACGGACTCCGTTGCTTTCTTAAGTGAGGTGATCGCGACTTCGCCCCAGGCTGAGTGCGCGCGCCCATTCAGCTACAGCGCCCGTAAACCGAGGGTTTAGCTGAGTTGAGGGGGCCATCCTGAGGCGATGAGAAAGAGGCAACAATCGAAAGTTTGTCATCGAAGCCATGTGTCAAACGCATGCCTCGAAACGAGGCATGCGTGAACTTTTCTTGGGCTTTTAGACGCTACGGATGACGTGTTTTAGTTCTTGAAAAGCCTGCAGCCCCCACGGCCCTAACTCGCGGCCGATGCTGCTGTGTTTGTAACCGCCCCACGCCGTTTGCGGGAAGATCACCTGGGGTGCGTTTATCCACACCAGCCCCGCCTGGAGGGCGTTTGCGACCCGGTCAGCGGTCTCAGGACAGCGACTGACGACACTGGCCACTAAGCCGAATTCGCTGTCGTTGGCCAACGCGACGGCTTCGGCTTCAGAGCTGAAACTGCGCACGCACAGCACCGGGCCAAAAATCTCTTCACGCCACAATGCACTGTCCAGGGGCACGCCCGTGAACACAGTCGGCCGCAAAAAATATCCGCGCGGCAGATCGACAGGGCGTTCACCGCCACACACCCGTCGCGCACCGGCACTGATGCCCGCCGCGATGTGGCCAAGCACCCGCTGGTATTGCGCCTGATTGACCAACGCACCCATTTCAACGTCAGGATCGAAGGGGTCACCGACACGAATAGCGTCCGCACGCGCCTTGAGTTTTTCCAGGAATACGTCGGCCAATTCCTCGGCAACCAACACCCGGCTGGTGGCCGAACACATTTGCCCGGCGTTGAAAAATCCGCCACCACTGGCAAGTTCTACAGCCAGGTCGACGTCGGCATCGGCCAGCACCAACAGCGAGGATTTGCCGCCCAATTCCAGACTGACACCTTTGACCGTTTCGGCGGCGCGTTGCATCACCTGAACGCCCACGGCGTTGCTGCCGGTGAAGGAGATTTTCGCTATGCCCGGATGCGCCGCCAAAGGCGCTCCGACCCCAAGGCCAGTGCCGCAGACCAGGTTGAACACCCCCGGAGGTAAGCCGCAGTGGGCAATGATATCGGCAAGCTCCAGCTCCGGCAGCGGCGTGACTTCCGAGGGTTTCAACACCACGCAACACCCGGCCGCCAAGGCCGGCGCGAGTTTCCAGGCGGTGGTGACCATGGGGAAATTCCACGGCACGATCAATGCCACGACCCCGCAGGATTCGCGGCGCAAACGCGCGGCGAAGTCGTCGCTGGGCAACGGCACGGCACTGTCCTGATTGGCGTCGAGCGCTTCGGCAAGTCCGGCGTAATACTCGAAAGTCGCGATCACGTCATCGACATCGATGGCGGCCTCGAACACCGGTTTGCCGTTGTTGCGCGATTGCAGTTCGATCAGGCGCTCGCGGCGTTCTTGCACGCCGCTGACAATCTTGCGCAACACAGCGCCACGAGCGGCCCCGGACGTTTGCGACCAGACTGGAAATGCCCATTGCGCTGCCTGCACGGCGAGATCAACTGACGTCTCATCACCGCCTGCCACCATGGCCAAAGGCGCTTCCGTGGCCGGGTTGATCACTGAAAGGCGTTCACTGCCAGACAACCATTCACCGTTTATGTACAACCCGTGCTGAGCGCTCAGCATGATTTCAACCCGTTCATCCACAGCGTTTGATCGATTTCGATCAGGGTCGGACCTTGACGATCACCCGCCGCGCGCAATGCCGCTTTCAGTAGTTCAACGTCAGAAGCCGCTTCGGCGGCACAGCCCAACGCTTTGGCGACAGCAATAAAGTCGGGGGTATAGATGTCGACGCCCACCGGCTCAATGCCACGATTGAGCATGTATTTTTTGATTTCTTCGTAGCCCTGATTATTCCACAGCAGCACGATAATCGGCGTGCGCGCTTCAACGGCGCTGGCCAGCTCGGCGAGGGTGAATTGCAAACCGCCGTCGCCGATCAGGCACACCACCGCACCACGACCGCTCGCGTCAGGGACTCGGCCCAGCCACGCACCAATGGCTGCGGGCAAGGCGTAACCGAGGGTGCCGTACCCGGTCGATGAGTTGAACCAGCGTCGCGGTTTTTCCAGATTGAGCGTCAGGTTGCCGGTGTACACCGGCTGAGTCGAGTCGCCTACCAACACCGCATCCGGCAGCACCTCGAGCACCGCTTGCAGGAAAACGGTTTGCCCGCGGGTGGCGTCGTCCCACGTTGGTTCCAGTGTTTCGCGCAATACAGCGGCGCGCTGCGGGCCCCAATCAGCAAGACGCGGGGCCAATTCCTTGGCCGCCAACCCGCTAAGCAAGGCCTGGGCAGCCGTATCGGCGTCAGAGACCAGCGCAACGTGCGGCCGATAATTGCGCACGGTTTGGTCGGGATCGATATCGATCCGCAACAACGTACCAGGAATTTCAAAACCTCCAGCGAAGGTGATGTCGTAGTCGGTTTCGGCCAGCTCAGTGCCAATGGCCAATACCACGTCGGCCTCGGCCACCAGCGCTCGGGCAGCCACCAATGATTGAGTCGAGCCGATCAACAGGGGATGACGTGAGGGCAACAGGCCTTTGGCGTTGATGGTCAGCGCCACTGGAGCACCCAGCATCTCGGCAAGTTCGGTCAGCGCGGACGCGGCATCGATAGCACCTCCGCCTGCCAGAATCAGCGGCCGTTTTGCGGCAGCTAAAAGGTCGACCATCTGCGCCACGGCAGCCGGGGCGGCGCCGGCTCGACTGATGTTAACGGGCGGGGTATTAAGCAGGTGGTCGGCGTTTTCCACCAATACATCCAGCGGTATTTCGATATGCACCGGCCGTGGACGCCCGGCCTGAAACAGCGCAAACGCTCGGGCCAAGACCGCAGGCAATTCAGCCGCCGACATTAACGTATGGGAAAACGCGGCCACGCCAGCGACCAGGTTGCTTTGAGACGGCAGCTCATGGAGCTTTCCGCGTCCTCCGCCCAACTGATTGCGCGATTGCACGCTGGAGATGACTAGCATTGGAATCGAGTCGGCATAGGCTTGGCCCATGGCCGTGGTGATGTTGGTCATGCCGGGCCCAGTGATGATGAAACACACGCCTGGCTTACCGCTGGTGCGGGCATAACCGTCGGCCATGAAGCCAGCACCCTGCTCGTGACGCGGCGTCACATGGTTGATCGATGAGCCCGCGAGCCCACGGTACAGCTCGACGGTATGCACCCCGGGGATGCCGAAGACCTGCTCGACGCCGTAGCCTTCGAGCAATTTGACCAATACTTCGCCGCACGTTGCCATGTTTGTCCGCCTTCCTTCTGTTTGAAACTGCAAAAACATCCCGGCGCCTACGGCTGCGGGACAGGCTACAGATGAACCGCAATTGGACCGTGCAGCCATATCTGTGACAAGGCAAAAAATGTCATGCTAGGCATGTCCTCACTTCATGCCTGAGCGCCAATGAAACGCCTTCCGCCCTTACCTGCCCTGCATACCTTCCTGATTACGGCCCAGTGCTGCAATTTCACGCGGGCCGCCGAACTGCTGCACATCACCCAAGGCGCGGTGAGTCGGCAGATTTCCGGGCTGGAAAGTCATTTGGGTTATGCGCTGTTTCAGCGGCAGGCGCGAGGTTTGAGTCTGACGACTCAAGGAAGCGAGCTGTTTCCACGGATTCAGAAAGTGTTTTCGCTGATCGACGAAGCCGTCGAGGAGGTCGGTGCGAAACGCGAAACCCTCAAACTCAAGGCCCCAACTTGCATGATGCGCTGGCTGTTGCCACGGTTGTTGCAGTGGCAAAAAGAGCGCCCGGATGTGCCGGTGGAGTTGACGACGACCATCCAGCACGCGGTGGATTTTCGCCGGGAAGAATTCGATGCGGCTGTAGTGTACGGGTCTCCACCGGCCAATTCGGTGGCAGCGCACCATCTGTTCGACGAGCAACTGACGCCGGTGTGCTCGCAACAATTATTGAGCGGACCGGTTCCGCTCAATACCTTGGCCGATTTGGAACAGCACATGCTGTTGCATCCGACCCGTGACCAACGCGACTGGGAAGCCTGGCTCAAGGCCGCTGGCACTACCGTGAATAACATCGGCAAGGGCCAGCACTTTGACACGCTGGACCTGGCCATGTCGGTGGCGTCCCAAGGTACCGGCGTCGCCATCGGCGACTGGGCATTGATCGGTGAAGACCTCAGCGCGGGTCGGCTGGTGACGCCTTTCGACCTCAAGGTACGAACCGGCGCCGCGTATTATTTGGTCTACCCGGAACGCTCCGATCCGTCGCCGCAGCTGCGCGAACTGATCGACTGGCTGCTGACTCAGGCGGCTGAGCGGACTGAATAAGCAAGCACCTACGCTTCGCCAACAAGTTTGTTCAGGAGGCTGCATTCATAACCGACAGTAAAACGCGGGTGCGCAGATTGTTCGATTCCGTCGAGCATCTAAATGACGAAATCCGCGAAGCTGACAGATAAATACGCTGCCCCGTGCATGACCGCTGGTCAGCCAGCCGCCTGTCGATTTGGTGATAGCACAATGTAGGCTACATGCCGATCAGAACTGTCCTACAATTCCCTTAGTCCTTTTAAAA
Source organism: Pseudomonas sp. CCI4.2 (assembly GCF_034350045.1). Taxonomy (NCBI): domain Bacteria; kingdom Pseudomonadati; phylum Pseudomonadota; class Gammaproteobacteria; order Pseudomonadales; family Pseudomonadaceae; genus Pseudomonas; species Pseudomonas sp. CCI4.2. The sequence goes on along the minus strand of NZ_CP133781.1, from coordinate 2,451,221 downwards.
CACGTTTTTAAAGTCGGATAGAGGTGGGCAACATGATAATTACAAAAAGAAGAACCATGGCCGTACTTTCAGTCGCTGTCGTCTTGGCCATTTACGCCGCGGGTGCTTATAGAATCGAGGAAGCCCGGCAAGCGCCGCGCTTCTCCATTTGCACCGCCAGCCACTGCGCGCCTCAAGACGCGACCTTTGCTGGACTGAGCCTCAAATAGGCGCCTTCTCGTTCTACCTCATTGCATACGAGCCTATCGAATAGCGAGCTATCGGATTAGACTGACCAGCTTCTTCCTGCCAGCCTTTGTGGCAGGTTTTCACTGCTAGTTGGGCTCTATCTTGACCAGTCTGAACCAACCCAAACCTGCTATCCGCAGCGTGCTATTCGCGCTCATGATGGCGGTCTTTCTTAGCGCGCTCGATCAGACCATTGTCGCGGTCTCGATGCCGGCGATCTCCGCCCAGTTCCACGATTTTGATCTCCTCGCCTGGGTGATTTCCGCCTACATGGTGGCGATGACCGTTGCCGTGCCCATTTACGGCAAGCTCGGCGATCTTTACGGTCGACGCAACCTGATGCTGTTTGGCCTCGGGCTATTTACCTTGGCGTCACTGTTCTGTGGCATGGCTCAGAGCATGGAGCAATTGGTGCTGGCACGGATCATCCAAGGGATTGGCGCCGGAGGAATGGTCTCGGTCAGCCAGGCGATCATTGGCGACATCGTGCCGCCGCGTGAGCGCGGGCGCTATCAAGGGTATTTCAGCGGTATGTACGCTGTAGCCAGCGTTGCCGGTCCGGTACTGGGCGGCGTGATGACGCAATATTTGTCTTGGCGCTGGGTATTTTTGATCAACTTACCGCTGGGCCTGAGCGCCTGGTGGATCGCCCGACGGACATTGATCGGTTTGCCCGTTCCGCAGCGCACGCCAATCATCGACTACTTAGGCACGGTCTTGATGATCATTGGTTTAAGCGCCCTGCTGCTGGGCGTCACCGAGATCGGTCAAGGTCATGGCTGGCACGACCCCGAAGTATTGGTGCTGCTCGGCGTAGCGCTGCTCGCACTGGCAACCTTCGTCTGGTACGAGCGCCGAGCACGGGAGCCTTTGTTACCGATGCATCTGTTTGCCAACCGCACGGCGGTGCTGTGTTGGTGCACCATGTTTTTCACCAGTTTTCAATCGATCTCATTAATCGTACTGATGCCGTTGCGGTTCCAGACCGTGACCGGTGGCGGTGCAGACGCAGCCGCGTTGCACCTTTTACCGCTGGCGATTGGCATGCCGATGGGTGCTTTTTTCGGCGGACGTACAACGTCGTTAACGGGCCGCTATAAACCGTTGATTCTCGCTGGCGCACTGATGATGCCCTTCGTGGTGCTGGGCATGGCGTTCACGCCTCCGCAGTCGGTCCTCATGACCAGCGTATTAATGGTGTTGACCGGATTCGCCTGCGGCTTGCAATTCCCGACGTCACTGGTGGGCACGCAAAACTCAGTTGATCCCACCGACATGGGCGTTGCGACCAGTACTACCAACTTGTTCCGCTCACTGGGCGGCGCGGTGGGCATCGCGCTGATGTCAGCATTGTTATTGGCGATGTTGCAGAGTTCCGGGATTGGTCAGCTCAATGCCGGACCGGTGGGAGCAGCCAGTTCGGGCAATCTGTTGATGGACAGCTTGAATGCGGCCAGTGCCCCGGCCTTGGAGATTTTACGAGGGGAGCTATCGCTAACGTTTCGCCATCTGTTGATGATCAGCGCAGGGATTTCACTGCTGGGCTTGGTCGCCGCTATCGCGATGCCGAACAAACTACTGCGTGGTCGGGCCCACGGTGACAAGAGCACTGCGTGAGACCCAGTCATCAGGTCGCCTGGCGAGGGCGATCTGATGATTTTCTAAGGTCAGATTCAGCGGCTGTAATAACCCACCGCCACCAGGAAGTGGCCGACCTTGCGCACGTAAGCGTGCTTGTTCTCGATTTTGCTGGTCACCGGGTTACGCCAGCGATAATCATACTCGCCATCGTTTTGCTTATTGATGAGCGCCAGTATCGGCTCGCCGACAGGTTTGCCTTCCGGATCCTTGACCTTGCTGAAGTCAGTTTTAACCAACCGCACGTTAGTGCCGTGGGCGACATAGCGGTGGTCATTCAAATCGACGACGAATACGTACAGATCATCCTGGAGGAAGCCGCCTTTCAGGCTGTTGATATCGTTGATGGTACCGTTTTCGTCTTTGACCAACGCGGCAGAGGCTTTTTCCAATAGCGCTTTGGCTTGTTCGGCCGAGGCCCGTGGCAGGTAATAACCCACCGCCAGTACCCGATCACCTACACGCTTGTAATAAACGCGCTTGCGTTCCACCTTGCCGTCGTTCTGGTTTTGCCAGCGGTATTCGGCTTCCTGGATTCCGTTGGCTTGCGTAGTGAGAATGTCTTTGAAGGCTTTCTGTAGATCCGGGCTCAGCGTGGGCATCACGTCCCGCCCGATCAATACCGCCGAAGGTCCGCCGCTCGCCAACATCACGCCATTGATATCAACCACGAACACATAAAGCTCGCCGCTGACAAAATCCCCCTGCCGACTGAACTCGGCGAAAGCGTTGTCACCCTGCTTCTGGTATTCGGCCAGCGCCTTGATCAACAAATCCTTGGCTGCCTGCCCGTCATCGGCTGCTTCAGTTGCCAATGCCTGGCCGCTTAGGCACAGACACAACAACCAACCGAACATCGCACTCATCCTTAGTCGCTTCATACCGCATCCCCGCTCTTATTATTGAAGTCGTCAGAGCTTAGTCGTAAGCCGTACTTATGCCTATCAACCCTACAAAGATTCGTCCTACACCTAACGCGGAAACGTCCGTATTAAGGGTTTTTCGTCGCTGCCGATTGATGAGGGGTAAGGATTTACACAGTGATGAAACGACCGATTGTGGTCGCTATGGATCAATTTGATAGATAGGGATTTGACCGTTATGAAGTGTGCGAAGAAAGCAGTATTGGCTGGTTTTTTGGGGTTGGTGGCGAGCGTTAGCAGTGTGGTTGCCAGTGCTAATACCGAAACGATCATCGTTGTGAACAATCGGACGTCTGTACAGGCAGCGTTGGGTGCTGGGAATTTCTCTGGAAGTGTACGTCCAGCTCTCGGATATATCGATGCAAACACTAGCACAAGCTTTACATTGACCAGCTTCGGCTATCAGGCGTCGGGCATACGCTTCACCTACACCGCCGGGACTAAGAAATGTCGGTTCACCGCGTCCCACTTGGCGCTGCCATCAATGCGCGGACATATTCCGACCTGGAAAAAAGCCGGCGAATCCATCGGCTCATCGCGCGCGACGTGTACTGCCTCGATCTCACTTCCGACACTGGGCATTCCGTTTAACTACACCGTGAATTTCACCATTCAATAACCCGCCTGCAGGGCACTTGCCTGCAGGTGCCCTGCCTTAAAAAGCAGGGAGCTATCTCATGACGATTTCCGCCAACGCGACTGCCGCAACGTCTTACCCTCCGCAGTTTCTTGTCCGTTTTGACCAAACGGGAAATACACGAGAAACATCAACGGCACTGGCGCATGCCGCCCAGAGTAAAACCACGTCGTCAGTAACCATTTCCAAAGAAGCGCAGGGGTTATACCAAGAAGAACAATCCGTAAAAACAACGCCCCGGTCAAAAGCCGAACTTCAAGCTATCTGGCACCGGACTCAGGGAGCTTCGAGCTGGAAAATTGGTTTTATGGAGCAAGTAAACAGTCAAGGCAAAGCATCACCGCTGATGATGCAAAAGCCGTTGGACACATCCCCCGCCAGGTTGGCTCAAGCGGAACAAGCCGCCTCATTTATGCTTTTCTCACATACCACCGGCAGTGAAACCGGCAACCCGTACGAATCTCTTTCGAGAGACGAACTATGCGACATCCTTTATGACGAGACCGGCAACCATACCCCTGCCGAACGTTACCTGGCGTCACGCACCCAGCAGCTAAAAGACTTCGAATACATGACCAGAAACACCAACCGCGAAGGTACTCCTTATCGCGCGCTAATCGCTTTCTGCGACGCGCAATCAGACGTCGAACGCTCGATGTACCCCGAAGGTCATAGGGAGCAGCTACTCAGGTTCTTGAAAGAAGCAGAGGACAATGGGTATCCCAATATCGAAGAAGCAACCTGGGACCCGTGGATGAGCAAATATTTCCGCAAGTCTGATGCTAACTCGCTCGTTGCGCAGTGCACGCTCATTGAACCCCTGCCAGCCAAAACCACTGAGTCCGCCCCTGCTGCGGCATGAATGCAGTTGAGCGTATTCACGGGCGAGCGTTATCCAGCAGGGAGCTTTTTCATGTCGATGCCAGTTAGTTCAAATATTCCAACATTCATCATTCCAACCACCGTTACCCGGGGGGATCAGCCAAGTTACGAGTCAGTCACGCAAATACCCTCAGGGCAAAACTCCAGCAGCGATGACACTGCGTCAGTAACCCTTTCACCTGAAGCCCAAGGGTTGTACCGCCAAGAACAATCAGCAGTAAAGACACCGCGATCAAAGGCCGAACTTCAAGCTATCTGGCATCGCACCCACGGAGCGTCGAGCTGGAAAGTCGGGTTTATCAATCAAGTAAACAGTCAAGGACAAACATCACCGCTGCTGATGCAAAAACCGTTGGACACCTCCCCAGAGAGGCAGGCACAAGCGGAGCAAGTCGCTTCGTTTCTTTTTATCTCACATACCACCCGTACTGAAATCGGCAACCCTTATGACTCACTTTCGAGAGAGGAATTATGCGACATCCTCTACGATGAGACCGGCAACCATACCCCTGCCGAACGTTACTTGGCGTCACGCACGCAGCAGAGAAAAGACTTCGAATACATGACCAGAAACAGCAACCGCGATGGTATTCCTTATAAAGCGATCATCGCTTTCTGCGATGCGCAATCTGACGTTGAACGCTCGATGTACCCCGACGGTGATAGAGAGCAGTTACTCAGGTTCTTGAAAGAAGCAGAAGACAATGGGTATCCCAATACCGAAGAAGCAACCTGGGACCCGTGGATGAGCAAATACTTCCAAAAGCCTAACGCTAACTCACCCGTTGCAGAACGAACGCTCATTCAGACTCTCTCAGCCAAAACCACTGAGTCCGCCCCTTCAGGTGTGGATACGTCGGCATGATATCGCCCTCTGTAAATAAGCACCGCGAACGGACAGTGGCATTGCTAGACCAGTAGCCTGTGTGTGTACAACGTTCGCCTGCGTCCAACGGTGCTGGCGGTTGCTCATCAAAGCGGGCGTGCCAGGCGGCGGATGATGCTTCGCTGAAGGTGTCACCCAAGAGTGAATAAGCATGAAGACAACCGGTAGCCCGAACACGAATGGGTTTGATGGCTCTATTGACTTCGATATAAGGCGCTGGCGCTTCTTCACCCGGTCCGCCCAGGCTGGGCAGCGCCCCCGCCCGAATAATCAGACCGTCATCGTATGCGCGAAAAATGATGTCGCTGCGCCTGCTGAGTTGACGGCGTAGCGCGTCATTCCCACCCAGTTTGTTGACAAAGCGGCGGCCCAGCACCGTGAACCAATTCACGCCTTTTATGTGATCAAGCAGTCTCAAGCTTTCTACATGGGGCAAGGGATCAACTATTAAGCCGATGTACTGTTTTGCCAGTAGGTATTCCTGCGGGAAATAGCGCTGACCGTCATAGGGCAGCGTACAAGACAAGCCACCGTATCCATGCTCTGCGTGCACTTGATTGCACAAGTAGTTAAGCCATGCCTCGTAACGTTGAGGACCGCCGGGCTCAAGCAGGATCGACCAAGGCAGTACCATCTTCAGGCAGGAGCGATCCGTTGTGGACTGACTGCGGGGAATGTTCATCACAAACAGTCGATATTGGGCAACCTGCTGCAACCTAGCACTGCTGATTGACCACATAAACTGTTGATCAGGGGAGCTTTCCAGAATTTTTCGGCGGCAACTCGAAAAGCCACTGCCGCTCATCTTGCGTAGCGTTTTGTAAAACTGCCAATTCAAGTGTGGGCTGAACTCCTTTCGAAACTTACTAAAACAATCCGCCACACGCGACTTTATCTCCGCAGTGTCGCCGTGTTTAAAGTACAGCGTGGCGATCAACCCAAGGCGAATGATGGGCTCACCTTGAATCGAGTTTAATACCAAATTTTCGGCCTGATCCGTAAGCCTATTCAAATGGTTCACGTCAGCCAAGGTCTTTTCCGACATCCCCTGTCCCCTCAATCCGCAATTTTCTGACTGCGGAGACTGAACGGTCTTTCAGAAGGGGGCAATACACCGAAATTAATTTGGGAAATCAGCTACATCGAGAAAGAAGAGTCCTACTTGCGAAGTACAAAACTACTCGTAATTTTTTCGAATTCGCTGACTTGGGCCCCGGCAACCTTGCGGTGGGCGGCGGCAACGCAACGGGGCCTACACGCAAAAAAGGAAGGTAAATACTTAGTAAACTGACTATTCAACCTAGTTGTACAAAGATATAAGTGCAGGCGAAGCGCCGCCCGATTATATTCATTTGGATTGCCTGATCCTTATGCTCAGCCACGCAGAGCAGGACTCAGGCGCAGCATGTCCAGTCCGGTGTCAACCAACAGCTCGGCATCGTTACCCAGGCCGTAGCTGTCCGGAATCAGTAACCACTGGCCAAGAATGCCATCGATATAAGCGTGCAAACAGATCGATGCGCGAACCGTGTTCAAGGTAGCCGGCATTTGGCCTTTACGCACGGCGTTGGCCAGAGCAAGGCCAATACGATCATTACAGTCAAGTGCGGCGATTTGCCGCTGGCGTCGTAAATCACACATTTCATCGGTGAATTCGCACTTATGAAACAGAATTTCATTGATGCGACGGGTTTTCGGATCCAATGCAACTTGGCGAAACAATTTTATCAGCAGCGTTCGCATGCACCCCAGTGGATCGATTTCGTCCTCGCTTTCGCTCGCTCTGGCCATGTCTTCCAGTGGCTCATGCAGGCTGTCGAGCATGGCCTGAACCAGGTCCGCCTTATTGCTGAAATGCCAGTAGATTGCGCCGCGAGTCACGCCAGCAAGGGTCGCGACGTCAGCCAGGGTGGTGCGAGCGACGCCACGTGCATAGAACGCTTTCTCGGCTGCTTCAAGAATATGGCGTCGTGTTTCCTGAGCTTCTTCTTTAGTGCGACGGACCATGGCAGTAAAACCTCAATCAAAATATCTTTGGCCGAAAGCGCTAAGCCAGAGACAGTGCCGGGCAGCCTTTGTATTGCCTTGTCCCGGGCCTACACTCCTTACCTCGCGATGCTGGAGCATCGCAGGTAGGGTATTTACAAACAACCGTGAATGTAAGTATATTCATTAGCATCCTATTTATCTAGCCGAAACCTTTTTTCACTTTCACTTTCTCGAGCAACTCACGCTCCTGACCCGAGGATCTTCATGCATTTCAAGCCAGCTGTTTCCGTTCTGGTTACTGCCGTCGCCTTGGCATCACTGCTGAGCGGATGTAATCAAAAGCAAGAGGCGGCGCCTGCACCACCCCCTCCTCAGGTCGGCGTAGTGACCGTGAAAACCCAGGCCTATACCCAGGTAACTGAATTGCCCGGACGCACCACCGCGTTCCGCATTGCTGAAGTTCGTCCTCAGGTCAACGGTATTATTCTCAAGCGATTGTTCACCGAAGGCGGCGACGTCAAGGCGGGCGATCAGCTTTATCAAATCGATCCAGCGATCTATGAAGCGACCGCCAATAGTGCGAAGGCAACCTTGCAGTCGGCCAAGTCGTTGTCTGATCGCTACAAGCAGTTGGTCAACGAGCAAGCCGTAAGCCGTCAGGAATTCGATACGGCGCAGGCCACCAGCCTCGAAGCCCAGGCAGCCCTGCAGACCGCTGAAATCAACCTGCGCTACACCAAAGTGCTTGCGCCGATTTCGGGTCGTATTGGTCGCTCTGCTGTGACCGAAGGTGCATTGGTCAATAATGCACAAACCGATGCCATGGCCGTGATCCAGCAACTTGATCCGATCTATGTCGACGTCACCCAATCGTCGGCAGACCTTTTGGCCCTGCGTCATCAGCTAGAAAGCGGCAAGCTGCAAAAAGCCGGCGACAACGCTGCCAAGGTCAAACTGACCCTGGAAGACAGCAGCGTTTACCCGCTTGAAGGTAAATTGGAGTTCTCAGAAGTATCGGTCGACCAGACCACAGGCTCCGTAACTCTGCGCGCTAAATTCCCTAACCCCAATCACACGTTGCTACCAGGGATGTTCGTCCATGCACAGCTGCAGGCGGGCGTAAACTCGGCAGCCATTCTGGTGCCACAACAAGGTATAACCCGCGATCTAAAAGGTTCTCCAACAGCGCTGGTTGTGAACGCGGATAACAAAGTTGAACTGCGTCAGCTCGCCGCCTCTAAGACTGCGGGCAGCCGATGGTTGGTCGACAGCGGCCTCAAAGCAGGCGATCGGGTAATTACTGAAGGGCTGCAGTACGTCAAGCCTGGCGTGGAAGTGAAAGCAACCGAGGCGACCAACGTCGACCCAGTTAACCCGGCACCTGCACCGGTCACTGATAAAGCCGCGAGCAGTAAAGGGGAGTAATTCATGTCGAAATTTTTTATCGACCGACCAATTTTCGCATGGGTAATTGCCCTGATGATCATGTTGATCGGGGCATTGGCGATTGCCAAACTGCCGATCAACCAATACCCAGCCATTGCACCACCGGCGATCGCGATTTCGGTAACCTACCCAGGCGCCTCTGCACAAACCGTGCAGGATACCGTGGTCCAGGTTATCGAACAGCAACTCAACGGTATTGATAACCTGCGCTACGTCGGCTCGGAAAGTAACTCTGACGGCAGCATGACCATCACCGCGACGTTCAACCAGGGCACCAACCCGGATATCGCCCAAGTTCAGGTGCAGAACAAACTGAACCTGGCGACACCGCTGCTTCCACAAGAAGTACAGCAACAGGGTATTCGCGTAACTAAGGCGGTAAAAAACTTCCTGTTGGTCATCGGTTTGGTCTCTGATGACGGCAGCATGAACAGGGACGACCTGGCCAACTACATTGTTTCCAACATGCAAGACCCTATTTCGCGGACTTCCGGGGTAGGTGACTTTCAGGTGTTCGGTGCCCAGTACGCCATGCGTATCTGGCTTGACCCCGCCAAACTGAACAACTTCCAGCTAACGCCGGTAGACGTGTCAGCGGCCGTTGCGGCGCAGAACGTGCAGATTTCGTCGGGTCAAATAGGCGGCCTTCCAGCACTCCCTGGTCAGCAACTAAACGCTACGATCATCGGCAAAACCCGTCTGCAAACCGCTGAGCAGTTCAAGAACATCCTGCTCAAAGTCAACCTGGATGGCTCGCAAGTTCGGCTAGGCGATGTTGCCGATGTCGCTCTAGGCGGCGAAAACTACAGCGTCAGCGCACAATTCAACGGCAAACCTGCTTCTGGTCTGGCGATCAAACTGGCAACGGGCGCCAACGCACTGGATACTTCTAAAGCGATCCGGGCAACGGTTGCTCAGCTCGAACCGTTCTTCCCGCCAGGCATGCGCGCGGTATATCCGTATGACACCACCCCAGTGATCACCGAATCGATTACCGGGGTGGTTCATACGTTGATCGAGGCGATCGTCCTGGTGTTCCTGGTGATGTTCCTGTTCCTGCAGAACTTGCGCGCCACGCTGATCACTACCATGACCATCCCGGTCGTATTGCTGGGTACATTCGGTATCCTTGCGGCCGCCGGTTTCACCATCAACACCCTGACGATGTTCGGCGTGGTGTTGGCCATCGGCTTGCTGGTGGACGATGCGATTGTGGTGGTCGAGAACGTCGAGCGGGTCATGGCCGAGGAGCATCTCTCGCCCAGAGACGCCACCGTAAAATCCATGGGCCAAATCCAGGGTGCATTGGTGGGTATCGCGATGGTGTTGTCGGCGGTTCTGCTGCCGATGGCATTCTTTGGCGGCTCTACCGGTGTGATCTATCGGCAGTTCTCGATCACCATTGTGTCCGCCATGGCGCTCTCGGTAATGGTCGCACTGATCTTCACCCCGGCACTGTGCGCAACCATGCTTAAGCCGATCGACCCAGAGAAACACGGCAAGCCTAAACGCGGCTTCTTCGGTTGGTTCAACCGCACCTTCGACCGTGGCGTGCTCAGTTACGAGCGCGGCGTCGGCAACATGATCAAGCACAAGATCCCAGCGTTCCTGGTTTATGCGCTGATTTTCGCTGGCATGATCTGGATGTTCACCCGCATCCCGAGCGCGTTCCTTCCGGAAGAAGACCAAGGGGTTATTTTCGCCCAGGTCCAAACCCCGGCAGGCTCAACGGCAGAACGTACTCAGGTCGTTCTCGACAAAATGCGCTCCTACTTGCTCGACTCCGAATCGTCATCGGTGCAATCGGTGTTCACCGTCAACGGCTTCAACTTTGCCGGTCGCGGCCAAAGCTCCGGCTTGGCGTTTATATTGTTGAAACCGTGGGATGAACGTCCAGGTTCGTCAAACAGTGTCTTCGAATTGGCCAAGCGTGCTCAGGCGCACTTCTTCGGCTTCCGTGATTCGTTGACCTTCGCCGTCGTTCCTCCATCGGTTCTCGAACTGGGTAACGCCACCGGCTTTGACTTCTACTTGCAGGACCAGGGCGGCGTCGGTCACGAGAAGTTGATGGAAGCACGCGGACAGTTCCTCGGTCTGGCGGCTAAAAGCAAAATTCTGGCCGGTGTCCGACCTAACGGCTTGAACGATGAACCGCAGTATCAATTGGTGATTGATGACGAACGCGCTAACGCCTTGGGCGTGACGATGACGAACATCAACACCACGCTGTCGGTTGCGCTGGGCGGCAGTTACATCAACGACTTCATCGACCGCGGTCGCGTCAAGAAAGTGTTCATTATGGGCGAAGCCAGCGCGCGGATGACGCCTGAAGACTTGAAGAAGTGGTATGTACGTAGCGCGACCGGCACGATGGTTCCCTTCGCCTCTTTTGCCTCTGGCACTTGGGTTTACGGCTCTCCAAAACTGTCGCGTTATAACGGCGTAACGGCTGAAGAGATACTCGGTACTCCAGCACCGGGTTACAGCACCGGCCAAGCCATGGATGAGGTTGAACGTCTGGCCAAGCAACTTCCGGCAGGTATCGGCTATTCCTGGACCGGTCTGTCGTATGAAGAACGCCTGTCTGGATCTCAAGCCCCAGCGCTGTACGCCCTTTCTTTGCTGATCGTGTTTCTCTGTCTAGCGGCGCTGTATGAAAGCTGGTCGATTCCGATCGCGGTCATGCTCGTGGTGCCATTGGGAGTCATCGGTGCGTTAATGGCCACCAGCTTGCGAGGGTTGTCCAACGACGTATTCTTCCAGGTGGGCTTGTTGGTAACGGTAGGTCTATCGGCGAAAAACGCCATTTTGATCGTCGAGTTCGCGAAGGAATTGCACGAACAAGGTAAGGGCTATACCGAGGCCGCGATCGAAGCCTGCCGGATGCGTCTACGACCGATTGTGATGACCTCTGCAGCGTTCATCCTCGGCGTGGTCCCGCTGGCGATCTCCACAGGCGCAGGCTCCGGCAGTCAACACTCGATCGGTACCGGGGTGATCGGCGGTATGATCACCGCAACTGTTCTGGCGATCTTCTGGGTGCCCCTGTTCTTCGTTTCGGTATCCTCGCTGTTCAAAAGTAAACCGAAAAAAATTCCACACGATGAGGCTGGCCAATGAGCAAGTCCCTGATCTCTCTGGCAGTCACCGCGTTCATTCTCAGCGGCTGCTCGTTGATCCCCGATTACATGCAACCTGCCGCGCCGGTTGCGGCGCAGTATCCGCAAGGTCCTGCCTATTCGCCGACCCAATCGGCCAATGTTGCTGCGGCTGAACAAGGCTGGCGTCAGTTCTTTAAAGATCAGGCGTTGCAACAACTGATCCAGACCTCGCTGGTCAACAACCGTGACCTGCGTGTTGCGGCGCTGAACATCGACGCCTACCGTGCGCAATACCGCATCCAGCGTGCCGACCTGTACCCGGCGATTTCCGCTGACGGCAGCGGCTCTCGTGGACGGACCCCTGCCGATTTGTCACAGGGCGGGAAAGCGACAGTCGGCGGCCAGTACTCAGCAACATTGGGCCTGAGCGCCTATGAGCTGGATCTGTTTGGACGCATACGCAGCCTTAGCCAGCAAGCGCTGGAGACGTATTTCTCCAGTGAGGAAGCTCGCCGTAGCACGCAGATCAGTTTGGTGGCCAACGTGGCCAACGCTTACCTGACTTGGGTCGCTGACCAAGAGCAACTCAAGCTGACTCAAGACACACTCAAGGCGTTCGAGGAGAGCTACAAGCTCACCTTGCGCACCAGCGAAGTCGGTGTGTCGTCCGCTCTCGACCTGGCGCAGTCGCGCACCTCGGTGGAAAGTGCCCGGGTCAAGCTTGCGCAATATCAACGTCTGGTCGCTCAAGATGTGAACAGCCTGACGCTGCTATTGGGTACTGGTTTACCGGCCAATCTGCCAGCGAGCCAACCGCTCGCTACCGACATTCTTGCGGACATGCCAGCGGGATTGCCGTCGGACTTGTTGCATCGTCGCCCTGACATCCTTGAAGCAGAACATCAGCTCAAGGCGGCCAACGCTAATATCGGCGCGGCGCGCGCTGCGTTCTTCCCGAGCATCAGCCTGACGGCCAGCGCCGGGACCGGCAGTGCGGACTTGTCGGGTCTGTTCAAGGGTGGGTCGGGTACGTGGTTGTTCGAGCCGCACATCAGCCTGCCCATCTTTAACGCTGGCAGCCTGCGCGCAAGCCTGGATTACTCGAAAATCCAGAAAGACATTGGCGTTGCAAACTACGAGAAAACGATCCAGACCGCGTTCCAGGAAGTTTCTGACGGCTTGGCTTCACGCCAGACCTACAACGAACAACTTCAGGCGCAACGTGATTTCGTTACCGCCAACCAGGACTACTACCGCCTGGCTGAACGTCGTTATCGCATCGGTATCGACAGCAACCTGACCTTCCTTGATGCCCAGCGCCAGTTGTTCGCCGCGCAGCAATCGTTGATCAGTGACCGTCTCTCGCAACTGACCAGTGAAGTTAATCTGTACAAAGCCTTGGGCGGCGGTTGGTACGAACAAACCGCCGACCAAAACAAACCCACGACCGGCGACGTGCCTGAAACCAGACTTTTCTAGTTTCAACGCCGCATAAAAAAACCCACCGATTGGTGGGTTTTTTTATGCGGCTTTGGATTAAGCCGGTTCTTCAACCAATGTGAGCGAGGCTATTAGCGCAAAAACGCGAATTCGATCCCACAGGGTTTTGGCGTTACACAGACTCAACTCAACAAAAACTCCCGCACATGACTGGTGAATACATCCCCCGCTTCGACATTGGAGAGATGCGCCGCGTGGACTTCTTCGATCAATGAATACGCAATCTGCTCGTTGAGATACCGCCCGCCGGCAGGTGGCGTTACTGGGTCCAAGATCCCTGAGATCACCAGTGTCGGCGCGCTGATCGAACCCAACTGATCACTGAAATCAGCGTCACGCACGGCAGCGCAGCAGGCGGCATAACCTTCCGGCGACGAGGCCGCGAGCATGTCAGTGATGCGTTTGACCTTTTCCGGGTTAGCGTCCGCAAAGCCAGGGGTGAACCAGCGTGCAACCGATGCATCGCGCAAGTCGGCCATAGCCGCCACTCCATCACGCTGCACCGCTGCAATGCGCGGTTCCCACATGTCCGGGCCGCCGATTTTAGCGGCGGTGTTGCACAGCACCAACTTATGCAAGCGGTCGTTGGCATAAATCCCCAGCCACTGGCCGATCAATCCGCCCATGGACAAGCCGCAGAAGTGCGCTTGCGCAATCGCCAGCCCGTCGAGCAACGTCAACACGTCCAGGCCCATTTGCCGGATGTTGTAAGGGCCAGGCGTCACCAGCGAGAGACCCTGTCCTCGGGTATCGTAACGCAGCACGCGAAAGTACTTTATGAAGGTCGGCATCTGGGTGTCCCACATCTCTAGGCTAGTGCCCAGGGAGTTGGACAACACCAACACCGGCGCATCCTTCGGACCGTCGAGTTGGTAATGCAAATCACCGTCGGCGAGTTGTAAAAATCCCATGGCTGCCTCCTTCAGACACTTCGCTGGAGCGCAGTGTCTGCATGGCGCGCGCTCGGACGAGCGCGCGCAAATGGATCAATGGTCGTGATGCAGGTACGCCGGCTGTTTCGGCAGGCGCAAGCTGAACAGAAACGCGATTGCCATCATGACCGTCACGTACCAGTAAAAGTTGCTTTCCATGCCTTGATTTTTAAGCGACAGCGCAACGAATTCCGCCGAGCCGCCGAAGATGGCATTGGCCACCGCGTAAGCAAGACCCACACCCAACGCCCGAACTTTTGGCGGAAACATCTCAGCTTTCACCAGTCCGCTGATCGAGGTGTAGAAGCTGACAATTGCCAGCGCAAAGGTGATCAGCAAGAACGCTATAAACGGGTTGGTGGTGGTTTTCAGCGTCATCAGGATTGGCACAGTGCAAAGCGTGCCCAGCGCGCCGAACCACAGCATCGAATTACGACGCCCGATTTTGTCCGCCAACATGCCGAACAGCGGTTGCATGCACATGTAAAGGAACAACACGCAGGTCATGATGTAGCTGGCTGTTTTCGGGGTCATTCCACCGGTGTTCACCAAGTATTTCTGCATGTACGTAGTAAACGTGTAGAAAATCAGCGAGCCACCGGCGGTGTAGCCCAGTACGGTGATGAACGCCGCTTTATGATCGCGAAACAAGGCCGAGATACTGCCAGCATCTTTATCGTTACGCATTTCTGCACTGCTGGTTTCTTTAAGCGTGCGGCGCAGGAACAACGAAATCAACGCTGCAATGGCACCAATCACGAACGGAATCCGCCAGCCGTAAGCCTTCAACTCATTAGAGTCGAGGAACTGCTGCAGGATCACTACCGTCAGCACGGCTAACAATTGACCACCGATCAGGGTGACGTACTGGAACGAACCGAAAAATCCACGTTGTCCTCTGAGGGCAATTTCGCTCATGTAGGTCGCGGTTGTGCCGTATTCACCGCCGACCGACAAGCCTTGAAACAGGCGCGCCACCAACAACAACGCAGGGGCCCAAGCGCCAATCGAGGCGTAGGTCGGCAAGCAGGCAATGACCAGCGAACCGGCGCACATCATCAGCACTGAAATCATCATCGAGTTTTTGCGGCCATGTTTGTCGGCCACTCGGCCAAACAACCAGCCACCAATCGGACGCATCAAGAAGCCGGCTGCGAACACACCCGCCGTGTTGAGCAACTGAACCGTCGGATCGTCAGAAGGGAAGAACGCTGGCGCAAAATAGATCGCGCAAAAGGCATACACGTAGAAGTCGAACCACTCAACCAGGTTGCCCGATGAGGCCCCGACGATGGCGAAGATCCGCTTTTTGCGTTCTTGCGGGGTGTAATGCGCAGGCTCGGGTATGGCTGTAGTTGTTATTGTCATTAGTAGCTCACTCTGAGGGGTCACTGCCCCATTCTAGACATATTCCGTTACCGATCCACGCACCAAAACGCAATCATGCAGAACACGTTGCTCCTTAGTTGAAGCAAGCCAAGTTATGGATGTTTGCCGAGGCCGTGGTCAGACACGCTCAATTGCTAACGCCAGTCCTTGGCCGACCCCTACACACATGGTTGCAAGGGCTTTATGGCCGCCGATTTTTTCCAGCTGATGCAGCGCTGTCAGCACCAGGCGCGCGCCGCTCATTCCCAAGGGATGACCCAGCGCAATCGCCCCGCCGTTTGGATTGACCTGCGGTGCATCGTCGGCGATACCCAACTCACGCAACACCGCCAACCCTTGGCTGGCGAAGGCTTCGTTGAGTTCTATGACGTCGAAGTCGGTCACTGCCAACCCCAGACGCTCGACCAATTTGCGAACCGCTGGCACCGGGCCGATGCCCATAATTCGCGGGGCGACTGCCGCACTGGCCATACCCAAGACACGGGCGCGTGCGGTCAAACCATGTTTTTTTACCGCGTCAGCAGAGGCGAGAATCATCGCTGCCGCGCCGTCATTAACCCCGGAGGCATTGCCCGCCGTAACGGTTTTGTCTGGGCCGTTGACGGGGTTGAGCTTGCTCAGCGTTTCAAGGCTGGTGTCGGCACGGGGATGCTCGTCCTGCGAAACAATCGTCTCGCCTTTTTTTTGGGCGATGCGCACCGGCACAATTTCTTCATTGAAAAACCCCGCCGCCTGCGCGACAGCGGCCTTTTGCTGACTGCGCAAAGCGAAGGCGTCTTGATCGGCGCGGGAGATATTGAAATCTTCGGCCACGTTATCGCCGGTCTGTGGCATTGAATCGACGCCGAACCGAGTCTTCATCAACGGATTGATAAAGCGCCAACCAATCGTGGTGTCTTCCAACTTCATGCCGCGAGAAAAGGCTGCGTCCGCTTTGCCCATGACGAAAGGCGCTCGGGACATGGACTCGACGCCGCCGGCAATCGCCAGCTCCATCTCACCGCTGGCAATGGCCCGAAACGCACTGCCGACAGCGTCCATGCCGGACGCGCAAAGGCGGTTAAGCGTGACGCCCGGAACACTTTCCGGCAGTCCTGCCAGCAACGCAGCCATTCGCGCCACATTGCGGTTGTCTTCACCGGCCTGGTTAGCACAGCCGAAAAACACTTCGTCAACTTGAGCCCAGTCCACTGACGGGTTGCGTTCCATCAGCGCTTTGATCGGTACGGCTGCCAAGTCGTCCGCACGTACTGTTGACAGGCCGCCGCCGAATCGGCCGATGGGTGTACGAATCGCATCGCAAATATAAACGTCACGCATCATGCTTCTCCCGGTGCCTGACCGTGAGCGGCAGCGGTTCGCGCTTCCAGATCACGCAGTGCGGTCAATTCGAGTTCAGAGGGAACGTCCGAACAGACGACGTTGTCGGCAAAACGTACTTCCCAGCCCGTGGCTGCAATGACCTGCTCCCGAGTTACCCCATGGTGCAGGGTGGTGACCACAAACTCATGGGTGACGGCTTCGGGTTCCATGATGCACAGATCGGTAATAATCCCGACGGGGCCAGCACCCGGAAGGCCCAACTTCTTACGTGAATCACCGCCTTCGCCGTGACCGACCGAGGTAATGAAGTCGAGCGTGTTAACGAACGCCCGTGCCGACTGTTTGAGAATGATCAAGACCGATTTGGCCGAGCCGGCAATCTCCGGGGCCCCACCCGCACCTGGCAAACGTACTTTCGGGTGGTGATAGTCGCCGACCACTGTGGTGTTGATATTGCCGAAGCGGTCGACCTGAGCGGCACCGAGAAAACCGACGTCGACTCGGCCGCCTTGCAGCCAATAGCGAAATATCTCGCTGGTGGAAACGACGGTATCCGCGGTTTCCGCCAACTCACCGTCACCAATCGACAACGGCAGAACACTGGGTTTGGCACCAATCGGGCCGGACTCGTAAATCAACACGACGTCAGGCGAAGAGGTCAGACGAGCCAGGTTTGCCGCCTTGGACGGTAGGCCGATGCCGACGAAACATACCGAGCCGTTTTTCAAGCGACGGGCCGCAGCGACAGTCATCATTTCATTGGTCGTGTAGGTCATTACTTAGCCTCCGATACATTGGCCAACCGGGCTTTAAATTCGTCGAAATCAGCGGTGCCATGAATGTATTCAGCGATCCACGCGGTAAAGCGTTCACGGTCGCGGGCGATAGCGTCCCACGCCTGATAGAACTGATTATCGCGCTCGTAATAACCATGCGCGTAGGATGGATGCGCGCCGCCGGGTACCAGACACACGGCGCTCAAGGCCCAAGTAGGCAAGACGCAGGCATTCATCGGCGCATTCAAGTTGTCGACGACTTCCTCGACGGTGACGATGCAGCGCTTGGCCGCCAACGCCGCTTCTTTCTGCACGCCTAGAATGCCCCACAGCAGTACGTTGCCTTTGCGATCAGCCTTCTGCGCATGAATTACCGTGACGTCAGGACGCACGGCTGGAACCGCCGCCAATACTTCACCGGTAAAGGGACAGGTCACTGTTTTGATATAGGGATTTACTGTTGGCAAATCTGACCCGGCGTAAGCGCGCAGGACCGCAAACGGCAGCCCGGAGGCACCTGCAACATAGGCGTTAGCCAAGTCGGCGTGGCTATGCTCTTCAATCTCCATCGCCTGCGGCCATTGCTTCTCGACCGCATCGCGCAACCGGTGCAGTGAACCGACGCCGGGATTGCCACCCCACGAGAAGATCAGTTTTTTCGCACAACCTGCACCGATCAATTGGTCGTAAATCAAGTCGGGGGTCATGCGAACCAGTGTCAGGTCTTTTTTGCCCTGACGAATAATTTCATGACCTGCCGCGCTGGGAATCAGATGGGTAAAGCCTTCCAGCGCAACAGTGTCGCCATCGTTGACGAATTGCTTCACGGCATCGTGCAAAGAAAGTATTTCAGCCATGGGTGCTCCCTAACTCAACATCACAATCGATTAAATAGCGCAAACGAACGGCGCTGGATTGCGAATCAGGTTATGCCGGCGCGGTGGGTCAAACAATCCGATAATCGACTAAGTGTTCGCTGATCGCCCAACTTGTTACGAGCGATTAGCGGTCAGGAAAGGAGTCAGGCAAACAGCTGCGTGCTCAAGTCACGGCTGGCATCGAGCATAATCGGCAAAAAAAGTTGCTCCAGATCGTTGCGTGTCACCCGACCGGCGCTGGTGCTGACATTAAGCGCGGCCAATACCTGGCCAGAAGCGTCGTACACGGGTACCGCAATCGAACGCAGTCCTTGTTCCAGCTCTTGATCAACAATACACCAACCCTGTTGGCGAACCTGTTGCAAGCACTCCAATAAAGCCTGCGGGTTAGACAGCGTGCGGCTGGTTTTCGGCTGCAGATCGACGTGATCAAGGTATTCATGCAATGAGACGTCGTCTAACGCGGCCAGCAAAATACGGCCCATTGAGGTGCAATAGGCCGGCAAGCGCCCGCCTACTGACAAATCCACGGAGATCAAACGCTGGGTGGTCGCGGAGCGCGCGATATACAGAATGTCGTCGCCTTCGAGGGTAGCCATGTTGCAGGCTTCGTGGAGCTGGTCACTCATCTGGTCCAGGTACGGTTGCGCCGAAATAGCCAACGGTGTGGACGACAAATAGGCATGCCCCAGCGTCAGCACTTTAGGCAACAACGAATAGGCACGACCATCGCATGTCGCATAGCCGAGTTTGATCAATGTCAGCAGGCAACGGCGCACAGCGGCGCGGGGAATTTCCGTGCGGTGGCTGATTTGGGCAATGGTCAGTTGTCGCTTACGTTCTTGAAAAGCATGGATCACTGCCAACCCACGGGCCAGCGATGTCATGAAATCCGGATCACCCGTGAGGGCCTGAATGCGTTTGGCCGGTGATGCAATGATGGGCGGGGCCAGCGAAGCAAAAGATTTTCGTAGTTGGTCGTTCATCCTAAACACCGCTTGTCATGGCTTTCAGGCGGGATTGATTGCCTTGAAGCGTATTTATGGCGCATCCGATTGTGCATCTGGGCGATTATCGAACCAATGGCCGATAATCGCAATTGACCCACCCTCAAGATCCTTATACCTTTCACGGGCCATCAAGGTGGCTTCCTGGAAATACTGGTCAGGTACCACGGGAAGTCCCTCGGCACGGCCTTGCCCACGAAGCAAGGCCGTTTTTATTTTTGCGATTTCCAAGCGCAACCCATACGGTTAGCTGCTTCTAGTGGCACCACGGAGGCTGGCTGAGTTACTAGATCAGCCCGCCTTAGCAACAGGCGACCGTGCGCTGAAAACAATACGACGATCAGTTATAAAAGTTCCATTGGTACTGCAAACATAAGCCTCGGAACTCCAATACAACGAAACACCGCACAGATAGAAGACTTCTCGTAACAAACCCGCACATAAAGTTGACGTCGCCCGACATCTTGGAGATAGTGTTCGTCATTCGACTGGTTATAATGCCCCGCAGTGATTGAGCTTCCCCGCGCTAAGCGTGAATCCAATCACCTGAACCTTGCCCAATGTCAGCGCAAGGCCCAGTTAGCAAGCGGATGAGATGTCGAACTTTTGTTAGCCTCCGCGCTTGCAACTCGTAACTGTTGCTACGACAGCTGTTCTTTCTGGTGACCGTAGCCGCGTGCAGCGAAAGAAAGTGCTTACACGTTTACCGGGCAAGGATCAGCTGTTTAACAGCCTTGTGGACCGGATATAACCTGTACACAGACTTTCCAGGCTCTGCGTCTTCACCAGAATAAATTTCTACTTATTAGGTAAAACTGTGACGAAAGATGAACTGCGCGCGGAACTTGAGCGCCAGGAACAACGTTACAAGGATGTATACGGCGGGGCAGTCACCACCTACGCCGCACAACCCGAGCCGGAACGTAAGCCTTGGCGCAAAAAAGCCAGCCTTCTCGATCAGGCTTTCCAGCAAGAACTGCACAAAATGGAAAAAGACCTCAAGGAAGAACCCTAACCACCCAGACTGAAGTCAGTCTCGGTGGTTTGTTACGCCACTCCCCTGTTGTGGGCGTAGCGCCCTGTGTAATGGGTTCAGGCATATACCAAGCGTTCAGCTATCTCCCCGACAGCCTGTCTGGCGGTAGCTGCACTTATCGGTTTTATTTAAGAATGTAACCGATGCGCTGCAGATGCATCGATTTGTAGGGTTTTCTGGCATAATCGCGCCCCCTCACGGCGTGGTCATAAAACCTTCATGATCGATTTTTTCAGCGGACTGGATGCTTGGGTAGTTGTGAGCTTGCTGCTCGCCTTGGCCTTCGTCCTCACCTTCGAGTTCATCAACGGCTTTCATGACACTGCTAACGCAGTCGCGACAGTCATCTATACCAAAGCCATGGCGCCGCACCTCGCGGTATTCCTGTCCGGCGCGTTCAACTTTCTCGGCGTACTGCTTGGCGGGGTCGGCGTGGCGTATGCCATCGTCCACTTGCTTCCGGTCGAGTTACTGATCAACGTAAATACCGGACATGGCCTGGCAATGGTGTTCTCACTGCTGGCAGCGGCAATTACCTGGAACCTTGGAACCTGGTATTTCGGGATTCCGGCCTCCAGCTCGCACACTCTGATCGGTTCGATTCTGGGCGTGGGGCTGGCCAATGCGGCGATCAACCACATCCCGTTAGCCGATGGCATCAATTGGCAGAAAGTGATCGATATCGGTTCGTCACTGGTCTTCTCGCCAGTGGCTGGCTTTGTCGTTTCAGCCTTATTGCTGCTCGGCTTGAAGTGGTGGCGTCCGCTGTCGAAGATGCACAAAACGCCCGACCAGCGTCGTAAACTCGACGACAAAAAGCATCCTCCATTCTGGAATCGCCTGGTATTGGTCGTTTCCGCCATGACCGTCAGTTTCGTGCACGGCTCCAACGATGGGCAGAAAGGTATTGGCCTGATCATGCTCGTGCTAATCGGCATCGTACCGGCTCAATTCGTACTCGATCTGAGTAGCACTACCTACCAGATCGAACGAACCCGCGACGCCACCTTGCACCTGAGCCAGTTTTATCAGCGCAACAGCGCAACGCTGGGTGAGTTTTTGGCGCTGGGCAAATCGAAGGAAGGCGACCTGCCGGAGCGTTCAAGCTGCAAACCAGAGCAAAGCGAGCCGACAATCAACGCGCTGCTCAACACCCTTAAAGGTGTCACTGACTACCATGCCCTGTCGGCTGAAAACCGCATCGAAGTACGTCGCTACTTGCTTTGCATGGACGACACTGCAAGAAAAGTCGGAAAAATGCCGGAACTGGCAGCGCGTGAAAAGTCGGACCTGGAAAAGCTTCGCAAAGACCTGACCGTTACGACTGAGTACGCACCGTTCTGGGTGATTTTGGCGGTCGCTATGGCGCTGGGCCTGGGCACGATGATCGGCTGGAAACGAGTGGTGCTAACCATCGGCGAAAAAATCGGTAAACAGGGCATGACCTATGCCCAAGGCATGTCCGCGCAAATCACCACGACCTTGGCCATCGGATTGGCAAACGTCTGGGCGCTCCCGGTTTCGACGACTCACATTTTGTCGTCAGGCGTCGCGGGAACCATGGTCGCTAACAAAAGCGGCCTGCAAAGCGGCACTGTGCGCAACATTCTGTTGGCATGGGTCCTGACACTCCCTGCGACGGTCCTCCTTTCTGCAGGATTGTTCTGGCTCGCGTCCAAAGTGCTGGCCTAACTCACCTCTGCCGAATAAAGTCTGTCCCCGTGTTGGCGGGGACAGACGGCCCACACAGCATCGCCCTCTCGACTTCGTTTCATCCCCCCACGCATAAAAAACTCCGCACGCCCCCCTCTCCGTCAGCACCTATCGCATATCTGTACGACAGCTCAAAAAGCCCTCAAAACCGGGCCTTAGCATCTTGTCTTTATGGACCGAACATCTATTCCTGACAGTGGTCAACCTAATGGACGACGACAAAAACGGAGGGATAATCACCGTGCATATCGCTGACATGACCATGTTCTACGCCCCTGCCAGCGGTGGCGTGCGCACGTATCTAGATGCCAAACACCGTCGCTTGGGACGTTATCCGGGAGTTCGTCATAGCCTGTTGATCCCGGGAGCCAGCCTGAGTCATAAGGACGGTATTTTTAAGGTACCCGCCCCGGCGGTGCCGTTCGGGAACGGTTACCGGTTCCCCCTTCGCCTAGCGCCATGGCGAAACGTCCTGCACGATTTACAGCCTGATCTGATTGAAGTCGGAGACCCCTATCTAACGGCATGGGCGGCACTTGATGCACGCCGTCAACTGGATGTACCCGTCATTGGCTTCTATCATTCTGATTTGCCGCTGCTGGTCAGTAACCGCATCGGAAGTTGGATTGGAACCAATGTCGAAGCTTACGTCAGTAAGCTGTACAGCAACTTTGATCGGGTATTGGCGCCCAGCAGTGCCATGGCCAACAAACTCATTGGGCTGGGTGTACAAAATGTCCATGTTCAACAACTGGGTGTGGACCTGGCGACCTTTACTCCGACGTTGCGCGACCCCAGTGTTAAAGCCCAATTGGGACTCGCCGAAGACTCGCGTCTTTTGATCTTTGCTGGCCGAGGCTCACGGGAGAAAAATGTGCCTGTGTTGTTGGACTGCATGAAACGCCTCGGGCCGGAGTATCATTTGCTACTGGTCGGCTCTCATATGCCAGCGGTGGTCCCGGAGAACGTATCGGTGATCGATCATTTTTGCCCAGCCAGCGAAGTCGCCCGTCTGTTGGCCAGCTCAGACGCGCTATTACATGCGGGAGATCAAGAAACCTTTGGCTTGGTGATCCTTGAAGCCATGGCCAGTGGGATTCCGGTGGTTGCCGTGGCGGCCGGTGCTTTCACAGAAATCGTCCCAGAAACCTGCGGAGTGCTTTGCCAACCTAATAACGGAGCGGCCATGGCCAGCGCTGTGCAGGAGCTGTTCAACCGCGACAGCACACTCATAGGCATTCAAGCGCGCAAATTTGTTGAACAGTACTTTGCCTGGGACACGGTGGTAGCGGGCCTGCTTCAGCACTATCAAGCCGTACTCGGCACCCGGTCGCCGGTACTCGTTCATGTCTGAAACCAATCCCGCAGTGCTGTTGGTGCTGCACGATGTCGCGCCTGAAACCTGGGCCGACTATCAGCCATTCGTGGAGGCCGTCGACGCTCTGGGCGACATTCCCATGACGTGGCTGGTGGTTCCTGATTTCCACAAACGCAACCCTTTAGCTACTGACATTCGTTTCCAGCGCGTCTTGGAACATCGCTTGGCCCGTGGCGATGAACTCGCGCTGCACGGTTACCACCACAGTGACGACGGCCCTCCTCCGAAAACCCCGCGTGAGTATTTCATGCGCCGTATTTTTACGTGGGAAGGCGAGTTTTACGCCCTCGATTACGATCACGCCCTCGCCCGATTACAGGCCGGCGTTGAGCTTTTTGAGCGTCTTGACTGGCCGCTTCACGGATTTGTAGCACCGGCCTGGCTGATGAGTCTCGGGACGCGGGAAGCGCTGCGTGCCCTGCCTTTTTCCTACACCAGCGATTCACAACATCTGTTTCAACTGCCGGACTTTTCTAAAATCGAAGCACCAGGAATCGTCTGGAGTGCCGGCAGCGCCTGGCGCAGAGGCGTGTCAAAACTGGTCAGCGACCGGCTTGAATTCAAATTCCAAACGGCGCAAACGATTCGGCTGGGTTTGCACCCGGTTGACATGCGCCACACATTCTCTCGGAACTATTGGCTGCAACTGCTGCAACGGCTAATGGACAGTGGTCGCACGCCAATGACCAAAGCCAGTTGGCTGGCCACGCAGCGCCCCGTTCTGAGGTCTGCCGCGTGAAACGCCTGGCCTTACTACTCGCCACATTGTTGGCGGCGGTCTTGATACCGCTGCTAGTGGGAGGGAGCGAAACCTTGCGGCGGCTACGGGATTTTCCGCTGGGGCTGTTACTCGCCATGTTCGGCATGATCTTGCTGTGCTGGGGGTTAAACGCGCTGCGATTGCGTCTTTTGCTGGGCGACAATGTCCGCGAAATGAGTCCACTGAAAAGCCTCGGCGTGGTTATGGCCACGGAATTTGCGTACTGCGCTACGCCAGGAGGCACCGGTGCGCCGCTGACCTTAATGGCACTGCTGTCGCGTAACGGCGTAAGGCCGGCGAAAAGCAGTGCAGTGTTCGCTACCGACCAACTGAGTGATCTGCTGTTTTTCTTATGCGCACTGCTGGGCATCCTGTTTTATGCCTTGTTTCACAGCCTGAGTCAGAAACTGGAATGGATGCTGGGTCTCAGCGCCACCCTGATGCTGGTCGGGCTTTGTCTGTGCCTCTGTTTGGCCCGGTACCATCGGCAGATCATCACGCTCAACGGCCAGTTGCTCAAACGCCTGAACACCAACGCCATCACGCGAAGACGCTGGGCGCGAAAGCTGCTGCATTTCCGTGATGCGTTGGCTGACACCCTGAAAATGCCTCGAACAAGATTGACGTTGGTATTTCTACTGACCTGCCTGCATTGGGGATTGCGCTACAGCGTGCTGTACCTGGCGTTGCGTGGGCTAGGGACGGATGTTCAGTGGGCATGGAGCTTTCTGATCCAAATGCTTTCACTGAGTGCCGGCCAATTGAGCTTGCTACCGGGAGGTGCGGGCGCGGCAGAGTTGACCTCCGCCGCGCTTTTGGCCCCGATGGTCGGAAATTCCACTGCCGCTGCGGCCATCGTGATCTGGCGTGCCGTGACCTATTACTTTTACTTGGTCGTCGGCGGCCCGGTGTTTTTGCTGCTCATCAGCCGACCGCTGCTTAATAAGCTCATGCGCTTTAGAGAAGCCTGACGGTTATTTATTTTCAGGTTTCTCGGGAGAAGGCGCGTCCTGTAATTGCTGCCACAGGTGCGCCGCGCCCTCAAACTCAGTGCCATCGTCCGGCCCCAATGCTTCTGGGTCGTAACGGCTCAAACAGCCCTCACCTAACGTAGGCGGTGCAATGGACGTGGCTTTATCGAGTGGGGCGGTCATGTGCGTCTGCGGCTTCCTTAATCAAACACCACGGTCTTGTTGTCGTGCACCAGCACGCGGCCTTCCAAATGCGAGCGAAGGCCACGGGCAAGGACCATCTTTTCAACGTCTCGACCGAAGCGGACCATATTTTCGATACTGTCGCGGTGGCTCACGCGCACCACGTCCTGCTCGATGATTGGGCCGGCATCTAGCTCTTCGGTGACGTAATGGCAGGTTGCGCCAATCAGCTTTACCCCACGCAATGACGCCTGGTGATACGGCTTGGCGCCCACGAACGAGGGCAGGAAGCTGTGGTGAATATTGATCACTTTATGCGCGAAGTCTCGGCACAGCTGCGGCGGTAAAATCTGCATGTACCGCGCCAGCACCACCACGTCAGCTTGATGATGCGTGACCAGACGCGAGACCTCGGCGAATGCCGGTTCCTTGTCGGCAGCGTTCACTGGCACATGGTAATAAGGAATCTTGTGCCACTCGACCATGCTGCGCAGGTCTTCATGGTTAGAAATCACGCAGGCGATCTCACAGTCCAGTTCGTCCGTGTGCCAACGATGTAAAAGATCTGCCAGGCAATGGGATTCACGGCTGGCCATCAACACCACACGCTTCTTCTGAGCGGAATCGGTGATGCGCCAGTTCATGGAGAACTCTTGGGCAATCGGCGCAAAGGCGTCACGAAAGGCCTCGAGTTCAAGGGGCAATGTATCGGCGCGAATCTCGTGACGCATAAAGAACCAGCCACTGAGATTGTCCGAGTGATGGCTTGCTTCGGTTATCCAGCCGTTATAGGACGCCAGAAAGTTACTGACTTTAGCAACGATGCCGACACGGTCCGGGCAAGCAATCACCAGGCGAAAAGTGCGCATGTGGGGAAACTCCAGAACTTCGCAAAGGCCGCCATTCTAGCGATTACGCGGCAAAACTGCAGTAATCCTCTTGGCTTGTTTGCCGCCACCCCACAATTATCCGTTCGCCGGGTACAGACTGCTGACACCTCCCGATCGGTCACCTCGATAGCGATAGCAAAACGACTCGATAGAAAATGGCAATAAACGCCTGCTCTTTAGGGTCTGCAGGGAATTATCTAGTGTTAACCCACCAATTGCATAAGCCTGATTCTTAAATAAATGCGCTAAAACTTTTCTTTAATGTTTACTTGATCAAAGTGTCTGACTATTATTGCGTCACTGTCTCCCTGTCACGCCACAACATTAGGTAACTCTCATGTCCTTGATCAACGAATACCGCGCCACAGAAGAAGCCATCAAAGAACTGCAAGCCCGTTTGAAAAATCTGTCCCAAGACGACAAACTCCAAACTGAACTGGAATTTGAAGGCAAACTGCGTACCTTGATGGGCGAATATCAAAAATCGCTGCGTGACATAATTGCACTGCTGGATCCAGAAGCAAAAAGCGGCAAGCTTCCACGTGGCGGCGCTGTTAAGCCTACCGGCACTAAGCGCGCCCGTAAGGTCAAGCAGTACAAAAACCCGCATAACGGCGAAGTCATTGAAACAAAAGGCGGCAACCACAAGACTCTGAAAGAGTGGAAAGCCAAGTGGGGCGGCGACGTCGTTGAAGGCTGGGCAACTCTGCTGGGCTAAGCAACAACGTCGTCAGCAATGACGTCTAAAAAAAACGCCAGCTCTCTGGCGTTTTTTTATAGCTTTAATTTGCCTTAATTTGTAACAAAGTACCTCGGAAGCTCACCCGTAGGCGGTCAGAGGCAGAACCGAACCTTAAGTTGCTCTGCATAGTGTTGCCATTTACCCAAGATTTTAAGCTGCTCAGCCGACGCACTAAGGGATGCTGTGATCAACGCCTCAGTAAAACTTTGTAAAGTATTTGGCGCACCGCTGCTTGGGTTTGACAACCGTTGCCGACAAAAGGCGTGCCAGCGATGTTGCTCCTCGACCGTCAGGGTGTTCGCAAAGTTTCTTGCTCGGTACCTGAATAACAATTCAGGAAGACGCTCATCATCGAAAGGCCATTCATCACGGGCAAGATGTTCGGGTTCCGCGATGCGCACTTGATCACAAAGCCGACGATCACGATCGCCCAGAAACCCATCATATAACTGCTGTTCTGGATCCTCACTTGGCGTAAAGTCGTCTCGGCCATACACCGCCTTCAGTTTATCCTGCCAAAGTTCCCGACCATCGATTAAGCGCTGCACACGCTGGCTATAGTTGGTCATGTCCAATTGCAAACGTTGTTGATCTTCAGCTCGTAGCACGCTGAGCGGTGCGATCACCGGACAGCGATTTATATGGAGCACTTTAAGCGGTACCGGCAACTCTCCTTCCGGCAGATCATCACGGCGGGTATATAAGCGCTCGCGCAATGTATCGACGTCATGCTCTAGCAGTGGTGCAGGGTCCAAATGCAAATCGCAAACAATCAGCGCGTTGCGATTTTGCGGGTGCCATGCCAATGGCAGCACCACGCCCAAATAATGCCGGGCAGCGGAAAAGCGCCCCGAGATGTGCACCAAAGGCTGCATCAGCCGGATTTGATCCTGTACCCGTTGCTTGCTGCGCAACTGAAACAGGTAGTCATACAATTTGGGCTGCTTATCGCGAACCAAGCGCGCCAGCGCGATGGTAGCGCGCACATCGGACAGCGCATCATGCGCCTGGCCATGGTCGATTCCATTGGCTGCGGTCAGTCGCTCCAACTTCAGCGTGACGCGCCCCTCCTCTTCGGGCCAAACGATTCCGTCAGGGCGCAACGCATAGGCGGTTCGCACCACATCGATCAAATCCCAGCGGCTATTGCCGCCCTGCCATTCGCGGGCGTACGGATCGAAGAAGTTTCGGTACAGGCTGTAGCGGGTGACTTCATCGTCGAAGCGCAACGTGTTGTAACCGGCACCGCACGTACCTGGAGCAGACAACTGAGCATGGACCCGGGTCATGAAGTCGGCCTCGGTCAGCCCCTGTTCCGCCAGCCGATCCGGGGTGATGCCGGTAATCACGCAGGCAGCAGGATGCGGCAGGATGTCCTCGCTGGGCTGGCAATACAGGTTGATCGGCGCCGCAATCTCATTGAGCTCAGCGTCGGTGCGGATACCGGCAACCTGTAGCGCGCGATCATTACGCGGGTTGATACCGGTGGTTTCATAGTCGTACCAGAAGATGCTGGAGGTCACGGGCTATTCCTGAGCAAAAGACTGGCGAATTGTAGGGCGTGCAACGCGTAAAGGGTTAATCGTCAAATTCAAACACACAACTCAGGGCCGAAAAATTGCCTTATTCAGAGACTGTTTGTAACGGATTCAAGAGTCTGGTTGCTTCACTGGCCCGCGCTGGCTAGCATCGGACTTTGTTATCAGACAAGCACGTTCCGAAAATGCCCTCCCCGCCCGCTTCGCCAAGGATTGCAGCGTCGACAGAGCCGCTGGACACCCGTGCGCGAATTGAAACCCCGGAAGGATTCGACTTGATATTGCGCCCTGCGGGGCTGGTGCCACGTTCGCTGGCGTTCAGCATTGACCTACTGATTCGCGTGTTGGTGATCGGTGGGCTGTTCCTGTTTTTCAGTGTATTCAGTACCTTCGGCAACGGCTTGGGCTTGCTCGTACTGTTTGTCGGAAACTGGTGGTACCCGGTGCTGTTCGAGGTCCTGAATCAAGGACGAACCCCCGGAAAGCAGCTCATGGGCCTACGCGTTGTTCATGACGACGGCACCCCCATTGGTTGGGCGGCGTCATTGACGCGCAATCTGCTGCGTTTTGTCGACATGTTGCCGTTCGGCTACGGCCTTGGTGCCGTCTGCTGCCTGCAACATCCCGAGTTCAAACGCTTGGGTGATCTGGCTGCCGGTTCATTAGTGATCTATCGGGACGCGCTCACCGCGTACCCCGTTTTACCGGATGCGGTATCGCAGGCGGCGCCTTTGGTTCTGACGCTGGATGAACAGCGAGCCGTGCTGGAGTTCGCCGAGCGCCAAATCCGTCTGTCTCCCGAGCGCACCCAGGAACTGGCTGAAATTGTGGCGTTGCCCTTGCAGATTCCTGCTGATCAAGCGGTTGCCCGGCTTAACGGAATCGCTCGCGGTTTGCTGGGGTCGCCATGAAGCAGAATCAATTCGAAACTCGCTACCAACCCGACTGGCAGCGCTTTGCCAATCTGTTGGAAACACTTGAACGTGGCAAACCCGACAGCACCGCCTGTGCCGGATTCGCTGGCGACTATCGACGCATCTGCCAACAATTGGCCCTGGCCCATGAGCGCGGTTACAGCAGCTACCTGATCGATTCCTTGCAACACTTGGCGACGCGCGGCCATCAACAGTTTTATCGGCATCGCAGCCAGCTGGGCCCACAGATGCTGAGTTTTATCCTCGCAGGCTTCCCTCGACTGGTACGAGAGCAATGGCGCTTCGTGCTAGCCGCGAGCGTGTTGTTTTTTGGCAGCCTGATCGGCATGGGCCTGTTGGTCTATTTTTTCCCGGACCTGGTCTACAGCGTCGTCAGCCCCGAACAACTGACGGAAATGGAAAGCATGTACGACCCCGCCGCCCGCCGCCTTGGCGAAGCAGCCATACGCGGCTCAAGTGAAGACTGGATGATGTTCGCTTACTACATCATGAACAACATCGGCATCGCGTTTCAGACATTTGCCACCGGTGTGCTGTTCGGCCTGGGCAGCGTGTTTTTTTTGCTATTCAACGGGCTGATGATCGGCGCCGTGGCCGGGCATCTCAGCAGCATCGGTTTTGGGCAAACATTTTGGTCGTTTGCCATCGGCCATGGTGCGTTCGAGTTAAGCGCCATCGCCTTGGCCGGGGCTGCGGGAATGAAACTGGGCTGGGCGCTGCTGGCACCGGGCGCCTTAACCCGCAGCGAAGCGTTGCGTCTGGCGGCAAAAATCAGTGTACGGCTGATGTACGGGGTCATGCTGTTTTTACTGATCGCCGCCTTTATCGAAGCCTACTGGTCATCGTTGAACAGCTTTCAGCCCCTGACTAAATACCTGGTCGGCGCCGCGCTGTGGACGCTGGTCGCGACCTACCTTATCTTCGCCGGCCGGAGTCGCCATGCGCCTCACTGACGCCAGCGTTACGATTCGTCCGCGCAATCCTTGGGAAGCCATCGATCTGGGCGTGCTGTTAGCGCGCGAACATCGTGCGTTGCTAATGAGCAGTTGGGCCATCGTTACGCTGCCTATATTTGCCCTCCTCAGTTTGGTGTTTTGGGATTATCCAGCACTGGCGATCTTGTCGTTTTGGTGGCTAAAACCGATCTTCGAGCGCTTGCCGTTACTCATCCTGTCTCAAGCGCTATTTGGCTCGACGCCCAGTCTTCAGCAGGCATTGAAAGGATGGCTGCGCCTGATAAAACCGCAGTGGTTCGCCAGTTTGACGTGGCGACGGCTGAGCATGAGCCGCAGCTTCAAAATGCCCGTGCAGCAACTTGAGGGTTTATCCGGCCCAGCACGCCAACAGCGCATCAGGGTTCTGAGCCATGGAAGTCTTCGCGCCGCCCGCTGGTTGACGTCCATCGGAAGCAGCCTGGAGTCGACATTGTGGCTGGGCTTGATGGCGGTCTTTTATTTTCTGATTCCGCAACAGATTCGCCTGGATTGGAGCTGGAACAGTGTGCTCGACCTTCAAGAAAACTGGACGTGGCTTGAGCACCTGAGCAATTCGTTTTATGCACTGGTACTGGTTTTTTGGGAGCCCATCTACGTGGCGTGTGGTTTCACGCTGTACCTGAACCGCCGGACCGAGCTGGAAGCCTGGGACATTGAATTGGTCCTGCGACGTTTACGCCAACGCCTGATCGGCAGCGCCTACGTCATGTTGATCGGCGTCGGGTTAGTCTTCTCGGCGGCTACGCCTTCTGCCTGGGCGGACGAACAAATCTACAGCTGCCCGTTGCCACCGTCAGACGCCACGGCAGCGAACCGAGCCGATGCCGGACCCGATAGCCCGCGATTAACTCACCAAAAGCTGACCAGCAGCGCCGCTCGCGAGAGCATCAAGACGCTGGTGGCGCAACCGCCATTCAAGAACCCTGAAACCATCAACGGTTGGCGTGCGATCAAAAATCCGTCATCTGCCGAGCACCCTGCGCTGCCCGGCCAGTGGTTATTGGACCTGATCAACTGGGCGGAGCATGCCGCTAAACTATTTGCCCGTGTCGTTGAAGTGCTGCTCTGGACTGCGGCCGTGGTCTTAATGAGCGTATTAATTTGGCGCTATCGGGCTTGGTTACGCACCTTTGTCAGCCGGCAAACCACCCGACCGATTGATCGCGACAGTGCGCAACAGCTTTTTGGCTTGCACGTAAGTGCACAAAGCCTGCCCGACGACGTGGCCACAGCCGCCGAACGTTTGTGGCCAAACCAGCCTCGCGAAGCACTGGGGCTGCTGTATCGGGCGCTGCTCAATCGGCTGTTGACTGACTATCACCTCCCGCTGAAAAATGCCGACACCGAAGGCGAGGTGTTACGGCAGGTCGCGCATCTCAAGCTCAACCGACTCAACGAGTTCAGCCTGACCCTGACTGCCCATTGGCAGAATCTTGCCTACGGGCACCAGTTGCCTGATGTGCATTTACAACGCGAGTTATGCGAAGGCTGGCGTCAATTGTTCGGTCGCCCATCCGACAACGCAAAGCGCCCATGAGCAAGCGCAACGCATGGGTTATCGGACTGCTGGTGCTTGGTTTACTGGCGCTGGCCGGACGCTATTTTTATACGCACCTTGAGCGCTACAGCGAGGTCATTGATCACGGCCCATCGCGGATAGCACGCACCAACCCTTACCTGGCAGCTGAACAGTTTTTGCGGCAGCGCTCGGTGCCCGTCGAGGTGACCCATGTCCTTTCGAATTTGCCTGACGCCCGCCTTGACACGCGCACGCTGCTGTTACTCGCCGACCGCGAAAACATGACGCCTCGGCAAGTTGACCGGTTATTGAACTGGACCAAATCTGGCGGGCATCTGTTATTCGTCGCCGAACAATTGTGGGACGAGCAGAAAGGTCGCAGCGGCGATTTGCTGCTGGACCGCGTGCAAATTCATCAAGTCCTCAGTGCCAGTCTTCAACCGCCAGAGCGCACGAACAGCACACCCCTGAAACCCTCCAGCGACTTATTGCTTGCCTTGCTCCCGCCCGCTGAATCACCTCAGTTGACAAAGCTCTATTTGGAGAACGAGAGCGATCCGGCGTATTTCAGTTTTGACACTCGCTTTCATCTGGAAGACCCGAAGGATCACGCGCAGACCTGGGCCAACAGCGAAGGGTCGACGCACATGATGCAACTGGTATATGGCGACGGATTGATCACGGTATTGACCGACAGCGATCTCTGGAAAAATAACGCCATCGAACACGACGACAACGCGTGGCTGCTTTGGTACCTGACGCAGGACAGCACTGTCACGATGCTCCTGCAGACCGAACACGGCGATTTATTCAGTCTCCTGCTGCGTAAGTTCCCGCAAGCGCTGGCAGCCTTGGCGTTGCTGATCGGGTTGCTGCTGTGGCATACCGGAGTACGCCAAGGCCCGCTGCAGGCAACGGCGTCAAGGGCGCGTCGACAGTTGATCGAACACCTGCGCGCCAGCGCCGACTTTATACTCCGGCGCAGCGGTCAATCCGCTCTGCTGCGTGGGCTGCAACAAGACATCTTGCGCCGCGCCCGGCTACGCCATCCCGGGTTCGAACGTCTGGGTGTCGCCGATCAATGGCAGGTGCTTGCACGCCTGACGCAACAACCGACCAGTGCTATCGGTCAAGCCTTGCGCCCACCGCCCAATAAAAAGCTGTCCGCCACCGAATTCACCCGCCAGGTTGCCCACCTGCAAACACTCAGGAATGCCCTATGAGCGAACACTCGACGGACCCGCAAAGCAGCGCCGAGACCCCGCCTGCCGCGAGCAATCAGGCTCAACAACGCCAACGTGCCACCCACTTGGCTCAGGCGCTTCGTCATGAATTACAGCAGGTCGTCATTGGCCAGGTTGCGGTGATCGACGACGTGTTAACGGCATTGATCGCAGGCGGTCATGTGTTGATCGAAGGCGTTCCGGGCCTGGGCAAAACTTTGCTAGTCCGCGCCCTCGCCCGCTGCTTCGGCGGCGACTTCGCGCGTATCCAGTTCACCCCCGATCTAATGCCCAGTGACGTGACCGGCCACGCCGTATACGACATCCAAACAGAACAGTTCAAACTGCGCAAAGGGCCCCTATTTACCAACTTGCTGTTGGCCGACGAGATCAACCGCGCGCCTGCAAAAACCCAGGCGGCGTTGCTCGAAGCCATGCAAGAACGTCAAGTCACACTCGAAGGTCGCGCCCTGCCGATTGCTCAGCCGTTCATGGTGCTGGCCACACAAAACCCCATCGAACAAGAAGGCACCTACCCTCTGCCCGAGGCGGAACTCGACCGTTTCATGCTTAAGCTGCGCATGGACTACCCCGAAGCAGCCGAAGAACTGAGCATGGTCCGACAAGTCACCCGCTCGACCAAAGCCGACATGCTTGACGTGCAGCCACCGCGTACCCTTTTGCAGGCCAAGGATGTTTTGATCCTCCAACGCATTGCCAGTGAGTTACCCCTGGACGAACAGGTGCTGGATTATGCCGTACGCCTGGCTCGCACCACCCGCAAGTGGCCGGGCCTGACCCTCGGCGCTGGGCCGCGTGCGTCCATCGCACTGGTTCGTGGCGGCCGCGCCCGAGCAATGTTGCGTGGCGGCGAATTCGTCATCCCGGACGACATCAAAAGCTGCGCATTGGCGGTGTTGCGTCATCGGGTCCGGCTCTCGCCGGAGCTGGATATAGAAGGGCTGTCCGTGGATCAGGTACTCAAGCAGTTGCTTGATCAGGTTCCGGCACCGCGTCTGTGAAACAGATCCTCAAGCCATCTCGCCTGCAGCTTATATGGCTCGGCGGGCTGACCGGCGTGGCGGTGATCGTCGGCACCTTGACGGCGCTGGGCGTGAATCTTCCGAGCAGCGTTTCGGCAGTCTGCTGGGGATTGCTTCTGGCGATGATGATCCTCAGCCTGATTGATGCCTTGAAGCTTTTGCGGGTGCCGTCGCCACGCCTGCAACGTCGGTTGCCGGGCAGCCTGGCTTTGGGACGCTGGAGCGATGTGAGGATCAGCATCGAACACGACTACTCGCACCCGATGACACTGGGTATATTTGACCATGTGCCCGCAGGGCTGACCTTCGAAAACCTGCCTCAGTCCATCACGCTGCGCCCCGGAGAATTCGGCGAGTTGAGTTATCGACTGCGCCCCGTGAGTCGTGGGCATTTCGACTTTGGACGTTGCGAAATAAACCTGCCCAGTGCGCTGCGTTTATGGACCACCCGCCGCTATGTGCCGCTCACCGGGGCAAGCCGCGTATACCCCGATTTTGCGCGCCTATACGGCGGCCAGTTGCTGGCGGTGGACAACTGGCTGAGCCAACTGGGAGTTCGCCAGCGTCAGCGTCGCGGCTTGGGACTGGAGTTCCATCAACTGCGAGAGTTTCGCGAAGGCGACAGCTTGCGCCAGATCGACTGGAAAGCTACGGCGCGCCAACGCACACCCATTGCTCGCGAATATCAGGACGACCGCGATCAGCAGATTATTTTCATGCTCGACTGCGGCCGACGCATGCGCAGCCAGGACGGTGATCTAGCCCATTTCGACCATGCGCTGAATGCTTGCCTGCTGCTCAGCTACATCGCGCTGCGCCAGGGCGACGCAGTAGGCCTATTAACCTTTGCCGGCGAGCAGCAGCGCTATCTGGCCCCGGTCAAAGGCACCAGCCAATTGAACCGATTGCTCAACAGCGTCTACGACTTGAAAAGCACTCAGCGGGCAGCCGACTACAGTGTCGCCGTGCGCCAACTGCTCGTTCGGCAAAAACGCCGCGCACTGGTGATTCTTGTGACCAATCTGCGTGACGAAGACGATGAGCAATTGATTGGCGCGGTCAAGCAGCTCGGTCAGCATCACCGGGTATTGGTCGCCAGCCTGCGCGAAGGATTACTCGACAGCGTGCGCCAGACCCCTGTCCAAACGTGGCAAGATGCGCTGGCTTATTGCGGCACCGTTGAAGTCCTCAACGCTCGCACAGATCTGCACGAACGGTTGATCGCTCATGGCGTGCCAGTAGTGGATGCGCGCCCTTTGGAACTGGGGACACAATTGGTAAGCCGATACCTGAGCTGGAAAAAGGCTGGCACGCTTTAAGTCGGTGCCAGCGTTCGATCCCATTGCACTGTCAGGCGGAAGCGCTTTCAGAATGGAAGCTAAAATACTGCTGCAATGCCAGCACCAGGTGCATGTAGTCGATGGGCATGGTCCGCAACGCAAACCCCGAATCGTAGTTACCGGGGGTTTCGTCTTCTTGGCACCAGAGACAGCCTGCATTGAGATCAATATGCCGTGGCACGCCTGCGCTGCCGGGAATTTTCAATTGCAATTCGAAATCAGCGCCCACCAGAATTGGCAGATTGCTGATCAACATCAAGCCGTGTTCGGAAACGTTGCCTAAATAACCCATCGGTTTATCCGTATACCGATTGAATATCTGCAAATAGCACGGCAACTGGTGACGCTCGATTCGTCGTTCGATTAACATGTCTGACGGTCGCCATGAATAACCATTAAGCATGGTCGCGCTAGTGCTATGTGATTTCGCGCCGGGCTCGTAGCGTTGCCGCCACCCAGGCCAAATCTCCCTTTTTATTCCCGCGCGCCCTCTAACTCCCCAATGCCGTTATGTGTGCGGAATTCGTATTGGAATGCTCGTTCGCGTGGGAATATGCCGGTCCATGGCCAACTGTGCGCTTTACGTCAGTGCCTCCACTCCATGAACACAATAGTAGCTCAAGGCTGGCACTCAGCTATTCAAAAGAGTGACCGTCGATCCAATTGAATGCAATTAAAGCGGGGACGGGGTCGTTTGAGCAGATTCGCCAGGATGGAAATGCCCAAGCTGCTGCAGAGTGTCCAGTCGCGCTCGCGCCCGGAATGCATACTCACTGCTCGGGTATTCGGTAATGATGAACTGGTAAGTCTGCGCAGCATCGACGTACAGCTTCTGACGCTCCAAGCATTGGCCGCGTAACATCGAAACTTCAGGCTGAATGTAACGACGCGCGCGGCTTTCGCGCTCAACCTGAGACAACTCGATCATCACGCTATCGCAATTCCCGCTAGCATACGAGCGGTAAGCGCTATTGAGGTGCTCGTCCATGGACCAACGGGTACAGCCGACGACACTCGCCATCAGGGCAAAAACGATCAAAATTCGCATGGGGCTCTCCTGTGCTCTGCAGTGTATCGACCCCGTACGGATTTTCTTCAGGTTGTTTTTTGCCCTGCGCACGGGCTATCAGGTAGTGCAAAGGAACAATGACTACAGCTCAAGACAGTAGTAGCCTCACGCTGCGCTTCAACTAAGGAGACTGTGCATGACCGTTCGTCGCACCAAAATCGTCGCCACCCTTGGCCCGGCCAGTAACTCGCCGGAAGTCCTCGAACAATTGATCCTGTCAGGCCTGGACGTTGCCCGCCTGAACTTCTCCCACGGCACGCCGGAAGAGCACAAAGCTCGCGCCCTTCTGGTTCGGTCGATTGCCGCCAAGCACGGGCGCTTTGTCGCACTGCTGGGCGACTTGCAAGGTCCTAAAATACGGATCGCCAAATTCGCCAACAAGAAGATCGAGCTGAAAGTCGGTGACTTGTTCACCTTCTCCACCACGCATCCTCTGAATGAAGGCACCCAAGACATCGTCGGTATCGACTACCCAGATCTGGTCAAAGACTGTGGCGTGGGCGATGAGCTGCTGCTCGACGATGGCCGTGTGGTCATGCGTGTCGACAGCGCCACCGTCGACGCCTTGCACTGCACCGTGCTGATCGGCGGCCCACTGTCCGACCATAAAGGCATCAACCGTCGCGGCGGCGGTCTTACCGCGCCAGCCTTGACTGAAAAAGACAAGGTCGACATCAAGCTCGCAGCGGAAATGGAACTGGACTATCTGGCCGTTTCATTCCCACGCGATGCCGCCGACATGGAATACGCACGCAAACTGCGTGACGAATCAGGG
Organism: Pseudomonas sp. CCI4.2; assembly: GCF_034350045.1. NCBI lineage: Bacteria > Pseudomonadati > Pseudomonadota > Gammaproteobacteria > Pseudomonadales > Pseudomonadaceae > Pseudomonas > Pseudomonas sp. CCI4.2. The sequence goes on along the minus strand of NZ_CP133781.1, from coordinate 2,413,576 downwards.
GGCACTGCCTGGCTGGTCGCGAAGATTGAACGAGCCGAAGCCGTGGCGAACGACGAGACCCTCGACGCGCTCATTAAAGCCAGTGACGCGGTGATGGTTGCCCGTGGTGACTTGGGTGTTGAAATCGGCGATGCCGAGCTGGTAGGCGTTCAGAAACGCATCATCTTGCACGCACGCCGCCACAACAAAGCGGTGATCGTCGCAACCCAGATGATGGAGTCGATGATCAATAACCCGATGCCGACTCGTGCCGAAGTGTCCGACGTGGCAAACGCCGTATTGGATTACACCGATGCAGTCATGCTGTCGGCAGAAAGTGCGGCGGGCTCATACCCGATCGAAGCGGTCCAGGCCATGGCGCGGATTTGTGTCGGCGCTGAAAAGCACCCGACCGGGAAGTCCTCCAGCCACCGCATTGGCACAACCTTTACGCGTTGCGACGAGAGCATTGCACTGGCCGCCATGTACACGGCGAACCACTTTCCCGGCGTGAAAGCGATCATCGCCCTCACCGAAAGCGGTTACACACCGTTGATCATGTCTCGGATCCGCTCTTCGGTGCCGATCTACGCATTCTCCCCGCACCGTGAAACCCAGGCGCGGGCCGCCATGTTCCGTGGCGTCTATACCGTACCGTTTGACCCAGCAGCGCTGGAACCCGGCAAAGTCAGCCAATCGGCAGTGGACGAGTTGCTTAAACGCGGCCTGGTGCAAAAAGGCGACTGGGTCATCCTGACCAAAGGTGACAGCTATCACACCATCGGCGGTACCAACGGCATGAAAATCCTGCACGTCGGCGATCCAATGGTCTAAGACCGCCCCGGCAGTATCAAAAGCCCCGGCTCGAAAGAGTCGGGGCTTTTTCATTAGGGCGGCGCGCCACACTTGCGCGCAGCAAACACCGGGCAACGGTCTCAAATTCAACACGTTACATGGTGTTTGAGGGGAACGCCTCAAGCACGACTGAGAAACACATCAGCCAATAGCTGATTGCGTGGCAACCCGGCCATGTAGAGACGTTTGGCAAATTGTTCGACGCCGGCAGGCCCGCCACACAACAATGCCATGGTCTGGCGCGACACGACTCGCAACGCGGCCAGTGCAGCGGGGAACTCAGCGGCGGTGATTAACTCGACCTGCACCTGTGAATGTACCGCCGCCAGTTCCGCTAACGGACCGGCCATATAATGCTCGCTGGCGTCGTGAGCAACATGCATAACGCGAATGGCACCTTGATGCTCCTGACGCAGCGCCTCGCGCAGCACGCCCCACAGCGGCCCCAGTCCGGTGCCTGCCGCCAGCAACCATAACGGACGAGGCTGCCAATCAGGATCATATTGCAGAGCCCCACCGCGCAGCTCACCCAAGCGCATCGAATCGCCGGCTTGCAACTGACGCGCAGCGTCACTAAACGCCCCCGGTTGACGGCAGTCGAGGTGAAACTCCAGAAATCGGTCTTCTTCCGGGAGGCTCGCCAACGAATAAGGACGAGCTACGCCATTGGTGGCCCACAACACCAAGTGCTGTCCGGCGCGATAACGCAAGGGACGCTCGGGAATCAAACGTAAACGCAAAACCGTCGGGCTAAGCCATTCACATTGGTCGACCTTGGCAGGAAGACCATCGCGCAATGGGTCAAAGACTTCCACGGTCAGATTTTCGACGACCGAGCACTGGCACGCCAACCGCCAACCCTGCTGCCTTTTACCCGCTTCAAGTGCTTCAGGCATCGCGTCAGCCGGCTCACCGCTTAGACATCGCACCAAACACGCGTGGCAACTGCCCGCGCGGCAACTGTAGGGGACAGTGATACCCGAGCTGTTCAGTGCATCCAGCAGGTTACTGGCGGACGCGACCGACCATGTCCGGTCGCCAACACTCAATTCAGGCATCCTGATTTTCCCAGGCAGCGGCACAGCGATTACGTCCACTGCGTTTTGCGCGGTACAACGCCTGATCGGCACGCTGTAAGGCTTCGTCGAGATGATCGCCCATGTCCAGTAACGTCATACCCACCGAAAGGCTCAAACCCGGGATCACCATCCCGACCAACTCAACGCGAGAGAACGCTTCACGTAGCCGTTCGCAACAATGGGTCAGATGCTCAGAGGTGCATTGCGGGATCAACAGCACGAACTCCTCTCCGCCATAGCGAGCCAGTACATCGCCCTCACGCAGACACGCGGTGGCGACAGCGGCGAATGCCTGCAACACCTGATCGCCGGCGGCATGTCCGTGGGCGTCGTTAATACGCTTGAAGTGATCCAGATCGATCAACGCCAGGCCATGGGAATATGACGAGTTCATGGAGTCGAGTTCACGCGAGGCCATGCGCAAAAAGTGACGACGATTGAACAAGCCAGTCAATTCATCCGTCGCAACCAAGTCTTCAAGCTGGCGCATCATTCCACGCAGCGTGTCTTGATGCGCTTGGAGTGCGAAACGACGCTGCCGCAAGCGCTGCTGGGAGCTTTGAACGTAACGGGCATACAAGCATAGCCAAAACAGCACAACAAACAGCGTCAGTGTCTGTAATTCTGCCAGTCCGGGATCGGGCAATTGCTGGTGGAACGCTTCCCATAGGTTGAGCCCGGCAAAGCTCAAAAACACGAACGCCACGCAACGCAGAAATGCCCTTGGCTGTAGATGAAACAAGCCAAACAGCATGATTAGCAGGTACATGACAAGGAAGGTTCCTCGCGCGCTGTGCAAGTGGGCCAGTAAAAAGGTTTGCCAGCCCAACGCCATCATGACTTGCAGTTCGGTCAGGCCGGGGTCGCGAAAACGCAAGTTGTAACCGCGCAGGAACACCAACCACAACACCGCTTGGCTGAGAATCACCAGACCCGTGCTCACTGAGGCTTCGTGCGGTGGCGCTTGGTAATAATTGCTAAGAATAGCGGCCCAAACGAGTATCAGCACCAGCACATACGTGCCAGCCGCCAAGGCAAATCGCTTGATTAACAAATTCTGTGTGGCTTTTTCGGTCACTCGTTGACTCACCGTGCTCAAAGGAATTCCTTTCCGTTCCGGCATAAACCGCCTAGGTGGCTATTTCCGCAAGCCGCTTGCCGCCCATTGCGATGACACTCGAAGACTGCGCGTTTTGTGGGTCATTGCTGGGTTGCGATTCCTTGCAGCGTACGGGGGCTGGGCTTCGACAAGTGACCAGCCAGCTTGGCGGCCACTTGCCACTCTAATATTCCCACCCATAAATGACTATTCAATTCTCTACTTGGAAAACTCAAAACTTCTCGTTCCACGCAAAAAGGGTGCCGGTACCGGGGCAGACTTTGGTTTGTGTCCAATCGGATGTGTGCAGAGCTGAGCCGCGTTATACTGCCGCGCCTTTTTTGCGTCGGCGTTGTGGGCCGGCGCGCTTATTAAAAGATGTTTTCAGCAGCCCCCCGCAGTACTGTTGAACGCAGCTTATTAATGTTCCCGTCCTATCAGAGGAGCGTGCCACATGACCGTGATCAAGCAAGACGATCTGATTCAGAGCGTCGCCGATGCCCTACAGTTCATTTCCTACTACCATCCGGTAGATTTCATTCAGGCCATGCATGAAGCATGGCTGCGCGAGGAGTCACCTGCCGCGCGCGATGCCATGGCTCAGATTTTGATCAACTCGCGCATGTGCGCGACAGGTCATCGTCCAATCTGCCAGGACACAGGGATCGTCACCGTCTTTGTTCGCGTGGGCATGGACGTGCAATGGACCGGCGCCACCATGGGCTTGGACGACATGATCAACGAAGGCGTGCGTCAGGCTTACAATCTTCCGGAAAACGTCCTGCGTGCGTCGATCCTGGCCGACCCGGCTGGCGCTCGAAAAAACACCAAGGACAACACCCCGGCGGTGATCCACTACTCCATCGTTCCCGGCAACACCGTGGAAGTGGACGTGGCGGCCAAAGGTGGCGGTTCGGAAAATAAATCGAAGATGGCGATGCTCAATCCGTCCGACTCGATTGTCGACTGGGTACTCAAGACCGTTCCGACCATGGGCGCTGGCTGGTGTCCACCGGGCATGCTCGGCATCGGCATTGGCGGCACCGCGGAGAAAGCGGCGGTTATGGCCAAGCAGGTGCTGATGGACTCTATCGACATCCACGAGCTGAAACAGCGCGGCCCATCGAGCCGCATCGAAGAGCTGCGACTGGAGCTGTTCGAAAAGGTCAACCAACTCGGCATCGGCGCTCAGGGCCTTGGCGGCCTGACCACCGTACTCGACGTGAAGATCATGGACTACCCAACCCACGCCGCTTCGTTGCCGGTGTGCATGATCCCGAACTGTGCTGCCACTCGGCACACCCACTTCGTGCTTGACGGCAGTGGCCCCGCCTCGCAAGAAGCGCCACCGCTGAGCGCGTACCCAGACATCGTCTGGGAAGCAGGCCCTTCGGCTCGCCGGGTCAACCTCGACACCCTGACGCCGCAAGACGTACAAAGCTGGAAGCCGGGCGAAACCTTGCTGCTTAACGGCAAGATGCTCACCGGGCGCGATGCGGCACACAAACGCATGGTGGAAATGCTTGACCGTGGTGAACCCCTGCCAGTTGACCTCAAGGGTCGCTTCATCTACTACGTCGGCCCGGTTGATCCGGTGCGCGATGAAGTCGTAGGACCCGCCGGTCCAACCACTGCCACGCGGATGGACAAGTTCACCCGGCAAATCCTCGAAGAGACTGGCTTGCTGGGCATGATCGGCAAATCCGAACGCGGTCCAGCCGCTATCGAAGCGATCAAAGACAACAAAGCGGTGTACTTGATGGTTGTCGGCGGCGCGGCATACCTGGTCGCTCAGGCGATCAAGAAGTCTCGCGTACTGGCCTTCCCTGAGATGGGCATGGAAGCGATCTACGAGTTCGACGTGACAGACATGCCAGCCACCGTTGCGGTGGACACCAAAGGCGAGTCCGTTCACAACACCGGTCCTGCGATTTGGCAGAAGAAGATCAGTGAGAGCTTGGCGGTGGAGATCTAGCCGAGCCAATGTACCCAATGACCAAATCCGGACTGACAGGCCGGATTTGGTCGGCTGGAGCCTAGATCAACGTACCGCGGCGGCGCGTGTTATCACTCACAAGCCCGACTCGAAGATAGTGTGATTCTTGTTTTAATGAACGCACTACGAAATTTTTGCCGGGAGGAAATAATCCCTCTATCTCCATACGCCCAAAAATTTCTTTCGCTCCTCCCTCCTGTAACTCAAACAAAACCGGATAGGTAGACGCCGCAAAGCCACGCCCGTGATAAGTATCACCTGAAAAATTTTTAGCTGTACTTTTGTCTGGGCTGAACGCGGCAAAACCCGAGGTAGTTAAGAGTTGCCCCAACGCTAACGTTGCTTCTTTGGCAATACGCCCCCCCCTGTACAAGGTCCCATTCATAGAAGCACCCAACGATGCGCCGAGCATCTTCACAACTTGCTTAGGGTGTGCCTCATAGTTGCCCAGTTTATTTATTGCAGATTTGAACGTTTTTTGACGGGATTCGGAAAGCCCGCATCCCTGCTCACCGCCGCCGCGACCGAGTTCTAATCCGGCTAAGTTACTGGCCTTAGCCAACGTCAGTTTTGACGCCCCGCTTCTGGCTATCTCATTGAAATAACCGGCACCCACATTTGTGCTCCAGAAAAGATGGAGGCCCATTTTCTCATCCGCAGTCATATCAGGAAGTACAGTCGCCCTCGCTTCGATCGTTTTTTTTTCAAAAGCCAACCGTGCATATAAATTTTTTTTTGACTCCGCAAAGAATGTTTTAGCAAGGTCCCACTGCGTCTGTGCATGCTGTTCACGGCTCCAACCGTATTTGTCCATCCGTGCTTGCATTTCATTCCACGCGTTATCTTTTTTTCTTTCAATTCCCTCTTCGGTGAGTGCGCTTTCGCTACCAAACACTCTATTCGCGGTTGAGCGAGCCAAGGCGTTCATGTTGACATCATTCATGTCTTTCTTGCTATGCCCCTGCACATCAACATGATTGACTGGTTGATTCCCAACCATCACATAAAGATTTAACCCATCCACAACCCCGACAGGATCCGGGTTTATCCACCTGGCCAACCAAGGCGCGTAATACCGGAAGCCATAGTAACAAAGCCCCGTAGCGTCGCGTTCCTTGCCGCAATACCGAATCGTTTTGTAGTTTACTTCTACTGCGCTTCTGCCGGCCCACCACGCTGTTCCGCCAAAAGGGTAATACCCTTCCTGGCTGATCAGATTCGCCTGCTCATCCAGTTCAATGCAATTCGATCCCAAGTGGTCAATAAGGCTGTATCTGAATTGATCATTGACGACATCTTCAGGCTTACCTTTTACCCAATGTAAAACGCAAGCGCCCGAAATACTTATGACGTGAAATATTTCATCCGTAGCAGTGTTAGTACGAATTTCCAGTCCGGGTAAGTAACGTACTTCAGCACGGTGAGTCACGCTGGCGGCCTGAGTCCTATGGGCTTTACGTACTCGCCGGCCACCTCCGTCATAAATATAACGCTCATAGTCATCGTCACCGCTGTCACGCACCACCGGAGTGACTTGCTGCAATTGATTTCGCGGGTCCCACATCAGCGACTGGCCTGGCTGCAGAGCGCATAGATTACCTTTTTCATCAAACCCTGCTAAAAGTTCCGCCTCATCAGGTATATGACCATCCACCACCGGCAAGCTTCGGTTTGAATAGCGAGCGGTGACCATTTGACGGGTGTAACTCCGGCCACCGACATGGGCCAACGTTTGCAGATTGCCTGCTGCGTCATAGGTATATCGCTGGGTGTAATTGGCCATTCCGCCAGGGTCAATCCCTGGCGATTGAAACCCGGGAAGATCCGGGCCTGGTGAAGCATCGATAGCCTCTCGACCCGTGGCCTTGATTAGCTGATAAAGCGTGTCGTAAGCGTAGGTGCTGACCGGAGCAATGGCCTGATTACGAAAGTATTTCGTCGATTGTGCGGCGTCTTCAATTCGCAGGATATTGCCTACTGGATCGTATTGGTAAGTCAGATCCTGCAGCACGTGACTATCCTTGCGAGCCATACAGCGCTGCAGTCGACCGTCGACCGGGTTGTAGCGATGGAGGGTGGCTACGCCGTTACCCGCCACCTCGCTTTCAATTCGATCGAACTCGCTGTAGCGTGCCTCACTCAGAACGACCTGCTCGGGTCGCCCCGCCAGTTGAAGCCACGTGCTTTTTAACTGGCCCGCCACGGTGAACACCAATCGATGTGAGTTGCTCTGGGCATCCGTGCGGCTTATCAACTCTCCCAACGCGTTAAATCGTGAGCAACTGACTGCGCCGGGCGCGGTTTCCAGCAATTTCTCGCGGTCCGCTTCAACCTCGGGCCAGTCCGGGAGCTCAAGCTCGGCAAGGAACCGGTCCTCTTGCTTAGTCACCGCGCCGGTAATGGCGCTCCCCTGAATCCAGAGTGAACCTGCCGTATGGTCATGTCGCAGCATCTGACCGCAACGGTTGACAGCGGCGGCTTCGGCATCATTTCCGGCGTACGTAAACCGTTCACTGACCCGCGCAACTCCCTCCCGGCCTCGCTCTTGAGTGATCACAGGGCGTAGCAACTCATCGTACGTGGCTGAGGCGTGAGTGTTCGCGCCTGACCAATGCTCCATCAGTTGCCCCGCTTCGCCGCTCAAGCAAACCCGCCAGCCGGCATCAACACTCTCCTCAAGCAATACCGAACCCGACAAACTCAATACATGGTTGAGGTTGAAAGGAACGGCGCTATCATTTTGCGCAAGTGCCAACAAGCGCGGGTCACGACTGCACAGAGCAAAACCCGACGCACTGTAACGTTGCTCGGAAATACGTGGCTGCAATGCCACGTCAGGTTGATCCCGAAAATAATGCACGGCACGCGCTATCAGGCCACGAGGCTCTATCACCGACAGCGCGGGGGTATTCGTATGGATTAACACCCGTGCCTCCTCCGCAGTGTGAATATTGCAAGTTTAACTAAACGGTCTTTCAGCGGCTCAGTCATGGTAAATATTAGAATTAACAATCAGTGCCCTTATATTTATTTAGCGCAATGCCCATAGCGAATTTGATTGGAAAACGTTGATTGATATGAAAAGCACTCTGCCCGCCACGAGGCTGTCTGCCCATACTCGCCAGGCCTCACCGAATGATGGACGTTAGTCAAAAAACAATGAGCAGTTATAGCAAACTTATCTTTATCACAAGTGATTGATTGCTGGAGCAATGATCGTGACCCTGCTATTTCTAACAGGCAGTAAAAAATTCTTATCTAACCGTCAATAGGACTCTCACATTTTCATGAGGTCGCTCGACATGGACGTCACCAAATTTTCGTTGATTTCGAACCTGGCAAAGAAAGAGACGGCCGAGGAAACCAGCGACAGCAACAACCGTCAGGCCACGTTTGCCACTGCCATGAACACCCTGGGTTATACATCTGTATTCGATATTGTCCGTCGAGCCAAACCAGCCTTCGTGCGGGATTTGGCTAGACTGAGCAGCGCTGACGGTAGTCGGGCTTACGACAATGCCATGTGTTACGCAATCCAGATTGTGCGTGCGTACCGCGAACAGTTAATATCTTCCGGACAAAAGCAAACCCTAACCCAACGCAGCGGAGTTCGCTCGTTGGTGGACATCGGCCCGAGCTTTCCCAATCTGTTCAGGGAAAACTGGGATACATTTTGTAAAGTCGGCGCCATTGAAGCAATGGACTCTCCGGTTGCTTACCTGGCATCGCTGTATAGGTTCGCGACACAACAGCTCGAAGGTAACACCCCTGAAACCAACCGTATTTCGCTGGATGTCCGACGTCCGGACTTGAGAGAATTACTGATTGATCAACAGAGCACGTTCACTCCCGTCTCGACGTTGAGTATTATCAATACCCTTTTGGAAAGCGTCATCCGGGAATATGTAAATAACGATAGCAACCTTGATAACGGCAAGGCTCCGTATGAGTTGATTGCAGAAAAGCGTCATCCTTTTCTGTTTCCTTATACTTACTCTCACCATGAGATTACGCTGGGCTTATCTGAAAAAAAGACAACCCTAGGCGAAATGAATTACCGCAGCAGCCAAGCGCTGCCATTTTCCGGTGCAGGCAATAATCTTTATGGTGCCACAGCGCATACAGCGCCCAGCGTAGCTCAATGCTGGCTATCGGGTTTGAGTTCGGAACAGCAAGTATTATTAACAGAACCCTCGCTATTTGCTGATTATTATATACCTCACGGTCAACTAACGGGCGTTGCATGGCACGCCGGCGGTTCGTTATCACTGTTGACATGGGAAAATACGGACGTTGGATACCTTATTTTCCCTGAGACGGGCAGCCAATTGGAATGTACTGCATTAATACTTGTAAAGCCTGGAGATACAACTGGATGGGCAATTTTAAACTTAGGTAAAAATGATACGACGACCGGATCCAAAATCAGGCTATATGGATATCAATCCAACCCAGAAAAATATTTTAAACCCAACAATCCAGAGACCACACCCGGGTCGGAGAAAAGTCTGAGGGTACAATATCTTAGCGCAGACAATGATAACCTACCCTTTCCAGAAATAACTGAACCTAGCCTACACAGTTTTGTGGTGAAGGTTGTAGCGCCTACCCCGGGGGACGATATAACTTACTCCAGTCTGTTCGATCTGAAGGTCACGTTATCGCTGAGCTATTATTTACCTGATGACTATCAACTGACGGAAGTCCAAATGGGTTTTTTTAAAAAAAACTATGGCACAACGGTGCCCTACGCCCAAGCAAACCCCCTCATACGCATTAAGTCGTTCCTGGAAAAAACCGGTTTAAACACAGCAGAGCTTGAATCATTACTCGCTCAAAAAAGCTATGCCCCAACGTGTTCAGCCAACTGTTTGCCCGTGAACCCACTGTTTAAGAGCGGTGAGTTTAAATTCCCTCAAGCTTTGCACTATGGGGCAAGCTATGTTAACGGCGTGGGAGGTCGCGACCCTGGCACGGTTAATTTCGACAAAAACAACAATTCGATGGACTTGGCTTTAGTAGCCGATGAACAGAACATTAGCTCCTGGCAGTTGACCAACGCTTCGCTCAACCGCTTTGATCGTCTGCAGCGAATGATCCGGCTGCAACGCTGGATGGGCATACCTTTCGCCGAGCTTGATACGCTTATAATGGCGGCTGTCCATTCAGAGCGTGAAAAAAATCTGGGCAGAGTATTAAATACTAATACATTGCGAGCATTAGGCACTTATCGCTACTTGAGCAAACGTTACAGCCTTGCGCCTGAAGAATTTGCCGCTTTTATGCACCACCTTACACCTTTTGCCGCAGGTTCGCGTAAGCCGCTGTTTGATAAAGTATTTAATACACCTCAACTCTTTGATACTCCGCTAGTGATTGACGGCGCCGAGTTTTCGATTAACGAGCCCGATCCAGCGGCGCAAAAGACCATTTTACAACTGTGTGCCGGTCTTGGAGTTCAGCCCACCGAAAGCTCTTTTGGTGTGCTTGCAAATGACGTTTCAAATTTCATGCCCCCCCTCGGTGACGCAGGCATTCAAGCACCGCTGGCACTGAAGCGCTCCCTACCCGTGGTGTCGTCTTTTTATCGTCAGGCGCGAATCGCTGAAATGTTTGGCCTCTCAATAGAAGACAGCAGGCGGCTACTCTATTTATTGGGCGGCGATACTTATATCAGGCAAGTTGTCACTGGACGGCTTAGCCCACACCCAGGTGTGGCGCAAGAGGAATCCGATGCGGTAGCGGATATTCTCGATATTCTAATGCAGATGGATTGGGCCAGTGGTTGGCTTAAGAAAACCGGGCAAACCGCCTCGGACCTGGATCGCTACACGGGTAACTTGCCGGACGAAGCAATGGTTACTCCGCTACTGCTCGATACACTTGAGACACTCGCAAAAAGCGCGATCCAGGTTCAGCTAAATGAAAGCCAATTGGCCGAATTGAGCCTGCCCCCAGCGGCTGGTTGGTGGGGAATTCTTGATAAATGGATTGACGTCAACGGGTTCGTTAAAGCAATACCACTCGAATCATTACATGGACCTGTTGACTATTTCAGCTTTGAAATAGGTCAGTACGTTGGCGACAACTATGACATGGGCAGCGAAATCTACCAAGACACGGTGTGTAAACTGACCAATTTTGTGGTACGCGGTTATTATAGGCAGCATCAACTCATCGAAGAGCTTCTGCAAACCATCACACAGTTACCCAGGGATCGCACAGAGGGCGTGATACGTTGGAGCACGAGCTCATCAGAATTGCTTGGAAAGCTGCTAAACGCCGTCCCTTATTCATTTAATACATTTGACCCAACTCTGCTGAATCTCCTTAAGCCGGTATTTCGCCGTTCAGAAATCATTCAGCGGTGGAACGTCAGTGCACAGGCGTTGCAGACATTTTTGATACATCCCGACTGGCTTAGCTCCGATGAACAATGTCAGGTGCCCGACCTGCGTTTGAATACTATTTATATCATTGATTGCTACACCCGCTGGGTCAACCAGGCTGGAATGTCGGAAGACCGGTTGCTTGATTATTTCAGACTGGCCAATGAAACGCCCGACGTTGAACCAGAGGAATACATTCAACGCTGCGCCGTGGAGCTCGCGGTTTTGATTGGTTGGACAGCCTGCGAAGTAATGCAGGCATTTAGCGAACTGCCGGAGCATTTGGCCAAATCGATGGCTCAGGTGGACTGGATACTGCGAGTGCACAGCGTCAGCCAGGAAACCGGTTTAGCCGTTGGTCCGCTGTTAAAGGCAACGCATTTGTCATTAACCAGTGCCGCAACTGACTGGCAGTTGGTGAGCGAAGGGGTGATGGCGGCTGTTCGACGCTAGAAATCGCACCGTCAGGGCGTCCCAAAGCTAAGCAGTCAGCCTGGCTTTAATGTGAGGAGATGGCCATGTCTAATGCCATAGAGAAACAACTCAACGAGTCATATCGTGATGCGCTGGTAGCGTACTATTTAAGCGATGTAGTGCCCAACCATCTACCTTTGCTGGAATTGGGCTTGCAGGACCGCTTGAAAACCGCGAATGATTTATATGAGTTTTTTTTGCTGGACAACCAGGTTTCCAATGACGTGATGACCAGTCCGGTTGCATCGGCCATCAGCAGCCTTCAACAATACATCAACGGATGTTTGATGGGTATGGAGCCTGGTTACACGTCACTCAGTCCCAACGAAGCCCAATTCGTTGAGTGGCGCGACCGTAGTAGCCAATACCCTATCTGGGCGGCCAACCAGCAACTGGCGCTGTACCCGGAAATCTATATTTCGCCGGACCTGAGGCTCAAAAAATCAACGTATTTCACTAAGCTGGAAAATGATATCAATCAAAACAAGATCAGCATTGATACCACTCAAGAGGCGGTAAAGTCGTACTTGGCCAGCTTTGAAGAGGTCGCAGACCTAACCATTATTAACGGTTATATCGACAGTGATAAATTCGACCAAGGCACGTATTATTTCATCGGCAAATCCCGCGCTGAAAATATGCACTACTGGCGCAAGGTCGACATGAACGAACGTGCCTATATCGGGGAAGGCAGCACCGAAGGTCCAAAACAGGACAACCCAACCCCGGGTGCTTGGTCGGACTGGGAGAAGGCTGACATTGGCATCAACGCCAACACGATTGAAAGAACCATTCGCCCAGTATTTTTCAATAACCGCTTATTTGCGACTTGGGTCGACCTGATTTACATCACTGAAGAAGTACATTTAAATCTCAGTACTCAGTTGGGCGACCCGCCTTATCCGCCTCCGGACATGAGTGACACTTCTACTGAACTTGTAAAAACGCCCAATGTCAAACTACTGTTTAATATAGCTTATAAAAAATATGATAACTCATGGAGCGCGCCGCAGATTTATCTAGATATCACAACGCCCAACGCAATAGGCGCCACCATTAAACTTGACCACGACCTGAACACCATCGCAGTATTTGATATCAGTCATGCACCGGATTCTTTATTTATTGCAATGTATGCCGGTGAAAAACTCGTCACTGGTGATACCGATGGCACGAAGTCAACCTTTGGATTTCTGCAGACGGCATTTATTGACAAGAACTTTAACATCACACCGGCGTTCCCGCTTTCTGGGACTGTCCCCCCAACAGGCGAACCAGGCCCCGAACAGCCCCGAGTGAGAAAAAGTTGTTGGACGTTTGCACTTAAGAATAAAAATAACTTTCAGTTTACGTGGGGGACGAGCATATGCATCAAAACCGCAACAACTACATCGCCCTCAGCCCCCGCGGAATATTGGAATTACGGCGATAGTCAAGCCCGCATAGGCAATATCAGCCTGATTGACAGCGCGCCAGTACTTAATTTGGAAAAATCTACAATCACGTTGAATACTGTTATCAATCAGGATTTTATCAATCTCGTCCAAGATACTCGGACTGTGACCATTATGATAACGACGTTCCTGGTTTCGTATACGTTAATTTTGACAGCCAAAAACGGTGATAATGGTTCATTGGCTCTCATAGCGCCATCTACCCTCGAAATGGCTACCGCGACGGGCCCTGGACTAGGCGCCAAAGACCTGTCATACAAATTTACTATATTTGAGCATGGACAGGACATAATAAGCGGTCTAGAGAACTTTATTACTTCGGCTGACGGAGGGCCAGTCCAAACGGAAGATGCACTTATTACTTCGCTTATTGGCTATCGAATTAAAAATACAGCATTTAAATTTTTTAACGAAAATAAATCACTTACGTACGGTGGCATCGCTTATCACAAACAAATCGGATATGCGGAGGCACCGTTCTTAGGGATTGCGACCATACATTCCGACCACCCACCCGTCGAGAGCCAGAACTATAGCCAATTTTTCCGTTACTCTAAAGACATGAAGTCACCTCTCCTCAACCTTCAAGATCTCAGCGGAGAAAGCGACAGTGCAAACTTAATTGCTCCAAAGGCGTTTGAGACCGTTATAAAATTTGACAAAGCCACGTTATTGCCGAACCTCACCAATGCAACTTTTTACTCAGACTCCCCTAAATTTTATATTGCTCATGGCGTCAGCGTCCGAGATAAAAACACCCACGCGCCGGCAGGCAACGCCATGAAGCTAACAGAAATCGAGCTTTCTCTTGAGTCCAGTGCCGGCAAAAACCTAATAGCGCCGAAGATGAGTACCCGCCTTGACCCTGTATTTGGTATCGCTGAATACATCGACTTCTCCACGTCGTCCATCAGTAAAAAAGATAATCCCGAACAAGGGTTGCGCGCGCCCATTCGCATGAACACCTTATTCGCTCCGGAGCTGGTCAATAAAGCGAATATTGCGCTGGAAGCACTACTGTCCTGGGACACCCAACAACTGGCAGAGCCCCCGCTTGACGACGGAGGGCTCAGCGCGTTGATGGACTTTAACGGCGCCAATGGTTTGTACTTTTGGGAATTGTTTCTGCATTTGCCTTTCATGATTTCACACCGTTTGAATCTGGAGCAGCAGTTCAACGATGCCGAGTTCTGGTTAGGGTTTATTTTCGACCCCAGCCGCAAAGCCCTCTACGGAGCACCCGATTACTGGAATGTGCGGCCGTTGATCCCGGAAGAGGTCGCGGACCCCGATCACTTTTTACGCTCGCCCATAGACCCCGACGGCATCGCCGCCAGCCATCCGATTCGTTATCAAAAAGCGGTGTACTTCCAGTACATCAAAAACTTGATAGATCGAGGCGACATGGCTTATCGGCAACTCACCCCGGACAGTTTGGGCGAAGCCAAGCTTTGGTATGTAAAAGTATTGGATTTATTGGGACCACGGCCCGACACACTCATTGTCAGCCAGTGGACACCCATCAAACTGGGCGATTTAGCGGCCTCAACCAGTCAGTCGCTGCGCAATTTCGAAGCACAGATGCAAGACCAAGAGCAGAAACGTCAACAGAGCGCGGCGATTGACAACGGTCAGGACATGATCGGCTTCAAACAGGCCCCGTTGCGCTTGAGCACCTTTGGTCGCGACCCGACCCTCGCCGATGCGGACAACCCACATTTCGTGCCCCCCATGAACTCAGAGCTGGTTAAACACTGGGACACCCTGGAGTCTCGGCTGTACAACCTGCGTCACAACTTGACCCTCAATGGCAAGCCGATGTCGCTTGCGCTGTTTGCGGCCCCTCTGGACCCACGTGCCATGCTCGCTGCATATGCCAACGGCGCAACGGGCGCAAGTGTTGGCGGCCTGCTATCCCAGGAGACGCCCCATTACCGCTTTACGGTCATGCTCAATCGGGCCAGTGCTGCCGTGGAAACCCTTATTCAATTTAGCAGCACCTTATTGTCGATAATCGAGCGCAAAGATCAGGCTGAGTTTCAGGAAAAACAACAAGAACAAATCTGGGAGTTCGCGCACTTTGCCATCGACCTGCAATTAGAGGCGCAGAGAGTCGAATTCGAAGCCAGAAAAGCGCTGGAAGCGAGCAAGAGCGTGGTCGAGGCTCGCGCCCGATTCTACGGAAAACTCTTCGATGAAAATGTAAGCGCCACAGAAATTGCAGCGACCGCCCTTAACCTGATGGGACAGCTCGCCAAGAGTGCCGGCTTTGTCTCCAGCATGATCGCATCAGGCCTGAAAGTCCTTCCTAACCATGTAGGTGTCGAGGCAGGCGCAGAAGGAGGCATGTCCGTGGGCGCGAACGCTGGTGCGGCCGCTGGCGGTTTCAGACTTGAAGGCATTGCAGAGGTGGTCGCCGTTGCAGCGCAGGCAAGCGCCGAAATGCACTTGGGAGCCAGCGCAACACTGGATCGCGTTGAACAATTTCGCCGCCGCCGCCAGGAATGGGAGTTCGCCCGCGATCAGGCTTATCTGGAGGCCGATCAAATCACAGCCCAGTTGGCCGTGCACGACGCTCAAGCCAGAGTCACAGCCATCCAGTTACAACAGGCCGAAATGGCGAAAACCCAAGTCGATCAGATGTACGTGTTCCTGACCAAGGAGCGTTTTACCAACAAGCAGCTCTATACGTGGCTCAACGGGCAATTCTCGACTCTCTATTACCAGGCCTACGACGCCACATTGTCGTTGTGCCTGTCCGCTCAAGCCTGCTGGCAGTACGAGATTGCCGACTACGACACCAGCTTTATCCAGCCAGGGTCATGGAAGGACGCTTACCGGGGACTCACTGCGGGTGAGTCTCTGAAACTCAACTTGTTGAAAATGGACGCCGCCTACCTGTCGCGCAACGAGCGCAAGCTTGAGATTGTTAAAACCGTTTCGGTCAAACAGTTGCCCATTCCCGATGAGAAAGAAGAAGAGGCGGCCACGCTGAATAAGGGTTGGGATGCTGTGATTGAGCGTTTGGAAGGCGAAGGAATTGCCGAATTTGAGATTACCCAAGCGATGCTCGACGCGGACTATCCTGCCCACTACCTGCGTCGAATCAAACGGATAAGCGTGTCATTGCCGGTCACTGTTGGCCCCTATCAAGACATTCGCGCCACACTCACGCAAAGTTACAACGCCGTGCAGATGACCAGCGCGACCGATGCGCCACTCAAGGAAAACATGCGCGCCAGCCAGCAGATTGCGGTATCCACCGGTGTCGATGACGACGGTCTGTTCGTGTTCAATTTTGACGATGAACGCTACCTGCCATTCGAAGGCACAGGGGTTATTTCACGCTGGACATTGTCTTTCCCCAATCCCGATTCGCAACGGGACATGATCAATTCAATCACCGACATCATCGTGCATATCCGTTACACCGCTAAAAGCGGCGGAGCGGGTCCGACACGATCAGCGAGCGTAACCAGACCGTCCGGGGATAATCTGTCATGAGCGACCAGGCGCAACCAGCCATCAGCCCGCCATCTTTGCCCAAGGGCGGCGGAGCCATCCAAAGTATTGGCAAAGGCTGGGGCCCTGTGGGCACCAGTGGCGCGGCTTCGTTTGATATCGGCTTGCCGGTCAGCGCCGGGCGTGGCTATGCACCCGGGCTTGGGTTGAGTTACCAAAGCACCGTTGGCAACGGCTTGTTCGGTCTGGGTTGGAATATAAACCTGGGGTGCGTTGCCCGGCGGGCCACCAAGGGCGTACCCACTTATACCGACGACGATGTGATCATCGGCCCTGGCGGAAATATCTGGCTGCCAGAGCGCGACGCCAATGGCGCGATCAAGCACACAGAAGTTCACGATTACAACGGACATGATCTAGGCACGACCTATCAGGTCATCCGTCACTTTGCCCGGGTCGAGGGCGCCTTCGACCTTATCGAGCATTGGCGATTGGACACCGTCGACCCAGGCTTCTGGTTGGTCCACGGCGCCGACGGCAGCCTGGCCATATATGGAAAAAATCCTGGCTCGTGCAGTGTTGATCCCGCCGACGCCAACCATGTCGCCGAATGGCTGCTGGAAGAGACCATGAACGCCCGAGGCGAACATATTCTCTACGAGTACAAAGCGGAGGACGAGGTGGGATTACCAGACAGTTATCCCCGTAGCTTTGTGGCCCAATGTTATCTATGGCGGGTGCGATACGGTAATTTCCGACAACACCCCCTCCTATATTTGTGGGACGTCGATTCACTCAGCGATCTTCAGTGGCATTTTGATTTGCTGTTCGATTACGGCGAGCGCAGCACAGGGCTCTCGGATGCACCCACCTATGTCGAACAGCGAGGCTGGCTGCTGCGGAGCGACCCACATTCATCATTTTCCTACGGCTTTGAGTTGGGCAACTTACGCCTGTGTCAGCAAGTGCTTATGTTTCACTATTTCCCTGATGAGCTGGATGAAGCCCCCGTATTGGTTGGTCGCTTGCTGCTTGAGTACTCACAATCCGATTTAAGGTACAACGTGCTAGTGGCGGCGCATAGCCAAGCCTACGATGCCTGCGGGGTTATGGAGTCACGTCCCCCAGTAAACTTTGCGTACAACGAATTCGATATTGATTGCGCCAAATTTACCGAGTTTGAGGCAATGCCAGGGCTTAACGACGGTCAGGACTACCAGCTTGTAGACCTGTTCGGCGATGGCTTGTCTGGGGTGTTATATCGCAGCGACAAAAGCTGGCTGTACCGTGAACCCATGCGTGCCGACGCCGCTGCGGACAGCAACCGGATTGTCTATGGCCCTTGGCAGGAATTGCCCCGGGTACCGGTAGCAGACTCACGCACGCCTGTGCGCCAAGCACTGACCGATCTGACCGGTGACGGGCGGCTTGACTGGGTCGTAGCCCAACCGGGCACCGCCGGATTTTTCACTCTGAATCCCGACCGTAGTTGGTCGACATTCACCGCGTTTGCAGCTTTCCCATCGGAATTCTTCAACCCTCAAGGACAAATGACCGACCTCGTTGGCGGCGGATTATCTGATCTGGCCCTGATTGGACCGCACAGCGTGCGGCTCTATGCCAGTCGTAGAGCGTACGGCTTTGCGTCAGAAATCGATGTGGAACACGATGACGACGATCTGCCCTTGTTGAGCGACAGTCCCCATGAGTTGGTGGCCTTCAGCGACATTCTGGGCTCCGGTCAACAACACCTGATCCGCATCCGCCATAATGAACTCAAGTTCTGGCCCAACTTGGGAAGAGGACGATTTGGCAAAGGTCAACTATTCGCCACGTTGCCGTTCACGTATGCCGACTTTGATGCCGGGCGAGTGCGACTGGCGGACCTGGACGGATCCGGCGCGCCAGACCTGATCTACATCGAAGCAGATCGATTACAGATATTCATGAATCAGGGCGGAAACAGTTTCCATAAGCCGGTAATGCGAGCATGGCCTGAAGGTGTGCGTTACGACTGCCTGTGTCAGGTTAGCACTGCTGACTTGCAAGGCCTTGGGTGTTCAAGCCTGATATTGACCGTGCCACACATGAGCCCCCGGCACTGGCGCTTCGATTTCCCACAGATCAAACCGTATCTGCTTGCGCAAACAAACAACAATATGGGCGCGGTCGGTACCGTGACTTACCGCAGCTCGGCGCAGGAATGGCTGGATGAAAAACAGGTTTTGAAGGCGGCCGGTGCAGTGGCAGTGTCACAGCTACCTTTCGCGCTGCATGTCGTCGTACAGCAAACGCAACAGGACGAAATTACCGGAAATACGCTCACCCAGAACTTCCAGTATCGCCAGGGCTACTACGACGGTTTGGACCGAATATTTCGCGGCTTTGGCCTGCTGTTGCAAACCGACACAGAGCCAAGTGGGCGGCTGGATGAAGCGTTCACCGCACCGGTTCTGACCAAGACATGGTTTCACACTGGCCGTTATCCTGAGCCACCGCCTACCGGTTATAACAACGCCGACCCGGACGCCGTGCCGTTGGGTGCCCATTTATTGAGTCAATTCGACAGTGCCAGTCAAACCGATCCACTCATCACGAATGCCGACGAGGAGACGCTACGGGAAATGATGCGCTGCCTGAGCGGTTCAGTGTTGCGCACAGAGGTGTTTGGCTTTGATGGCAATCAGGCGCAAGCCACTCCTTACGCAGTCCAGAGTTCACGTTATCTGGTGCGGCAACTGCAACCGATCAACGCTTACCAGCGTCACGCACAGATGTTACCGCTGGCGCTGGAGTCGGTGAGTTATCAATACGAACGTCAGGCTGACGACCCCTTGCGCGAGCACACTGTGAACCTGGCTTGGGATGTATTGGGCGGCCTCACTCAGGGCGTGAAAGTCAATTGTGCGCGCCGTAAAAAGCCTTCGGACCTTCCTCCAACAAACTACGACGAATACCAGCAGCGCTGGTGGCAAGCCTCCCACGACGATGCGCAACGAAGCTATTATTTCAGCGAAGCGCTCGCGCAGTACATTCACCTTGATCGACCGCAAAGCTGGCGGCTGGGATTACCTTTCCTCCTACGCAGTAATGCCATGTTGATTGCCGCCGCCCTCCTGCCGCCCAATGGGATCAGTTACGAACATTTCATCAAGGCCGACGGGTTATTTGCAATGCTCCCCAGAGTGCTGACCGGGCTTTCAATCCAGCGTTACATCAGTTGCGCAGACGGAGAGGCGACTTTTGAGGCGTTGGCGGACTATACGGAAACCGCCGAGCTGGATGAGCAGGCACTGAGCGCCTACGACCGAGTCATGTCGCGCGCAGACTTGATCGAAAAACTCCGCGAAGTCGGCTATCAGCTAATACCCAGCTTTCTGCCTGAAGACGGGCTGACCCTGTGGTCAGTCAAGCGCGGATTTAACACCTACGCCAGCGCCGAACGCTTTTATGAAGTTTCTGCATTCAAGCCCACGCGCAGCCATGGCGAAACCTTGGTCGAGTACGATCCTTATCATATTTTCATGACCCGTATCACCGACCCGGCGGGATGCGCCACCAGCGCAACTTACTCCTATCACAGCCTGCAACCGTGGCGCGTGGTCGACGCGAATCAAAACACTCAAGAGGCGGCCTACGATGCTTTCGGCATGCTGCGAGCCACCAGTTTTTATGGCACTGAGTTGGGCGTCGAAGTCGGCTTTTCTCCTCTGGAGAATTACGTTCCGCATAGCGCCAGCCCCAGAGAGGCTGTTGCTGCGGCGCAAGAAGCATTAGGCGATTACGCCACTGCCTGCTTTTACGATCCGTTCAGTTGGGTCCAACGCAGAGAACCCGTACACAGCGCGGTGTTGCAAGCGGATCGCTATCCCGGAGATCCTGAAAAGCAGATACGTATTTCCCTTGTGTCGGTAGACGGGTTTGGCCGGACATTGCAAACCCGGCAGTTGGTGGAAGATGGAGACGCTTATTCTGTTATCGACGGTAAGCTGGAACTTGAAGATAACAAGCCAAAAACCGTGCCGGCTTCACCTCGCTGGCGTGTAAGCGAACGGGTGGAGTACAACAATAAAGGTTTGGCCGTCCGCATTTACAGACCCTATTTTGCCAACAGCGCGACCTACATTGATGATCAATCGTTTCGCGAGCACGGCTATTGCGACCGGCAATTCTACGACCCTCTGGGCCGACCGACCGTTACCTTGACCGCAGCAGGCTGGATGCGCCGACAAACTTATCTAACGTGGTACACCATTGCCGAAGATGAAAACGATACTGAGGAAGAGATGTCTGCCATCCAGGCGCAGAGCAGAAAATGACCGGCAGCCGGCACCCCGGTATTGAGCGTCAGCGACAGCCGGGGTTTGCCTGTGCGGCAGGTGGCTTACGATGGTTATCGAACCTCGCGGACAACCCGGAGCGTAAGTCTCCGGGCGCTACGCTTAATAACCGGTGGGTTACTTCGCAGCCGAGCGCACCACACTCAACTCCGGCGCCGCCGCTCTACGCTGACTCAAATAGCGCGTGCAGCTGACCCGCAGGAACGAAGCAAAATTGACCACTTCACCGTTGAAGCCCATGACTTCCTCATACAGTTTTGTGATGAGCTGGTTAGTGGTCATGCCGTCGTTGCGGGCGATTTCGGCGAGGATGTCCCAGAACTGGTTCTCCAGGCGCAGCGTCGTCACGACGCCACAGATGCGCAATGAGCGTGAGCGCGATTCATACAGAATCGGGTCAGCTTTTACATAGAGCTCGCACATAAGTGTTCCTCACAGGGTGATTTCGGTTCCAAGCAATTTTAGAAAACCGTTCAGCCACGCCGAATGCGCAGGCCAGGCGGGTGCGGTAACAAGATTGCGGTGGGTATGCGCTTCAGTCACCGCGATGTCGATAAAGGTTCCGCCGGCCAAACGTACGTCTGGTGCGCACGCAGGATAGGCGCTGCATTCGCGGCCTTCCAGCACGCCAGCCGCCGCCAACAATTGCGCGCCGTGGCAGACCGATGCGATGGGCTTATCGGCTTTGTCGAATGCGCGAACCCAACCAAGAATGGTGTCGTTCAAGCGCAGGTATTCCGGCGCGCGACCACCCGGGATGACCAGCGCGTCGTAGTCTTGGACGCTGACCTTGGCAAAGTCAAAGTTAAGCGCAAAGTTGTGGCCCGGCTTTTCACTGTACGTCTGATCGCCTTCAAAATCGTGAATGGCGGTGCGCACCGATTGACCGGCGATTTTGTCAGGGCAAACGGCGTGGACAATGTGCCCGACCATTTGCAGTGCCTGAAACGGCACCATTACTTCGTAGTCTTCGACGTAATCGCCGACCAGCATGAGAATTTTTTTTGCTGCCATGACTGTCTCCTCAGATGAAGGCGTGGGTAAACAAGAGTAGTCAAACTACGGCCGATCAGGACAACGCAGGTAATAGGCAACTACTACGGGCAGGAATTAACGGATCAGTTTCTTCGGTCCAAAACGTTGACCACCAAGCGGTCAATCCAGCCCCAAATCCGCTGTTGCACTCGCCGCAGCAACGGCCGGGATTGCCAATCTTCGAGGCTGACCTCAGTGCTCAGGGCAAAATCTTTCTGAAAGCTGGAGGCCACTGCCAAGGTGAGCGCGGGGTCGAGGGCTTCAAGATTGGCTTCGAGGTTGAAGCGCAAGTTCCAGTGATCGAAGTTGCATGAGCCAATGCTGACCCAATCATCGATCAACACCATTTTCAGGTGCAGAAAACACGGCTGATATTCGAAGATTTTTACGCCCGACTTGAGCAGGCGCGGGTAATAGCGATGGCCGGCGTAACGCACAGACGGATGATCGGTGCGCGGCCCAGTCAGCAACAGGCGCACGTCGACACCGCGCGCAGCGGCTCTGCGTAGCGCACGACGCACTTTCCAGGTGGGCAAAAAATACGGGGTCGCCAACCAGATGCGTCGTTTGCCGCTGCTCAATGCCCGGACCAACGATTGCAGGATGTCGCGGTGCTGGTGGGCATCGGCATAGGCCACACGCCCCATACCCACACCTTTTACGGGCACCCGAGGCAGTCGCGGCAAACCAAAAATATGTGCGGGGCGCCATGCGGTGGGGCGCTCATTGGCATGAAATTGCCGGTCGAACAGCGCCTGCCAATCGACCACCATCGGCCCGGTGATTTCGACCATGACCTCATGCCAGTCGCTGGTATCGCGCTCCGGGTGCCAAAACTCATTGGTAACGCCGGTGCCGCCAACCACTGCCAACTGTCTATCCACCAGCAGCAGTTTTCGATGGTCGCGGTAAAGATTGCGCAGGCCCCGGCGCCAATGCATGCGGTTATAAAACCGCAGAATCACGCCCGCATCGGTGAGTCGTTTGCGCAAGCTTAAGGTAAAGGCCTGCGCGCCAAAGCTATCGAAAAGACACCGCACAATCACGCCGCGTTGCGAAGCCAGCACCAACGCCTGAACTACCGCATCGGCGCAGCTTCCGGCTTCTACCAAATACAACTCCAGCTCGACCTGCTGCTGCGCCTGCTCAATGGCGGCGATCATGCGCGGAAAAAATGCAGGACCGTCGATCAGCAGATTGAAGTGGTTATCCGCGCGCCACGCAAAAATCGCACCCCTCATGCAAGCACGCAGAGCGGCGTCAGCAACAAGCAGATTGTATTGAGCATGCAGGCTCCCTAAGCGCGGTTGGCGCCAACCTTAACCGGCGGTAATAGGAGGTTGCAAATTTCTACGGCAATAACTGACAACCCTGATGCAAGCCTTTCCAAACGGCACTGCTGCTACGACCCAAACCGGTGGAAGTCACACGCTTTTGAGTCGGGTCATCGATCAGGGTGCTGGGCAACCATTGCTTCACGTAGCCTGCACAGAAATCAGCTGGGTTGCCCACTACATAGCGACACGAACAGTATTCCTTAGCCGTGTAGGCGCTGATGATGGTCGGGAATGCCTGTAACGCCACCCGGTTTTGCCACGCAAAAACAACCATTACCAACGCCATCAACAACAGAACACTGGCCAAGGGCCGACGCCGAATTAACGCCTGACGACCGTTCATTGGGCACCCTCCCCCGCAAAGGCCGCCAACACTCGTTTGAGTAACTGATCATGACGGTAGCTGCTGTCGCGATCATCGGCGTATCGCACGATGACCAGATTGGTACTGGGTACGACATACATCGCCTGACCCCAATGACCAAGCGCGGCAAACGTATCCTGCGGCGCGTCAGGCCAAGGCCGAGTGGCGAGATCAGACTCCCTGGGAGGCAAACGATTCAACCACCATTGGCCACCAGGCACTTCATTCACGGCGTCATTTTGCACGTGAGCAAAGGGGGTCAGATTGAATTCGACCCACGCCTTGGGCAGTAACTGTTTATCGCCCCAACGACCGCCGCGCTGCATCAGCAAACCAATGCGCGCCAAATCCCGTGCGGTCATGTAGGCGTAGGACGAACCAATGAACGTGCCGCTGCGGTCGGATTCCCACACTGCGCTGCGAATGCCCAACGGCTCAAACAACGCGGTCCAGGGGTAGTCTGGATAGGCTTGTTCACCGACCATGGTTCTCAACGCTGCGGACAATATGTTGCTATCACCGCTGGAATAGCGGTAAGCCGTTCCCGGCTTGCTGGCCACGCCATGTGCCGCAGTGAACGCCGCCGCATCCGCGCGCCCGTGGGTGTAGAGCATGGCGACCACGGATGAGTTAAGGGGCGCGTATTCGTAGTCTTCCTGCCAATCCAGTCCTGATGCCCAGTGCAGCAAATCTTCAAGGCGGATGTCGGGATGAGCGTTGAACGGTGGATAGAATTTCGCCACCGAGTCTGTCCATTGAAAACGCCCCTCAGCAAACGCCACGCCCAGCACACAGGCCATCACACTTTTACTGACCGACCACGTCAGGTGCGGCGTGTCGGCGTTGGTGACGCCGGCATAACGCTCGTAGACCAGTTGTCCGTCGCGGATCACCAACAAGGCATCGGTGCGGATGCCTTTGCGGGTGACGTCATCACGGGGTGGAAAAGCGTAATCCTCGAGTGCTTGCAACGCCGGGCTTGGCGAAACAGGCGCGGTTGACCAGTGCTCATCCGGCCAGTTTTGGGCGAATGCCTGGGCAGTAAACAGCCACAACGTGAGGGTCAGTATGCACGGTGATTTCATCGGAAGACCTCTGGCTGGTGGCCCCATGACCGTAGCAGCAAATTGTTTCCAGCAAACGTGCGGTTATTCAGATGACCGTGCAGCCCCTTTCGCGAATGAATTCGCTCCTACCGTCTTCGGCTTGAGCCGCTGTCATACAAGCATCACCAAAGCTTAATGGTGATGACATCGCGCCTCCCTAGCCTTCACCTGTACCCCAATGCGCTAGAACACCACCGGCCGCATTCCTGGCTGGCTTACGGAGACGCCGCATGAATCAGATTTCTCGTACTCATGACACCAGCGTCGATCGCTGCCTTCAGGCTGAGCGTTTGATTGGCGCACAGGCGCTGCGTGAAGCCCAGGCTTTGCGCTATCGCGTGTTCAGTGGGGAGTTCAACGCCAAGCTCAAAGGCGCCGAACAGGGTCTGGATATCGACGATTACGACGAGCATTGCTCGCACGTGGGTGTTCGTGATCTGTCCACTGGGCATTTGGTGGCGACTACCCGTTTACTTGATCACACCGCCGCCACCTCATTGGGCAATTACTACAGCGAAGAAGAGTTCAGCCTGCACGGACTGGGTCGGTTGCAAGGACCCATTCTAGAGCTGGGCCGCACCTGCGTTGATCCGGCGTATCGCAACGGCGGCACTATTGCGGTGTTATGGAGCGAGCTGGCGGAGATTCTCAACGAAGGCGGTTATAGCTACCTGATGGGCTGCGCCAGTATTCCGATGCAAGACGGCGGCATCCAAGCGCACGCGATCATGCAGCGCCTACGCGAACGCTACCTGTGCAACGAGCACTTACGCGCCGAGCCCAAGAAGCCACTGCCAACGTTGGACCTGCCTACGAATGTCATCTGCGAAATGCCGCCGCTGCTCAAGGCCTACATGCGCTTGGGAGCAAAAATTTGCGGCGAACCGTACTGGGACGAGGATTTCCAAGTCGCCGATGTGTTCATCCTGCTCAAACGCGCCGACCTGTGTCCGCGTTACGCCCGCCACTTCAAGGCAGCCGTTTGATGAGCCGGGTACGCGGTTACGCCCGCGTGATTCGAGTGTTGTGGGTGCTCGCGGTTGGCCTAACGATTGCGGGCACTTTCGGGGTTCTCGAACGCTTGGCTATTGGCGACTCCATGGCGCGGCGACAGCGCTGGTCACGCTGGTTCATGGCACGCTTGAGCGCAGCGTTGCCGTTTCGCGTGACCGTCAGCGGCGAGTTGCCAAAAGAGCCGATGCTGTGGGTCAGCAACCATGTGTCGTGGACCGATATTCCGCTACTGGGCATGCTCGCGCCCCTGTCGTTTCTGTCCAAGGCCGAAGTCCGCAATTGGCCCGTCGCCGGTTGGCTGGCGCTAAAAGCCGGCACGCTGTTTATTCGTCGCGGATCAGGTGATAGCCGTTTGGTTCTGGGAAAGATGACCGAACATTTGCAAGGCAACGATGCGCTGATGATCTTTCCTGAGGGCACAACCACCGACGGTCGCAGCCTGCGCACGTTCCATGGACGCATGCTCGCCAGCGCCATTGACGCGGGCGTGCCTTTACAGCCGGTGGCGATTCGTTACCTGCGTGATGGAAAGCCCTGCCCCATTGCGCCGTTTATTGGCGATGACGATTTGCTCTCGCACTTGCGCCGCTTATTCGCCAACGAGCAGGGCGAGGTCCATATTCAATTGTTGACCCCAATCGCCAGCCAGCAGCAAGAACGCGCCGCCTTGGCGTTCCAGGCGCAACAAGCCGTGCAACGAGCACTGTTCGGCGAAATTGCCGGGCCAGGTCAGGTGAAGGAAGCGCGCTCGGCCAAGGCCGCCTGAGCAAAATCCTGTAGCAAGGGATAAAACTCAGCGAAATCTGTGCTCAAGGGCCGGTACAGCGCTTGCAACTCTTGCAGGGCGCCAGCCAGCCCTTCAGGTCGCGACAGGCGCCGGGAAATACCATTCAGCACCGGCCCCAGCACCTCGAATTCCCGATAAGACCCCAGCCAATCCTGCGCCGCCATATGCGGCGCAATCTGTGCCAAACGCTCCGGCAGCGCGGGCTCTGCCGCCAGCACCCGGTAAACCTGCGCGGTGAAGGTGTCCAGCGGTTGCGCTGCGTACAGCGCCCAGTCCCGCGCCAGACAATGATCGAAAAATACATCGAGCACGATGCCCGCGTAGCGTCGTCGTGCGGCCGGGAAGCGCGCTATCGCCTCTTTCACCAAAGGGTGGGCATCGGTGAAAGTATCAATGCTGCGGTGTAACTGGATGGCAGCTTCCATTTCGGGAGTGAAGCGCCCCGGCAGCGGTCCTTTGACGAAATCGCCATACAGACTGCCGAGCAATTGCTCAGGGCGGTCGCCGCCCAAATGGAGGTGTGCAAGGTAATTCATGGCAGGAGCTTACGCCTAATCAGCGTGCGGTCTATATCGATATAACCCGATATAGCTTTTTAGCAGCGGCTTAGTCGATCTGTGTATTTGTATATCGCGAAATACCAATATAAAGTTCGTTGCATCGCGATATAGCGTTATTCAACGATTTGAGAACGACATGCCTATCGACCTCGACGAAATAATAAAAGCCCTGGCCCACCCTGTGCGGCGCGAAATTCTCGTGTGGCTCAAAGACTCGGCGCACTACTTTCCTGAGCAGGGACATTCCCTGGAAAACGGTGTGTGTGCCGGGCAAATCGACCAGCGCGCGGGGCTGTCCCAGTCCACGATTTCTGCGCACTTGGCGACGTTGCAACGGGCCGGCCTGATCACCACCAAGAAGGTGGGCCAGTGGCATTTTTTCAGACGCAACGACGAAACCATCCAGGCGTTCCTGGAAGAAATAAGTAAACAGCTCTGATTTTCTAACTTCTCCAAGGAGATGCTCCGTGCCTCTTTCACTACTTATGCTGGCCCTGAGCGCCTTCGCCATCGGCACCACTGAATTTGTGATCATGGGGCTGTTGCCCGAGGTCGCGACAGATTTGGGTGTTTCCATTCCCGGCGCTGGCTGGCTGGTCACCGGGTACGCGCTGGGCGTCGCCATCGGCGCACCGTTCATGGCCATGGTGACCGCAAAACTTCCACGCAAAGCCGCACTGGTTGCGCTGATGGTGATCTTCATCATCGGCAACTTGCTCTGCGCGCTGGCCAGTGACTACAACGTGCTGATGTTTGCTCGAATCGTCACAGCCCTGTGCCACGGTGCGTTCTTCGGTATTGGTTCGGTGGTGGCTGCCAACTTGGTAGCGCCCAATCGTCGGGCTTCGGCCGTGGCGATGATGTTCACCGGCCTGACCCTGGCCAACGTGCTGGGCGTGCCGCTGGGTACTGCGCTGGGTCAGTACGCGGGCTGGCGCTCAACCTTCTTCGCGGTGACCGTGATCGGCGTGATTTCGCTGATCGGCCTGATCCGGTTTCTGCCGGCCAAGCACGATGAAGAAAAACTCGACATGCGTGCCGAGCTGGCCGCCCTAAACGGTGCTGGCGTGTGGTTGTCGCTGAGCATGACGGTGATGTTTTCCGCGTCGGTATTTGCACTGTTCACTTACATGGCGCCGCTGTTGGGCGAAGTCACCGGCGTCACACCGCGCGGCGTGACTTGGACCCTGCTGCTGATCGGTCTGGGCTTGACCCTCGGCAACATCATTGGCGGCAAGCTGGCTGACCAAAACATGTCCCGCACGCTGATCGGCGTGTTCATCACCATGGCGGTAGTTTCCACCATTTTGACCTGGACCAGCGCCTCGCTGGTCCCGACTGAAATCACCCTGTTCATCTGGGCTACCGCCGGTTTCGCCGCCGTCCCTGCGTTGCAAATCAACGTGATGACCTTCGGCGCAGCCGCACCCAACTTGATTTCGACCTTGAATATCGGCGCCTTCAACGTCGGCAACGCACTGGGCGCCTGGATCGGCGGCAGCGTGATTGCCCACGGTTTCGGCTTGAACAGCGTACCGCTGGCCGCCGCAGCGCTGGCCGTGATCGCACTGTTACTGACCTTTATCACTTTCCGCCAACCGGTTAACCCCGACGTGGCAACTGCTACCAACTGATCACTGAGGATTCATCATGACGACCATTTTTGACCCGATCACTTTGGGTGATCTGCAACTGCCAAACCGTATCATCATGGCGCCGCTGACCCGCTGCCGCGCCGACGAAGGCCGTGTTCCTAACGCGTTGATGGCTGAATACTACGTTCAGCGCGCTTCGGCTGGCCTGATCATCAGCGAAGCGACCTCGGTCACGCCAATGGGTGTCGGTTACCCGGACACCCCAGGCATTTGGTCTGACGCTCAGGTTCGCGGCTGGAGCAACATCACCAAAGCCGTTCACGCGGCAGGCGGCCGTATCGTGCTGCAACTGTGGCATGTGGGCCGTATTTCCCACACTTCGTATCTCAATGGCGAAGCACCCGTTGCGCCTAGCGCCATCGCTGCAGTAGGTCACGTCAGCCTGGTTCGTCCGTTGGCTGATTACCCTATGCCTCGTGCATTGGAATCGGCTGAGATCGCCGATGTGGTCGATGCTTACCGTCAAGGCGCAGAAAACGCCAAGGCTGCTGGCTTCGATGGCGTTGAAATTCATGGCGCCAATGGCTACCTGCTTGACCAGTTCCTGCAAACCGGCACCAATCAGCGCACTGATGAATACGGCGGCACCCTGGAAAACCGCGCGCGTCTGATGCTGGAAGTGACCGATGCGGTGGTTGAAGTCTGGGGCGCAGGTCGTGTGGGCATGCACTTGTCACCACGGGCTGACATCCATGACATGGGCGATGAAAACCTGTCCGAGACCTTCACCTACGTGGCCCACGAGCTGGGTAAACGCGGTATCGCATTTATCTGCTCCCGGGAAAAAGAAGCCGGCGACAGCCTCGGCCCACAACTGAAAAAAGCCTTCGGCGGCAACTACATCGCCAACGAAAGCTTCACCAAAGACAGCGCCAACGCTTGGCTGTCCAGCGGCAAGGCTGATGCCGTTGCTTTCGGCGTGCCGTACATCGCCAACCCGGACCTGTTCGAGCGCCTGCAACAAGACGCACCACTGAACGCGCCGGTTCCAGCCACCTTCTACGCAAAAGGCCCAGTCGGCTACATCGACTACCCACGCCTGTGACACATTCGCGCTGAAATAAAAAAGCCCCGGCTCGCGAGAGTCGGGGCTTTTCTGTCTGTGGTTACTGCCTGGTATTGATCTGCTGCTGCAAATTCTGAATCTGGCTTTGCAGAGTGTTGATGTTGCGTGTCACCTGCCCCCGAAACGCATCAAACTCAGCAGTGCTTGCGCCACCTTGAGCCTGGGCCGTCGGGCGGTTGTCCTGCTCGCTTTTCAGCACCAGTAACTCTTGCTCTAGACGGTCGATGGCGGCGCTAGGGTTGCTCTGTTTTTTCAGCGCGGCGACATCGGCATTCAAGTTTTTCAACTGCGCATCCAGTTGACCCTGAGCCGATTGAATGGCTTTTGAATCAGGTTGCGACCCCTTCAACGTGTTCAATTCACCCGTCAGACTCTTCACCTGATCCTGCAATTGAGCATTGAGCGTCTGTAACTGGGTGGTTTGCGCCGACATCTGCTGCAGGCGCTTATCGAGGCCGCTTTGTTGGCCCGCGACACCTTCCTGCTGCTTGCCTTGATCGTTCAGTTTGCTTTCCAGTCTCTGCAATTGCAGCTTCATCGCCTCGCTGCCATTGGAGGCAACTGATTCAGTCGCGACCACTTTGCCGGAGATGTCTTGCAAGCGCCCAGCGGCGTCTTCACTGATCCGCGCGAAGCTTTCCTGGGTCGCCACCAGTTGCTGCTCCATCAACGAAATCTGTTGAAAGCTCCACCAAGCGAGCCCAATAAAGGCAATGAACAACGCACCGACCAAGGCCCAGATGGGACCGGTATTGGCGCGTTTTACTTTCACCTTTGCTGCGTTGCGCGCGTGCAAGGTATTACGGTCCCGGGCTCCGCCAGTAGTGGTGGGTACAAATTCATCATCATCGTCGTCGTCTTTAGCACTGAGGTGCGGCACATCATCGAAGTCGTCGTGAGGATCGTTACGCATGGTTAAACCTTCATGGGACGCGGAGTCAAAAATGGCCTGCAGTATAACCACGCGAACCGCTCACTAAGCGGACCGGGGTCAATTCGATTGTTGCGCTTTCCACCAGCCACAAAATTCGTCGAGAGCCGCCCATAGGCTGACACGTGGTTCATAGTCGAGATAATGCCTGGCGCGGCTGATGTCCAAGGTGAAATCTTTGCTCATCACTTGCATGCCCAAACGCGATAATGTCGGTTCGGGCCGTCCCGGCCACAGCAGGCAGGCACCCTCGTTCAAGGCGGCGGCGCTGTAAGCCAGGCCATAAGAGCGATAACGCGTGACTTGCGGCATGTCCATTTGGCGCATCACGTAATTCACCGCATCCCACACAGGTACCGGCGCACCATTACTGATGTTGTAGGCCTTGCCCAGCGCCGAACCCGCCGCCAATAAGCTGCTCAGGATGGCCTCATTAAGGTTCTGGATGCTGGTGAAATCGACCTTGTTCAAGCCGTTGCCAATGATCGACAAACGATTTTTACGCTGCATATTCAGCAGTCTCGGGAAGATGCTGTTATCACCCGCCCCCGTCACGAATCGCGGACGCAACGCGATGACTTCAAGACCAAACTCTTCAGCGCCAAACACCTTCTGTTCAGCCAAGTACTTGGTGGCGGCATAGTGATTATTGAAGTGCTTAGGCACCTGCTCTTCTTTGATGTCCAGGTGTGAGCGGCCATCGAAATAAATCGATGGCGAGGAAATATGCACCAAGCGTCGGACCTGCTGTTTCAGGCAGCCTTCGACCACGTTTTCCGTCACCTCAACGTTGCCCTGCTGAAAGACCTGACGCCGGCCCCACACCCCGACTGCTCCCGCACAATGCACCACCGCCTCGACGTCATGGCACAACCGCTGTACCAATTCGGGATCGGACAAATCACCCTGTATGAATTCCGCGCCCCGACGCACCAGATGCTCAACGCCCTCGGCGCGACGGCCGTTGACCCGCACACTCAAACCCTGCTCTAACGCGAAACGCGCAAAGCGTCCGCCAATAAAGCCGCTTGCGCCGGTGACCAGAATCTTCATTTACCGCTCCATTAACTGTGTGTGTGACAGGTGTTGCTGGTTACAAACAAATGACGCTCATGACGGGGCGAGCGGCACCAGCCATTCCCCAGCCCGTCGTGTGAGAAGCTCGGTCAACTGGGTGAGTAACTGACCACCGTTGCGCCAGTGATGCCAGTACAGCGGCACATCAATCGGCTGACCCGGCAGTAACTCGACCAGCACACCGCGTTGCGTCTGATCGCGCACTTGCACTTCAGGCACCAACCCCCAACCGAGCCCGGCCTCAATCATGCGCAAGAAGCCCTCGGACGATGGGCACAAATGATGCTCGAAGCCTCCTTCAACGCCCAGTGACGCTAAGTATCGGTGCTGCAGGAAATCGTCAGGACCGAACACCAATGCTGGCGAGCGTGCCAGGCGTTCAGCCGTCACACCGTGGGGAAAGTGCCGGGTGATGAAAGCGGGACTGGCCAGCGCACGATAGCGCATGGCGCCGAGCAATACGCTGCGAGCACCCGCGACCGGCCGTTCACTGCCACACAAACACGCCGCAACTTCCCCGGCACGCATGCGTTTGAGCCCGACATCCTGGTCTTCGACCACCAAGTCCAGCAATAGGTGCTGCTCAGCGCAAAAGTCCCCCACGACCGCCGCCCACCAAGTCGCGAGGCTGTCGGCATTGAGCGCAATCCGCAGACGCTCGGGCATGCCTTCATCGTCCAACGCCGGAACTTGGCTTTGCAGATCGCGTTCGAGGAGCCGGACCTGTTGCACATGGTTCAACAGCCGTCGGCCAATTTCTGTCGGGGTCGGCGGCGTGGCGCGAATCAGCACCGGCTGCCCGACCCGCGCCTCAAGCAACTTGATGCGCTGCGACACGGCCGATTGCGACAGACCGAGGACTTGCGCCGCCCGCTCAAACCCCGCCTGTTCAATCACCGCTGCCAATGCTGAGAGCAATTTGTAGTCGAACATCAGTTTCTCTAATGAGCGATCAGTAATATTGGTTTTTCTTATACAGGCTAGCACTCCACACTTGCCACATAAACCGCTATAGCCCGCTGAGAAGGAGCCGCAAATGACTGGCGAAACGTCGCTCAACACGCTGTTAAGAAGCATGAGCCCCGAACTGAATCCCGGCGAGTACGTGTTCTGCACGCTCACCGACGCGAGCCTATTGAGGGGTGTTGAAGCCCTCGGCAGCTTCCGCGAGCGAGAAGGGTTAACGGTGATCGTCGAGCGTCAACAAGCCCAAGCGCTGGGGCTTGAGTTCGAATATGTCGCGGCCTGGATCACGCTTACGGTGCATTCGGCGCTGCAAGCCGTCGGCCTGACCGCCGCCTTTGCCAGCGCGCTCGGACAAGCCGGCATCAGTTGCAACGTGATCGCCGGTTACTACCACGACCATCTGTTCGTCGGTATCGACGATGCGCAAAAGGCCCTGTCGGTGCTGCGCCAACTGGCGGCAGATGCCTAAACCCGCAAGAGCAGGAGCAAATTACATGTGGCAGAGCTACCTCAACGGTCTGTTGGTCGCGGGCGGATTAATCATGGCCATCGGTACCCAGAACGCCTTTGTTCTGGCGCAAAGCCTACGCCGTGAACATCACTTGCCAGTGGCGGCGTTGTGCGTTGTGTGCGATGCATTGTTGGTCGCTGCTGGAGTGTTCGGACTGGCGAATCTATTAGCGCAAAACCCGACACTGTTGGCCGTTGCCCGCTGGGGTGGAGCTGGCTTTTTGCTGTGGTACGGCAGCCAAGCGTTGCGTCGCGCCTGTTCTTCGCAAAGCCTGCAACAGAACGAAGGAACTGGTCTGCGTTCACGGCGTGCGGTGCTGCTTAGTGCGTTGGCGGTAACGCTGCTTAACCCGCACGTGTATTTGGACACCGTACTGCTGATCGGATCCCTAGGCGCACAACAGACCGTGCCCGGCGCGTATGTCGTCGGTGCCGCCAGTGCTTCATTGTTGTGGTTCAGCCTGTTGGCCGTAGGCGCAGCGTGGCTAGCGCCATGGTTGGCAAGACCCGCGACCTGGCGACTGCTGGATCTACTGGTGACAGTGATGATGTTCAGCGTCGCGGTGCAATTGGTCGTGGCGCGGTGAAGAGGTGTCTTTATCGTCGCAAAGCACCCTCATCAACACTTGCGATCTATAGGCGGGCGACTATTTGAGCCCACTTGTTGGCGAAGGCCCTTCGGACCTATCGCAGCCTTCGGCAGTTCCTACAAAACGTGCGCATCTCCAGAATCCGTGGGACCGAATTTATTCGGGAAGGCTTCAGTCCTGACACGCTGCAACTTCAAACCCCATAAGGGGCCACCCAGTTTGCTGCGCGCCAGCGCGGCGCCGAAAACGCCGGCATCTTCCACAGGCAACAAAATATTCATCGAATGAACGCTCCAAAAGAAAGCCGTTATCGACCGCGTGCCCCTGATCAATATTTCTCATCAATTCCCCAATGAGGCTCTGGAACCTATATCCCACACAGTTGTTGCGTGGTTATGGCTCAACCCCGGTGCTATCATCCAGCCCTGCGTCGCAAAGAGTACAAACTCCCCGGCGTATGTTTTTGTCTGGCCGCCCGTGATCGGCCTTGCGCTCACCGCAACTGACCTGATTAGGAGATTAACCATGGCTTTTGAATTGCCAGCGCTGCCCTACGCACACGATGCTCTGCAGCCGCACATTTCGCGTGAAACCCTGGAATTCCACCACGACAAGCACCACAACACCTATGTCGTGAACCTGAACAACCTGGTGCCAGGCACCGAGTTCGAAGGCAAAACCCTGGAAGAAATCGTCAAGAGTTCTTCGGGTGGCATTTTCAACAACGCCGCTCAGGTCTGGAACCATACCTTCTACTGGAACTGCCTGGCGCCAAACGCTGGCGGCGAACCTACCGGTGCTTTGGCGGATGCCATCACCGCTAAGTTCGGTTCCTTTGACAAGTTCAAAGAAGAGTTCAGCAAAACCTCCATCGGCACCTTCGGTTCCGGCTGGGGCTGGCTGGTGAAAAAAGCTGACGGCTCCCTGGCCCTGGCCAGCACCATCGGCGCCGGCAACCCGCTGACCAGTGGCGACACCCCGCTACTGACCTGCGACGTTTGGGAACACGCTTACTACATCGACTACCGCAACGTGCGCCCGAAATACGTGGAAGCGTTCTGGAATCTGGTCAACTGGAAGTTCGTTTCTGAGCAGTTCGAAGGTCACGCCTTCACTGCTTAAGCTACGCGTCCATTAAGAAACCCGGCTAACCCCGGGTTTTTTTTCGCCTGAACTTATCTCTTTCCTTTATTGTCTGGCTGCAAAAGCGCACTAATACCAAAGTTTGAACGATTTCGTGCAACCGCTCTAAAGTTCCCTAGACACCTGACCGACATAGTAGATACAGCCTGATCCCGGTTTTCTGAACGGCGTCATAGCGGCATTCGCCTACTGAGCCATTTGGCTGCGAAGCCCGCTTTGACGAGCAGGTCCTGTTTGCCAACGCCTAGATGGTCGCGCTCCCAGCACGGATTAAGGAATAACCATTTGAAGCTGGAACTTAAAAACAGCCTGTCGGTGAAATTGCTTCGGGTGGTACTGCTTTCGGCGCTGATCGTAGGGGTGGTATTGAGCTGTGCGCAAATCGTCTTCGACGCCTATAAGACACGGCAAGCCGTCGCTCACGATGCTGAGCGCATTCTCGATATGTTCCGCGACCCCTCGACCCAGGCGGTCTATAGCCTGGACCGCGAGATGGGCATGCAGGTCATCGAAGGCCTATTTCAGGACGATGCCGTGCGCATGGCGTCCATCGGCCATCCCAACGAAACCATGCTCGCGGAAAAATCCAGAGATTTGCGCAAAACCCCGACCCGTTGGCTCACCGATCCAATTCTCGGCCAAGAGCGCAGCTTCAACACCCAGTTGGTGGGTCACGGTCCCTACAGCGAGTATTACGGCGACCTACGTATCACCCTCGACACCGCGACCTATGGCGAGAGCTTCATTGTCAGCTCGGTGATCATCTTTATTTCCGGCGTATTGCGCGCCCTGGCCATGGGCTTAGTGCTGTACTTGGTCTATCACTGGCTGCTCACCAAACCGCTGTCGAAAATCATCGAACACCTGACTAACATCAATCCAGATCGACCCAGCGAGCACCAATTGCCGCTGCTCAAAGGCCATGAAAAAAACGAACTGGGCGTTTGGGTCAATACTGCGAACCAGCTCTTGGCATCCATTGAGCGCAACACCCATCTACGTCACGAGGCTGAAAACAGCCTGTTGCGTATGGCGCAGTACGACTTCCTTACTGGACTGCCCAACCGCCAGCAATTCCAACAACAACTGGACAAGATTCTTATTGATGCCGGCCGCTTGCAACGACGCGTCGCCGTATTGTGTGTCGGCCTGGACGACTTCAAAGGCATCAACGAACAATTCAGCTACCAAACCGGTGACCAATTATTGCTGGCCCTGGCCGACCGTTTACGCGGCCACAGCGGACGCCTGGGGGCCTTGGCGCGTCTCGGCGGCGACCAGTTCGCGCTGGTGCAGGCCGATATTGAGCAGCCCTATGAGGCGGCTGAGTTGGCGCAGAACATTCTCGACGACCTCGAAGCACCCTTTGCCCTGGACCTGCAGGAAATTCGCCTGCGTGCCACGATCGGCATCACACTGTTCCCGGAAGACGGCGACAGCACCGAGAAGCTGTTGCAGAAAGCCGAGCAGACCATGACCTTGGCCAAGTCTCGTTCGCGCAACCGCTATCAGTTCTACATCGCCAGCGTCGACAGCGAAATGCGTCGCCGCCGTGAACTAGAAAAAGACCTGCGCGATGCCTTGTCACGCGACCAGTTGTACTTGGTGTATCAACCCCAGATCAGCTATCGCGACAACCGCGTGGTGGGCGTTGAAGCGCTGTTGCGCTGGCAACACCCGGAACACGGTCTGGTGCCGCCGGACCTGTTCATCCCGCTGGCTGAGCAAAACGGTACGATTATCGCGATTGGTGAATGGGTACTTGATCAAGCTTGCCGGCAATTGCGTGAATGGCATGACCAAGGTTTCAGCGACCTGCGCATGGCCGTCAACCTGTCCACCGTGCAATTGCACCACGCCGAGCTGCCACGGGTGGTCAATAACCTGCTGCAAATCTACCGTTTGCCGCCACGCAGCCTGGAATTGGAAGTCACCGAGACCGGCCTGATGGAAGACATCAGCACCGCCGCTCAACACCTGCTGAGCTTGCGTCGCTCCGGCGCACTGATCGCCATCGATGACTTTGGTACCGGTTATTCCTCCCTGAGTTACCTCAAGAGCTTGCCGCTGGACAAGATCAAAATCGACAAGAGCTTCGTGCAAGACCTGATCGATGATGACGACGATGCGACCATCGTTCGGGCCATCATTCAACTGGGCAAAAGCCTCGGCATGCAGGTGATCGCTGAAGGTGTGGAGACCCCAGAACAAGAGGCTTACATCATTTCCGAGGGCTGCCACGAAGGTCAGGGCTATCTCTACAGCAAACCGCTGCCCGCCCGGGAATTACTGGCGTATCTCAAGCAAGCGCAACGCATTCACGAAGCATTGATATAACGCAAAACGCCCCCGCTAACCGCCAGCGATCCCAGCTGGCGGTTACATCGTGAAATGACATGTAACCAATTTTTGCCCCTCTTCCCCTTACGCTAACTGCATATCTTTCGCATCATGACGCAGCTTTTATAAGTGCTAACGCGTTCTATTCTCTTCCGACGCAGGATTTCGTCATGATTCGTATGCCCCTGGCAACAGCTAGTCTGCTGGCCATCGCTGTCTCTCTCGCTGGCTGTGGCGAAGGCAAGGTTGCTTCTGCAAAAGCATCTTCTCCGGTTAACGCCCCTGCAAGCTCAGCCGCTGCGGGCCCACTCGACAACGCGGCTGCCAAGGCGGTCGTCGCTAACTACACGAACATGATCTTTGCGGTATTTAGCGATGCCGAATCCACCGCCAAAACCCTGCGTACTTCAGTCGATCACTTCCTGGCCAAGCCCAACGACAAAACCCTCAAAGCTGCCCGCGATGCATGGGTCGCAGCCCGCGTGCCCTATATGCAGACTGAGGTGTTTCGCTTTGGCAATACCGTCATCGACGACTGGGAAGGCCAAGTTAATGCCTGGCCGCTGGATGAGGGGCTGATTGATTACGTGGCCAGCGATTACCAATCAGCTTTGGGCAATCCGGGCGCGACCGCCAACATCATCGCCAACCCACAGATTCAGCTCGGCGAAGACACCATCGACGTCAAAGAAATAAGCCCTCAAACACTCGCCAGCCTGAATGAGCTAGGCGGCTCGGAGGCCAACGTTGCCACGGGTTATCACGCTATCGAGTTCCTGCTCTGGGGCCAAGACCTGAACGGCACCGACGCCGGCGCTGGCGAACGCCCGCCTACCGATTACATCGAGGGTCCCGGCGCTACCGGAGGCAATAACGACCGTCGCCGTGAATACCTCAAAGCGGTGACTGATCTGCTGGTTACCGACCTGGAGGACATGGTCCACAACTGGAAGCCCGGCGTCGCCGATAACTACCGTGCCAAGCTGGAAGCTGAACCGGGCGAAAACGGCCTGCGCAAAATGCTGTTCGGCATGGGCAGCCTGTCCCTTGGGGAACTGGCCGGTGAACGGATGAAAGTTGCACTGGAGGCCCACTCAAGCGAAGACGAGCACGACTGTTTTAGTGACAACACTCATCACTCCCACTACTACAACGGTTTGGGCATTCGTAACGTTTACTTGGGTGAGTACACCCGGGTGGACGGCCAAAAAATCAGCGGACCAAGCTTGTCGTCATTGGTCGCCAAGATCGACGTCGCCACTGACGCAAAGCTCAAGTCTGACCTGAATGGCACCCAGGCGAAGCTGCAAGTGATCGTTGATCGGGCCAATCGCGGCGAGCACTTCGACCAACTGATCGCGCCGGGCAACACAGAAGGCAATCAGGTGGTACGCGACGCTATTGCTTCGCTGGTCACCCAGACCGGCGCGATTGAACACGTGGCTAGCCGCTTGGGCATCACTGACCTGAACCCGGATAACGCTGAGCATTCGTTTTAATAGATCTGTGGCAGCGCGCTTGCCCGCGATCGGCTGCCCAGCAGTCGTAAAACCAGCGACTCGAGTCTTTGAGCTAGAACCGAGTCAGCCTTTTGGGACCGCTTCGCGATCCATCGAGGGCAAGCGCGCTCCTACAATTTAAAGACCAATAATTCAAAGGGCTATGCGGTGCTTATGAGCACCCTACCTCTCACAGGACATGTATGTTTTCGTTACGCCCCCTTCTGCCCTCCACTCTCGCCATTCTGTTGAGTGCCTGCGACGACGCTCCGCGTTTCACCCACGCGGAACCGGGCGAAGCGTTGTCGGGCGGAAGCGCTACGGTAAAAAAAACCGACCGAAATGCCTTCTCCATGCCGTCCGCCAATCTGTCTCCGCTACGGCGCCTGGACTTCAGTGTCGGCAACAGCTTCTTTCGTAGTCCTTGGGTGATTGCACCGTCGACCACTTCGGCGCGTGATGGCCTAGGCCCGCTTTTTAATACCAACGCCTGTCAGAATTGCCACATTAAAGACGGTCGCGGCCACCCGCCCGCGCCGGGTGCGGTCAATGCCGTGTCGATGCTGGTGCGTTTATCGATCCCTCATGACCCCGCGTTTGCGAGTGCCATCGAACGAACCGGCGTGCTGCCCGAGCCGGTGTACGGTGGGCAACTGCAAGACATGGCCATCCCCGGCGTCATACCTGAAGGCAAGGTTCGGGTTACTTACGAAGAGTTGCCCGTCATGTTCACCGACGGAACACAGGTCAAGTTGCGCAAGCCGACGCTACACATCACTGACCTTGGCTACGGGCCGATGCACCCGCAGACACAATTCTCCGCACGCATTGCGCCGCCAATGATTGGGCTGGGTCTGCTGGAAGCCATTCCCGAGGAAGCGATTTTGGCCCAGGCCGATCCCCATGACACTGCCGGAAACGGCATCGCGGGACGTGCCAATTGGGTGTGGGACGACGCGCAACAAAACCTTGTCCTCGGACGTTTCGGCTGGAAAGCCGGCCAACCCAACCTTGATCAGCAAAACGCCCATGCCTTCTCTGGCGACATGGGCCTGACCACCGGGCTTAAAGCCGCCGACGACTGCACCGTCACGCAAACCGACTGCCGCAACGCAGCCCATGGCGGCGAACCCGAGGTCAGCGACAACATCCAGCGCCTGGTGTTGTTTTACAGCCGCAACCTCGGGGTTCCTGCGCGAAGAGACGTGGATAACCCATCGGTACTGGCCGGGAAAAACCTGTTCTATCAGGCCGGCTGTCAGCAGTGCCATTCACCTCAATTCACCACCCGTGCCGACGCTGCGGAACCGGAGTTGGCCAACCAAGTGATTCGCCCCTACAGCGATTTACTGCTGCATGACATGGGCGAAGGGTTGGCGGATCACCGCAGTGAATTTCGGGCCTCGGGACGAGATTGGCGTACGCCGCCGCTATGGGGTATCGGCCTGACCCAAACCGTCAGCGGCCATACCCAGTTTCTACACGACGGTCGCGCTCGCAACTTGCTTGAAGCGGTGCTCTGGCATGGCGGCGAAGCACAGGCCGCACAACAGCATGTACTCGGGTTTGACAGCACGCAGCGCGATGCGTTGTTGGCCTTTTTGAACTCACTTTGATGCGTTGAATGAGGTCGTCTGAGCGGGCTTGCTCGCGATGGCCCGGTATCGAAGACGTGGCGGCCGCTCCTACAGCCATAAAATTTTTTTAATAGGAGACGGACATGTTCCGCCCCACATTGTTGCTCACTGCCCTTGCCACCCTCACGGCGTTCACTTCAGCGGGTTGCTCGCCGCAAAATCCACAGGCGGTGACCTCCGCCGCTATCGCTAAACACGTGATCCTCCCAACCTACAGCCGCTGGGTCGACGCCGACCGACAGTTAGCAATCAGCGCCTTGGCATTCTGCCAGGGCAACGCTGAACTTGAGACTGCGCGTGCCGACTTCCTCCAGGCTCAAAATGCCTGGGCTGAATTACAACCCTTGTTGATTGGACCGTTGGCTGAAGGCAACCGGGCTTGGCAAGTGCAGTTCTGGCCGGACAAGAAAAATTTGGTCGGACGTCAGGTTGAACAGTTATTGACCGCCCAACCGCAGATCAACGCCGCGGCACTAGAGAATGCCAGCGTTGTGGTGCAAGGCCTCTCTGCCTACGAATACATTCTCTATGACGCCACGGTCGACATGACCCATGCCGAACAAAAAGCTCGGTATTGCCCGTTACTGATCGCCATCGGAGAGCGACAAAAAAGCCTCGCCGAAGACATCCTCAGTCGTTGGAACAGCGCAGACGGCATGCTCGCGCAGCTGAGCACGTTTCCCAATCAACGCTACGCCGACGCTCACGAAGCCATTGCCGAGTTGCTCAGCGTGCAGGTCACGGCACTGGACAGTTTGAAGAAGAAACTCGGCACGCCGTTGGGTCGCCAGAGCAAAGGCATACCCCAGCCGTTCCAAGCCGACTCTTGGCGCAGCCAGTCCTCTTTGAAAAGCCTGGAAGTCAGTCTGCTCAGCGCTGAATCGGTTTGGAAGGGCGTGGATAATCACGGTTTGCGTGGCTTGCTGTCCGCTGGACAAAAACCCATCGTAGATCGGATAGACGTCGCGTATGCCATCAGCCGCAAGCAGCTTTCCGCCTTGCAACCCCCGCTGACAGCGTTGCTCGCCACCGACGCCGGGCGTCAGCAACTCAATGCGTTCTACGACAGCTTGAATACACTGCATCGCCTGCATGAAGGTGACTTGGCCAAAGCGCTGGGCATTCAACTTGGCTTCAACGCCAACGACGGTGACTGACATGTTGAGGCGTCAGGCATTGGCCATGGGCAGTTTGCTGCTGGGCGTTTGCACGCTCGGCGGCTGGAGCGTCTTTCGGAATAAAGCGTCCGCCCCACTGCTGCTATCGGCAAGAGACAACAGCAACGGCCAGCACTTTGCCGTGGGTTTTCACCTGAACGGCACACAGGTATTTGCCACCCAGGTTGGCCAACGGTGTCACGACATCATCCAGCATCCCCATTTGCCGCTGGCGCTATTTGTCGCGCGCAGGCCCGGTACGGAAAGCTACCTCCTGGACGTGCGTGACGGGCGCCTGCTGCAAACGATTAACTCATTACCGAACCGGCACTTTTACGGCCACGCCGCGATTCATAAAGACGGCGACTGGCTGTACGCCACGGAAAATGACACCACCGATCCGGGACGCGGCGTGCTGGGCGTCTACCGTTTCGTCAATGAGCGACTTGTACACAGCGGTGAGCTGTCG
The DNA here is from genome assembly GCF_034350045.1 of Pseudomonas sp. CCI4.2. Classification (NCBI taxonomy): domain Bacteria; kingdom Pseudomonadati; phylum Pseudomonadota; class Gammaproteobacteria; order Pseudomonadales; family Pseudomonadaceae; genus Pseudomonas; species Pseudomonas sp. CCI4.2. The sequence goes on along the minus strand of NZ_CP133781.1, from coordinate 2,371,206 downwards.
ACCCACGGGATTGGCCCGCACCAAGTGTCGTGGATGCCAGACGGTGAAACCTTGGTCGTTGCCAATGGCGGGATTCGAACTGAGGCAGAAAGCCGGATCGAGATGAACCTGAATGCCATGCAACCCAGCCTGGTGCTCATGCAGCGAGACGGCGCGCTGTTGAGCAAAGAGACGCTGCGCCAACCGATGAACAGCATCCGACATTTGGCCATCGCCAGCGACGGCACGGTGGTCTCTGGTCAACAGTTCATGGGCGACGCACAGGATTGTGCTGCGCTGCTGGCCATCAAACGCCCCGGCAATCCCTTCGTCGCATTCCCGGTCGCCGATCACCAGCGCCGGGCAATGAATCACTACACCGCCAGCGTTGCCATTCACAGCGAACTGCGTTTGGTTGCTCTCAGCGCACCACGCGGTAATCGATTTTTTATCTGGGATTTGGACAGCAGTGAAATACGTCTCGACGCGCCCTTGGCTGATTGTGCTGGCGTCGGGGCGGTAGCGGATGGTTTTGTGGTTACATCGGGGCAAGGACGTTGCCGGTTTTACGACTGCCGCCAGACACCCATTTTAACGACACCGCTCGAACTGCCAGCAGGGCTTTGGGATAACCATGTGCAGGTGGTGTGATGTAGACAATCTGTAGGAGCTGCCGCAGGCTGCGAGAAGCGAAGGACCTTCGCCAACACGTTAGCCCCTACAGTTGTGTTTGCAACGCGACGGGGTGGAGATCACCTGCGCCTTACTGAGTCATGCCATACATGAACAGCAACAGATCATGGTTCGGTTTGGTTAACTGTTCGACCTTGGCCACATGCGGTACCGGGCAATGTCCCATGCCAGCCTGGACGGTCAATATTCTCGGACCAGGCTGCTCCCACACTGTCAGGGCAAGGGATGTAATCCCCAGTGCGCCAACCAAGAACAAACCTCGGGTGATTTCGAGTTTCATTACCTTAAGCCTTTGATAGCGCTGCCAAACGCATTCTCGTAAAAATAGACCAATTTCAGCCAATCTGTGTCGTTGAACGACGAATGGCGGCGCAACTGCTGTAGGTCATGCTGGGCTGCACTGCGACCCGTCCAGCGGCGTCGGCATTTCTCAAGATCGAGCAGTGCGATCTCCACCTCGGCATCATTTCCCTCGCCGGTGACCCGTACGAAAACATGTTTCATATACAAACAACTGTGCTGCCATCGCCCCAAATGCATGCGTGACAGAGTGACGGCTAAGGCCTCAAGCACACGATCATGCAGCGCTTCGCCATAGCGCTCGCGGCCACCTGCGGCATACCAGTTGTCCAGCTCATCAAAACCGTCCAGGGCTGCCGTGACCAGCAGCGCTCGCCATTGCTTGCCCGCATCGTGTTCTGCACCGCAGAACACCAACTTGGGCACATTGACGCCGAGTTGCCGCAAGCTTTCCAACGCATCGCGCTCGCGCAGCACCGTTGGCCTGCCAAACGGATGCAGCCACGAGCGGTAGGTGTGACCTGTTTGGCGTTTGACGTAAAGCAAGCGACCACTGGCCGACATCACCCGCTGTACGCCACTTTCTCCGCCACGACGATGATTGGGTTCTTCAACCCATTCGCCTGGCTGGTTCCAGAAGTAAGCGAAACGTTCTGGAGGTGCAACATTCGGTGTAGCTACAACATCAACAGCCATCCCTTTACCTCACGCGTAATAAATAACCCGCCCGCTGGTTTAGGGACATCCGGGAAATCTAGGGTGCTTGTGGATCTCTGCAAGGGCCGTAACGCAACGCACGCAACCGGCGGTGACCAAAGTGAGATCCGCTCATTGCGATTATGTGACAACGCCGAGAGCAAAAGGTTCGAACCAAGCCAGATGGGCATTGGAAGACGTGGAAACTTATCCGAAGAGCGACAAGGCGCTGATGGGCCTTTTTGTTAGCTGGATGTTCGTCAAATCCACGTGAAAACGGCAGCCATTGGGATCCATGGTACTGAGACTGACACTCCAGCCTTCGTTCTCGCAGATCCTCTGAACCAGTGACAGCCCAAGACCCAGCCCTTCGCCTCGCTGCTCATTACCGCGCACGAACGGCTGAAACATCGCCTCGCGTTTCTCTTCAGGAATACCGACGCCGCTGTCTTCGACCACAAAGCCATTGGCTTCAAGGGTCAGACGAATAAAGCCTTGGTCGGTGTAATGCAGTGCGTTGCGTAGCAAGTTACCCATCACAGCCAATAAAAAGGTCGTGTTGTAGGTGGCGGGTGATGGATTCCCCGGATGGAACTCCAAGATCAGGCCTTTACGTTCGATAGGCTCCCGCCACAGCGCAATCAACTGTTCAGCCACCGCGTTCAGGGAGATTTTAGATGCCCCAGCTTCGTCGCGTTGCGTGCGCGCCAGCATGAGGAAGGTTTGCACCAAATCGCGCATTTCTTCACAGGCACGTGCAATGCGCTGAACCTGAGTGCGGGCGCGGTGATCGAGCTCAGGGTTCTCTAACAGCAACTCACAGGAACTGGCGAGCACCATCAGCGGTGTACGCAGCTCATGACTGACGTCGCTGGTGAACAGCCGCTCGCGGGTCAACGCCTGACGCAGGCGTCCCAGGGTGGCATCGAAGGCAGTTGCCAGCTCACCCACTTCATCGGCGGCGTAGTCCGGCGCCAAGGGTGGCGCCAACCCCAGCAATTGATCGCGGTGACGCACTTGCCGGGCCAAGCGTACGACCGGCGCCATCACCCGACGGGCCAATACCCAGCCGAGGAACACAGCCAAGGCCAAGGCAAGGACGAACCCGACCAGCACCACAGCGAACAACACCCGTTCACGCTCTTCAAAATCGCTTTGATCCTGCAACAGCACATAACGCCGACCGTCGACGATTTCGACCATGGCGTGATAAGACAGGTCTTCACGGAAGACCTCGTGGAAGCCCGGACCCAGATGCCGCAAATCCCTGGGCAGCGCGAAGTCACCGCGGCCATTGCTGTAGTAAAACAATTGATCCGGTTCGGGGCGATGGCTCCAGTCACCGACGCTGTCCATCAGCAGCAAGCGGTTGAGATCCCCACCCAGACCCGAGGAAATCAATTTCTCTTCGACCAGGTGAACTGTTGCAACGATGCCCAGTGCGAAGGACCCCGCCACCAATGCGCTCATCAACGCAAAGGCGATGATGATCCGCTGGGCAAGGCTTTGCTTAAACTCCATCACGACCCTCGGCCAAGCGGTAACCCACGCCGTGTACCGTTTGCAGCAAGGGTTTGGCGAAAGGCTTGTCGATCACCTGACGCAACTGGTGCACGTGGCTACGGAGGCTGTCGCTGTCCGGGCAATCATCACCCCACAAGGCCTCTTCGAGAATTTCTCGACGCAACACATGTGGGCTTTTCTGCATCAACACCGCCAGCAGCTTGAGGCCCACCGGGTTGAGTTTGAGCAGACGCCCATCGCGGCTGACTTCCAGGGTATCGAGGTCATACACAAGATCAGCCACCGTTAACGTACGCCGGCCGCCGCCTTGGGCGCGACGCAATACCGCTTCGATGCGTGCGGCCAGCTCAGATAAGGCGAAGGGTTTAAGCAGGTAATCGTCGGCGCCAGAGCGGAAGCCCTGCAGCCGATCATCCAATTGGTCGCGGGCCGTCAGCATGATCACTGGCGTGTCGCGGCGTGCATCTTCGCGCAGGCGCTTGCACAGGGTGTAGCCATCGATGCCAGGCAGCATGATGTCGAGCACGATCAGGTCGTAATGTTCGGTGGCTGCCAAATGCAGACCGGAAAGACCATCTTGCGCGCAATCGACGGTGTATCCCTTCAAACCCAAATAGTCAGCCAGGTTTGCCAGGATGTCGCGATTGTCTTCAACCAGCAGGATTCGCATGAGGGTCTCCGTATGCAGTTATGGCCTTTGAAGCTGGCGCAGCTTAAGGCGTCGTGAGGCGTTCGACCAGTCTTAACGGTCGAGTGGGGCCAGGGCCCGCCCCAAACATAAAAAAACCCCGCACGAGGCGAGGTTTTCTTGGGGTAAAGCGAAGGGGTAAAGCTGGCTTACATCATGCCGCCCATACCACCCATGCCGCCCATGTCTGGCATACCGCCGCCAGATGACTTGTCATCAACCACTTCAGCGATCATCGCTTCGGTAGTGATCATCAAGCTGGCAATCGACGACGCCGCTTGCAGCGCAGAGCGAGTCACTTTAGCCGGGTCAAGGATGCCCATTTCAATCATGTCGCCGTATTCGCCAGTAGCAGCGTTGTAACCGAAGTTACCCGAACCCTGCTTGACCTTGTCGACAACAACGCTTGGCTCGTCACCGGAGTTGGCAACGATCTGGCGCAGTGGAGCTTCTACAGCGCGACGCAGCAGAGCGATACCGACGTCTTGATCAGCGTTGTCGCCTTTCAAGTCAGCAATGGCTTGCAGGGAGCGAACCAGTGCTACGCCGCCGCCAGGTACAACGCCTTCTTCAACGGCTGCACGAGTAGCGTGCAGGGCGTCTTCAACGCGTGCTTTTTTCTCTTTCATTTCAACTTCGGAACCGGCGCCGACTTTGATGACTGCAACGCCGCCAGACAACTTGGCCAGACGTTCTTGCAGTTTTTCTTTGTCGTAGTCAGACGTGGTGTCTGCTACTTGCGTGCGGATCTGAGCGATACGCGAGTCGATGTCGGAACGAACGCCAGCACCGTCGATGATGGTGGTGTTTTCTTTGTTCAGCACAACGCGCTTGGCATTACCCAGGTGTTCCAGGGTAGCGGTTTCCAGGCTCAGGCCGATTTCTTCAGAGATAACAGTACCGCCAGTCAGAACAGCGATGTCCTGCAGCATGGCTTTGCGACGGTCGCCGAAACCTGGAGCTTTAACAGCTGCAACTTTCACGATACCGCGCATGTTGTTCACAACCAGAGTCGCCAAGGCTTCGCCTTCAACGTCTTCAGCAACGATCAACAGCGGACGGCCAGCTTTGGCCACTGCTTCCAGAACTGGCAGCATTTCGCGGATGTTCGAGATTTTTTTGTCGACCAGCAGAATCAGCGGGCTGTCCAACTCGGCAACCATGGTGTCTGGTTTGTTGATGAAGTACGGGGACAGGTAACCACGGTCGAACTGCATGCCTTCAACAACAGACAATTCGTTTTCCAGGCCAGTGCCTTCTTCAACGGTGATAACGCCGTCTTTAGTCACTTTTTCCATAGCTTCGGCAATGATGTCGCCGATGGAGCTATCGGAGTTAGCGGAGATGGTACCCACCTGAGCGATTGCCTTGGTGTCGGTGCACGGCTTGGACAGCTTGCGCAACTCAGCAACGATGGCGATGGTCGCCTTGTCGATGCCGCGCTTGAGGTCCATTGGGTTCATGCCGGCAGCTACAGCTTTCAGGCCTTCGTTAACAATCGACTGAGCCAGAACGGTAGCAGTAGTGGTGCCGTCGCCTGCGTCATCGTTTGCACGGGAAGCAACGTCTTTGACCAGCTGCGCGCCCATGTTTTCGAAACGGTCTTTCAGTTCGATCTCTTTAGCAACCGACACACCGTCTTTGGTGATCAGTGGAGCGCCAAAGCTTTTTTCGATGATGACGTTACGGCCTTTAGGCCCGAGGGTCGCTTTAACTGCGTCAGCCAGGACGTTTACACCGGTGAGCATTTTTTTACGAGCTGAGTCGCCGAACTTAACTTCTTTTGCAGCCATGATCGTGATTCCTTAAATACTTTGTAGTAATGGGAAATTCGCGGGAAATACTCAGGCTTCGACGACTGCGAGAATTTCGTTCTCGCTCATCACCAGCAGGTCTTCGCCGTCTATTTTCACAGTGTTGCTGCCGGAATACGGGCCGAACACCACTTTGTCACCCACTTTCACAGCCAGCGCACGTACTTCGCCGTTGTCCAGCACGCGGCCGGTACCTACAGCAAGGATTTCGCCACGGTTAGGCTTTTCAGCAGCCGAACCTGGCAAAACAATACCGCCAGCGGTTTTCGATTCTTCTTCGCTGCGACGGATTACGACGCGGTCATGCAGAGGACGAAGCTTCATTGTCGATCTCTCCTAATTATGGTTTTGAACGTCCCGGTGAAAACACCGGTGAGTTAGAACATCCGGCGTGGCCGGTTGCGGTTCGACAAGCGAAACGCAGAATACGGTCTGGCAAATCCACCAGAAACCTTGCGGTGACCCATACATAAGGGCGAGCAAGGTGATTACAAGGCTTGAGACGACATTTTTTTGCGATTCGTCAGAACGATTATAACGAACACAACGGCCCTGACAGCCTTAAAAGCCGCCGCTTGAGCCGTTACGCCTATTACTTGTCGCGATGCTCGAACTCACCTTCGATGACGTTCGGCTGGCGATTGCCCGGCGGAGTCATGCCTGGACGGCCTGAGCCATCGCCAGCATAGGGGTCATCGGCGAACGCACGTTGGCGCGTAGCCTGAGCCTCTGCACGGGTGCGCAGCTTATTGACCAGCAGCCGACGCGTGATCGGCAACAGGCATATGACGCCTAATACGTCGCTGATAAAGCCCGGCAGCAACAACAAGCCACCGCCGACGGCAATCATCAACCCTTCAAGCATTTCCTGAGCCGGCAGTTCGCCTCGCGAAAGGCTTTCACGGGCGCGCAGAGCCGTCGCGAAACCCGCCACGCGAATCAAGAACACGCCCAGCATCGAACTGGCAACCACCAGCAAAATGGTAGGCAAAAACCCTATGGCCATGCCGACTTTGATCAGAACGAACAGTTCCAACATCGGAAACAGCACAAACAACAACAGAAAAACACGCATCAAATGAGTTCCTCAACGGAAGATGACTTCCAATAAAACCTATGTGACGTCGCAAAACCGTTAATTCAAGCTTCCAGCTCTTCGTCGACCGGCCATTTTTCGGCATGAGCCAGTTGAACCAAGGCTTCGCGCACTTGTGTCGGCGTATTACAGGGCTGTGCAAACGGCAGCCAGTGAATGCCCTGTCCTATAAGCAGGTGCATGCCTTCGCTATCAACGCCCACCATTACAGCGGGTGGCGTCTGCGGCAGACCGGCCAGGTCCACATAGTGGGCGATGGCTTTGGCGTGGTCTTCATTCATGTGCTCGACCATGCTGGTCTCGGCCGCATCCGCAAAGGGGTTCGCCAATGCCACGTCGTCGAGCCAATGGATTGCGCCGAAACCGCCAATGAAACGATACCGCACCGGCACCAATACCCAAAAATCGAAATCATGGGCGCTATGGTAGCTCTGCGCTTCCGGGAAGAAACGATAATAACGCCGGGCCGCCGCTTCAATAGCTACAGCGTCCTTTATCTTCTCGGCTTCGGCCATTACCGTCACCCGCCCCACTGACTGCACATCTTCTGCGCCGCGCTCACCTACCAGCAGCGAACATTTGGGGTCTTGCTGCAGGTTATGCGTGTGTTGAGCAATACGGCTGATCAGAATCAACGGCCGACCCTGATCGTCCATGCAATATGGCACGACGGAGCCAAACGGAAAGCCAGGCATCGACTTGGAATGCGTGGACAGCGCGCCGCGGTATTCCTTGAGTAACAGTTCTCGGGCATGCTTACCGGCTTTCGCGCTCATATTTGTCTCCTAATGAAGAGTCCGTCGAACACTGACGGCCACTCAGAATTTTTCGCAGCACCACCGATTGTTTATTGGGCCACGCACATGCAATTGAAAGACAAGATAATAATTATCACTGGCGGTTGCCAGGGCTTGGGTCGCTCGATGGCCGAATATCTGGCGGGCAAAGGCATGAAACTCGCCTTGGTCGACCTGAACCAGGAAAAGCTCGAACAAGCGGTTGCTGCGTGCAAAACCTTGGGCGTAGAAGCACGGTCTTATCTGTGTAACGTCGCCAACGAAGAACAAGTGACCCACATGGTCGCTCAGGTCGCTAATGACTTTGGTGCAATCCACGGCCTTATCAATAATGCCGGGATTCTACGTGATGGGCTGTTGATCAAGGTCAAGGATGGCGAAATGACCAAAATGTCGCTAGCCCAATGGCAAGCGGTGATTGACGTCAACCTGACCGGCGTCTTCCTGTGTACCCGCGAAGTGGCGGCGAAAATGATCGAGCTGAAAAACTCCGGCGCGATCATCAACATTTCTTCAATTTCCCGCGCAGGCAATGTCGGGCAAACCAACTACTCGGCGGCCAAGGCCGGCGTTGCAGCAGCAACTGTGACGTGGGCCAAAGAGCTGGCGCGCTATGGTATTCGTGTAGCGGCTATTGCACCGGGCTTCATCGAAACCGAAATGACCCTCGGCATGAAACCAGAAGCGCTGGAAAAAATGACCTCGGGCATTCCGCTCAAGCGCATGGGCAAACCAGAAGAAATCGCTCACTCGGCGGCTTATATCTTGGAGAACGACTACTTCAGCGGCCGGATTCTGGAATTGGATGGCGGGTTACGGGTTTAACACCGCGACTATTGGCTAACTGACCCAGCCCCTTCTCGACTAAATTCGCTCCTACAGACGCTGTAACCCCTGTGGGAGCGAGTTCATTCGCGAAAAAGAGACGCCAACTTCTTAAAGACTGGGCCCGTTACCAAGTCACGCCAAACCCTGCGGTGTAACGGGTTTTGTTCAGGTCGCCCTCTGATGCGCCACTGATCACGTTTTTCTCTGCTTTCAGATTAAGCGAAGCCCACTCGGTTACTTTGTAGCGCAAGCCCACCTCGGAATCCAAGCTGTAGTCCGCCACACCACTTAGTGGTTTACCCAGCTCACCGTTGGTGAAGAATTCGACCTTCTTGCCAATCAGGAAACGGTTGTAATCCCACTTGATTGCGGCCGAATAAAAGTTGTCTTTTTGGCCGCTGGCGTATTCATAGTCAGTCCGGTTAATCAATGATCCGAGCGAGAACGCGCCCAACTCATCGTCCCAGAATTGATAGCCTGGGCCCGTACCCACCACACGCTGACGAGCGAGGTCTTCAACGAAGTCGCGTTTGTACGTCAAGCGACCTTCCCAGAACCATTTATCGGTCAGGAAGCGGTCGATGGAATACTCGGCACTCCAATTGTTGGTGCTCACCAAATTATCTTGGGTTTCGCGGTTGTATTCGCCCTTGGCGTTATGCCGCCAGAAGCCATGACGCGCAGACGTTTTGAAAGCGATGTTGTAATCGTCGGTATCGTTTTCCGCTCGTTGAAAATCCAACGCGGCGTCAATGTTGCCCTTCCAGACCAGGTCCGTGATCACTGGTTTGGGTTTCATGATTTGTTGGATGCTGGAAAGTTCTACCGTCTTGGGTGCTTCGCCGTTAGCCAAGATCACCTTACCCTCTTCGGCAGGTTGCAACGACTTGGCAATCTCGCCCGTGTACTGGTCCTGTTTAACCAGCAACTTCTGATCGCTTTGCAGGGTTTTGACCTGCTTCCAATCCAGCGGAATCGCGCCGCCGTAGTCGGTCTGCAGCAACAGCTTGCCGCCGTCGAAAACAGAAATCTTGCCGGTCAGCTTATCGCCGTTCTTCATCCAGACGGTGTCGGCGAGAAGCGGCATGGAAACACTGGTAATACAGAGGCACAACAGGGTTCTAGACAACATAAGCGTCGGCAAGGCTCGAGTTCTTGCATAAATCGGGCATCATCCCCCAAGGACGACAATCTGTGTTCAATGACCCGGAACATCTGCCGGAGTTCCTCACGATCCGACCAACGTTATGTAACAGGACGAACGCGTGACTGACCCAATCGCATCGCAAGGCACTCCACACCCGACGCCCGCCGAGATTCGGCGTACCGCGCTTTATTTGACCTTGCATCAGGTTCCGGAAGGCAAGGTGGTGAGCTACGGACAACTGGCGGCGATGGCTGGACTGGGACGAGCTGCGCGCTGGGTCGGGCGCACGTTAAGCCAATTACCCGACGGCACCACCCTGCCTTGGCACCGAGTGGTGGCCGCTGGCGGGATAATCCGTCTACCCGCAGGCACGGTTTCGGGCGACGAACAGCGTGCCCGTTTGCGGGCGGAAGGCGTCACTGTCTCGAATAATCGGATAGATATGCAACGCCATGGCTGGCGTCCGATAGAGCACAGCGGTTAGAGTGCGCCCTTTGTTTTCGTAACCTGAGGCCAGACTTCAGCTCATGCCCCGTAAAACCTGGCGCGCAGCGCTCGCCGCTTATGCCACACCCTCAGCGTTTGTGATGTTATTGCTAGGATTCGCCGCAGGCTTGCCTTACATGCTGGTGTTTTCAACGTTGTCGGTTTGGCTCCGAGAAGCCGGTGTTGCTCGAGAAACCATCGGTTATGCCAGCCTGATTGGCTTGGCGTATGCATTTAAGTGGGTCTGGTCACCGCTTTTGGATCAATGGCGCCTGCCATTTCTGGGCCGTCTCGGTCGACGACGCTCATGGCTGGTACTTTCGCAGTCGCTGGTGGTGATTGGCTTGATCGGGATGGGCTTTTGCGACCCGCAGAAACACCTCTCTTGGTTGATTGCCATCGCGGTGCTGGTGGCTTTTTCGTCGGCGACCCAAGATATAGCCATCGATGCCTACCGCTTGGAAATTGCAGAAGAAAGCAGCCAGGCCGCCCTCGCCGCCAGCTACATGTCGGGCTACCGCATCGCGGCGCTGCTGGCCACTGCCGGCGCGCTGTACATCGCTGAAGGCTTTGGCTCGACCGGCTTCAGCTATAGACACTCGGCGTGGGCCGGCACCTATATTCTGTTCGGCCTGCTAATGCTGCCGGCGCTGGTCACGACGCTGATCATGCGTGAATCCCCGGTACCGTTGCGCACTCAGTTATCCGCTGCTCGATACGGTTTCAACCACCAACTGGCGTCGGTTTTCGTCCTGATTATTTTGCTGGTCTCTGTGCCAGCGATGTTTACTCAGCTCTACTACACCGACTTCGCCAGTGTGCTGTTTAACGGCGAAAGCTGGACCGACCTGCTCATGGAAGACCGCGCCTTTCTGCGCGCAATCCTCTATGTGGTACTCACTACACTGTGCCTGTCATCGGCGGGCCGACGTGGGCTTGCGCCGGTGCTGACCCCGGTTAACGACTTCATTCGTCGCTATCGCTGGCAAGCCTTTCTGCTACTGGGGTTAATCGCAACCTACCGAATGTCGGACACGGTAATGGGCGTGATGGCCAATGTGTTTTATATCGATCAGGGGTTCACCAAGGACCAGATCGCCAGTGTCAGCAAGCTTTTCGGCTTAGTCATGACCCTGCTTGGCGCTGGCTTCGGCGGGCTGTTGATCGTGCGCTTCGGTATCTTGCCGATACTGTTTGTTGGCGGTTTTGCTTCTGCGGCCACTAACCTGCTGTTCCTGATGCTCGCCGACATGGGCGCGAACCTGCAGATGTTGATCGTGACAATTTCCTTGGACAACTTCAGCGCAGGGCTCGCGACGTCTGCTTTTGTAGCCTACCTGTCGAGCCTGACCAACCTCAAATTCTCGGCGACGCAGTACGCGCTGCTCAGCTCGATCATGCTCTTGCTGCCGCGCTTGATCGGTGGCTATTCAGGGGTGATGGTAGAAAAGTTCGGCTATCACAACTTCTTCATGATCACCGCTCTGATGGGCATTCCTACGCTGATCATGATCGCTATCCACTGGTCCCAGGAAGCGCGCCGCACCCGCGTAGCCGAGGCGACCAAAGCCGCTCAAGCAACGCCCGCTACCGACACGCCAGCCAGCGACTAGTCCAGAATCAGGCTCAGGTTATTTCGCGGCCACTTCCTGCATCACACGCACCATACGTTGCGGCGCTGGGATAGAGATATCCGCTGCTTTCAGAAGGTCCCGCGCTTCGATGTTGAAATACGAAACGACACCGCCATAATCCCCGGTCTTAGTCCACGCCCGTAACGACAAGGTGATCGCGTTCTCACCCAGCGCAGAGACCACCGCTTCTGGCGCAGGGTCGAGCAGAACACGGGGGTCTTGCGCCATGTCCAACAGCACTTGCAGCGCGTGCTTGAGGTCAGCATCGTGCTCCACGCCAATCTCGAATACGACCTTGCGAGTAGGCTGACGATTGGTGTTGGTGATGATCCCGTTCGACAAAATGCCGTTGGGCACGATGACCGTTTTGTTGTCGCCGGTGCGCAATACCGTGTGGAAGATTTGGATGTTATCGACCGTACCGCTGATGTTTTGGGCTTCGATCCAGTCGCCAATGCGGAACGGACGGAACAGCAGGATCAGGACCCCACCAGCGAAATTCGCCAGACTGCCCTGCAATGCCAAACCAATCGCCAGACCGGCGGCACCGATCACCGCAACGAAGGACGTGGTTTCGATACCGATCATCGACGCAACGCTGACGATCAGTAAAATCTTCAGGATGATATTCGCCAGGCTGCTGATAAAACCCTGCAACGCCAGGTCAGCTTTACGTAATGCCAGCAGGCTCCCCACCTTGCGGGTCACCATGTTAATCAGCCACCAGCCGATGCCCAGTGTCACCAGCGCCAACAAAAAGCGACTGCCATACTGCAAGAGCATTGGCAGCGAAGCCTCGGACACCTTAACCAGATGATTGACCTGATTATCCAAATCCATTTATTTCTCCTCAGTCGCGGAAATTATTGAATTGCAGGGGCATGCCGAAATCCTGACCGCGCAGCACTGCCATGGCTTCTTGCAAGTCATCACGTTTCTTGCCCGTGACACGCACTTGCTCACCTTGGATTGCAGCCTGGACTTTTAATTTTGCCTCTTTGATGTGCGCGACGATTTTTTTCGCGAGTTCTTTATCAATGCCTTCTTTGAGCACTGCTTCTTGCTTCATCAATTTGCCTGAAGCGAAAGCGTCCTTCACCTCAAGGCACTTCGCATCGATCTTGCGTTTGAGCAGGCACAGCTTGAGAATTTCGATCATCGCTTCCAGCTGAAAGTCCGCTTCAGCGGTCAGATTGACCGTTAACTCCTTGAATTCGAACGTACCTTTGCCTTTGAGATCGTACCGACGATCCAGCTCTTTAATGGCATTATCGACGGCATTAGTGACTTCGTGTTTGTCGAGTTCGGACACTACGTCGAACGAGGGCATGTAATCTCTCCAGATAAATGGCGCGGCTCGGGATGTGGAACGAGCACGCCTGACTTGACGGTATGAATGCGCGGTCATTATAACGAGACTTTTCCTCATCACGCTGCGAGCCTGCCATGTCGAATTTCGATTCTGTCGCGTCACCGGCTCCCATGCCATGTTCAGTAAACAGCTAATGGCCAGCCAATGGCATGTTCTGGGCGCTGGCAGTCTTGGCAGCCTGTGGGCCACCCGTTTGGCACGCGCGGGATTGCCGGTTCGGCTTATCCTGCGCGACCCAGCGCGGTTGGCTGACTATCAGACTGCAGGCGGTTTGACGCTGGTGGAGCAAGGCCATAGCCAGTTTTTCGCGATCCCGGCGCAAACCGTTGAGGCAACAGAACCGATTGAGCGTCTATTGGTGGCGTGCAAAGCGTACGACGCTGAAGCTGCGGTTGCGCGTCTGGCACCACGACTGACTGCGAATGCCGAGTTGATCCTGTTGCAGAACGGTCTTGGCAGTCAGGATGACGTGGCCTTGAAGGTGCCCCGAGCGCGCTGCATCTCTGCGTCGAGTACCGAAGGCGCATTCCGCGACGGTGATTGGCGCGTGGTATTCGCGGGTCACGGTTACACCTGGCTGGGCGATGTCAGCGACCCGACGCCCCCACGTTGGCTGGATGAACTACAGGCCAGCGGTATCCCTCATCAGTGGACCCCCGACATTCTTACGCGCCTCTGGCGCAAGTTGGCGTTGAACTGCGCGATCAACCCGCTAACGGTTCTTCACGACTGCCAGAACGGCGGCTTACAGGCGCACACCTGCGAAGTGGCGACCTTGTGCGCTGAACTGACCGACTTGCTGCACTGCTGCGGCCAACCCGCCGCTGCGATCGACCTGCACAGTGAAGTGGAACGGGTGATCCAGGCGACGGCCGCCAACTATTCATCGATGTACCAGGACGTCGCCCACGGCCGGCGCACGGAAATCAGCTATTTGCTGGGGCACGCCTGTGCTGTGGCGGCACGTCACCACTGCCCGATGCCGCACATGAACCAATTGCAGGCGCGCCTGATCAACTTTTTGCAATCCCGAGGCTTGCCTATTTTGTAGCCAACTTGTTGGCGAGGGCGGCCTGACAGACCGTGTGTACCTTTCGCCAACCAGTTGGCTCCAGTGGGCGCGGATCTGGCCGTCTGCGTGATCAGATTGCCCGGCGAGCGATCTGCGCGTTACCCTGCGGGTTCTTTCAATCGCGTGTGATTTTGCCCGATGCCATTGCGCCAACGCCTAGAAAATCTACCAGTCGGCCAGAAGCTTCTGGCAGCGCTGTTAGTCTTGCTGACGACTGTGTTGTTGGTCGCCAACCTGACCTTCATCAGCGCCGCCTATTACATTTCGCAGGAAAGCATGGCGCCCCAAGCTTTGCAGACCATCGGTCGACTGATCAATAACCCCAACCTCGCCGCCCAAGCCTTAAGCTCGGCCGATAATGGCTTGGCGCTACTCAAAGAGCTAAAAAACTACAGCCCTCTGCGGGCGGCGGCGCTGTACGACGGCAATGGCGACCGACTGGCTCAGTTGCAACAGGGCGACAAACTCAAATTGCCCGAGCGCTTCAAAGGCGTGGAAGCCTGGCGTCTCACCGAGTTTCGCAATACGCAGCTCATCTCGATTCCCAAACCCGGCCAAGAACCCGGGCATTTGTTGCTGGTGGCCAGCAGCGAATTACCCACTGCGTTTTACACCGGCACCTTTACCGCCAGCGCCGGCATTCTGGTGTTCAGCGTATTGCTCTGGCTGGTGATTGCACGGCAGATTCGGCGGCTGATCACCGAGCCAATTTATCAACTTGAAGAACTGTCTCGGCAGGTCACCCGTGAAGAGGACTACGCGCTACGGGCCCAGCCAGGTAACAACGACGAGATTGGTAGCCTGGCGGAAGCGTTCAACACCATGCTCTCGCGCATCGAAGCCCGAGAACAGCAGCTTAAACGGGCACGCGATGACTCACAGGATGCCTATGCCCAAGCCCAAGGACTGGCGGAAGAAACCCGGCATTCGAATCGCAAACTTGAACTCGAAGTTCAGGTGCGCAGCAAGATCGAGAAAAAACTCACCGGTTTTCAGAACTACCTGAACAGCATCATCGATTCCATGCCGTCCGCGTTGATTGCGCTGGATGAGCAGCTGTATGTCACCCAATGGAACCAAGAGGCCAGCGCGCTCTCCGGCACGCCGCTGGACGAAGCGCTGAATCAACCGATCTTTCTTGCGTTCCCTCCCATGAAAGCGTTTTTGCCGAAGATCAAACACACGGTCGAACGGCACATCGTCACCAAGATCGAGCGCGTCACCTGGGTCAAAGACGATGTTGCGCACCATTACGCACTGACCTTCTACCCCTTGACCGGGGGCGCCGGCCGAGGCGTGGTGATCCGTATAGACGACATCACTCAGCGTTTGTCACTCGAAGACATGATGGTGCAGTCGGAAAAAATGCTCTCTGTCGGCGGATTGGCGGCCGGCATGGCCCATGAGATCAATAACCCTTTGGGCGCGATCCTGCATAACGTACAGAACATTCGCCGGCGCCTGTCGCCAGAGTTGCCAAAAAACGTCGAACAAGCAGAGCAGGCCGGAATCAAACTGGAATCCGTCAATCACTACCTGCTCAGCCGTGAAGTGCCGCAGTTGCTCGACGGCATTCAACAGGCCGGCGCCCGCGCGGCGAAAATCGTCAGCCATATGCTTAACTTCAGTCGGCTCAGTAATCGGAAAATGGCGCCCTGCGACTTGCCGGCTCTGATTGATCAGGCCGTTGAAATTGCCAGCAACGACTTTGATCTGACCATCGGTTTTGATTTCAAGGGCCAGGCGATTACCCGTCAGTTCGATCCGAATCTAGGTCCTGTGCCAGGCACGGCAAACGAGCTGGAACAGGTGCTCCTGAATTTGCTGAAAAACGCGGCTCAGGCGATCCATCAGCGGGTAGACGACAGTGAGCCGGGGCGCATTGTTCTGCGCACTCGGCTCAACCCGCCGTGGGCGGAAATCCAGGTCGAAGACAACGGCATCGGTATGCCGGAAAACGTGCGCAAACGAACCTTCGAGCCGTTTTTCACCACCAAGGAAATCGGCCAAGGCACGGGGCTCGGGTTGTCGGTGTCGTACTTCATTATTACCAGCAACCACAAAGGCCAGATGGAAGTGCATTCAACCCCCGGCCAAGGCACCTGCTTCACGCTGCGCCTGCCATTGGCGGGCAGCACAGTCAACGCCTTGGAACAGAACCTTTCGGAGTTATAAGCATGGGCTTTCGCCTTTCAAAAATCTACACACGCACTGGCGACACAGGCGAGACCGGCTTGGGTGACGGACGTCGTGTGCCCAAAGACCACCCGCGAATCGAAGCCATTGGTGAAGTGGATACGCTGAACAGCCAGGTGGGCGTGTTACTCGCCGGACTGGCCGACGCCGTGGCGAGCTGCCCCGGTTTGGCCGAAGTAATTGAGGTATTAACGCCGTGTCAGCACCGCCTGTTCGACTTGGGTGGTGAGCTGGCGATGCCGGTTTATCAGGCGCTGAATAACGCTGAGATAGCGCGGTTGGAAACGACTATCGATCTGTGGAATGAGGAGTTGGGCCCGCTGGAGAATTTTATCTTGCCGGGCGGTTCGGCACTGATTGCCCAAGCCCACGTCTGCCGAAGCATCGCGCGCAGTGCGGAGCGCCGCTGCCAACACCTGAATGCCATTGAACCGCTCACTGGCGTTGGTTTGGCTTACATCAATCGGTTGTCGGACTTGTTGTTTGTCGCGGCGCGGTTGATTGCTAAGCGTCAGGGGATTGCCGAGATATTGTGGCAGGCGGCGCCGAAGCCTTGATGCCCAATATCTGTAGGAGCCAACGTGTTGGCGAGACGTAATAGCCTCGCCAACACGTTGGCTCCTACCGATTAAAACTCAGGCCAAAACGCCCGAATCCCCGCTACGCCTTGTGCGCCACTTTCCCACGCACGTTGACGGTCATCACCACCCACACCGCCAAGCAAGAACACCGGTTTACTGAAACCCGCGATCAACTGCGTCGCCGGCTCCCAACCTAATGGCAAAGCGTCTGGATGCGTCTGAGTCGGTTCCACCGGCGACAACGTGACAAAATCCACACCCGTCTGTTCAGCCAGTGCCAACTCCTCAGCGTTGTGGCAAGAGGCGGCCAACCAGCGCTCTTTCGGGAAAGGACGGCCATTAACTGCCAGCTTTCGCAGTTGCGCCGCCGTCAGGTGCCAGCCGGCTGCTGGAAAGTCACCCAGCCACTCCAACGGGCCCTTGAGCATCAATTGCGCCTTACCCGCACACAAACCCACGGCATCCACCGCCAAATCACGGTATTGCGGGTTATAGCCATTGGGCGCACGCAGTTGCACTAGCTTGATGCCCCCGGCGATCGCCTTCTGCAAGCCGCGCAGCAATTCAGGCGTGTCCAACCCCTCCGGGGTGATCAAGTAGCGATCCGGTAGACGCGCGGCGGCGACGATGGGTTGATTGGCGGCGGGAAAATCATAGTCAGCCAATTCTCGCGCAGACACCCACGCCAACGGCTGGCCTTCCACGCCATGAGGCTCCCCGCTGAATGCGGACACTTCCCAAACGTCCAGCAACACCTGTTTGTCCGGGTAATCGTGCTGGATTTTGATCAACGGGCGAGCGGCAACAACGACGATGCCCAATTCTTCCTGAAGCTCACGAGACAACGCCGCTTCCACCGTTTCATCGGCTTCAACTTTACCGCCCGGAAACTCCCATAAACCGCCTTGGTGCTGAGTACCGGCACGTCGTGCGATCAGGATCTTGCCGTCGTTACCACGGATGACCGCAGCCGCTACATGAATTCGTTTCACCGAACCACTTCCTCTAAACCTGCTTTCTGCCAGCGCTGAAAAGCGGGCCACTGATAAATCGTTTCCACGTACGCCTCAGCCTTGGCAGGCAGGGGCACACGGTTGGTCCGCAAGCGCACCGCCACTGGGGCGAAAAATGCATCAGCCAAACTGACTCGGCCAAACAGATACGGCCCGCTTTCAGCGGCTGCCGCATGGCATTCAGCCCACAACGCAACAACACGGTCGATGTCCGCCTGCACTTCAGCCGGAGTAACTTCCAGGGCTTGATCGCGACGCAAGTCGAACCCCATGTGCGAACGCAAGTGGGTGAAACCGCTGTGCATCTGCGCACAAGCCGAACGCGCTTGTGCGCGTGGCGCAATTTCCTGCGGCCAAAGATGGGCCTCGGGAAAACGCTCAGCCAGGTACTCAACGATAGCCAGGGAATCGGAGATGGTGCCGTGCTCGGTCTTCAGCAGTGGGACTTTGCCCGTTGGCCCGTGCGCCAGGCACTTTTGCAGCGTGTCGGGCTGATTCAGCAACACCATTTGTTCAGTGAACACAGCCCCCGCCATGTCCAGCGCCAACCAAGGACGCAAAGACCAGGAGGAAAAGCGTTTATCGCCAATAATCAGGTGCAGGCTCATGTACGGTACTCCGCGTTGATTTTCACGTACTCATGGGATAAATCGGTGGTCCAGATGGTTTCCTGGCAATCACCACGGCCCAGCTCGATGCGGATAGTAATTTCAGCTTCAGCCATAACCGCCGAACCTTGCTCTTCAGTGTACGTCGTTGCGCGGCAGCCTTTGCTGGCAATGCAGACCGTACCGAGAAATACGTCGATTTTGCTGACGTCCAGGTCCGGTACGCCGGCGCGGCCGACAGCAGCCAAAATGCGACCCCAGTTAGGATCGGAAGCGAACAGCGCCGTTTTGATCAGCGGCGAATGGGCCACGGCGTAACCAACATCCAGACATTCTTGATGATTACCACCGCCGTTGACTTCGACCGTCACGAACTTGGTTGCGCCCTCGCCGTCGCGCACGATGGCTTGAGCCACTTCCATGCACACCTCGAACACGGCCTGCTTGAGCGTGGCAAACAATGGGCCTTTGGCCTCAGTGATTTGCGGCAGCGCAGCTTTACCAGTGGCGATCAGCATGCAGCAGTCGTTGGTTGACGTATCGCCATCAATGGTGATGCGGTTGAACGACTTGTTGGCGCCATCACGCAGCAGGTCCTGCAATACGCTCTGTGCAACGTTGGCGTCAGTGGCGATGTAGCCCAGCATGGTCGCCATGTTCGGACGAATCATGCCTGCGCCTTTGCTGATGCCGGTGACCGTTATGGTCACACCATCGTGTTCGAATTGGCGGCTGGCGCCTTTGGGCAGAGTGTCAGTGGTCATGATCCCGGTGGCGGCAGCCGCCCAGTTATCCACAGACAGGTCATCAAGGGCGGCTTGTAGCGCACTCTCTATTTTCTCTACCGGCAACGGCTCTCCAATAACACCGGTGGAGTAAGGCAGCACAGCGTCGGCATCAACGCCGGCCAGCTCAGCCAGCTTGGCGCAGGTCCGCACCGCCGCCAAATAGCCAGGCTCGCCAGTGCCCGCATTGGCGTTGCCGGTGTTGGTCAGCAAATAACGCACGGGGCCTTCAAAGCGCTGTTTGGCCAGGATCACTGGCGCGGCACAGAACGCGTTCAGGGTAAACACGCCAGCGACACGGGAACCCTCAGCGCAACGCATGACCACGACGTCTTTGCGTCCGGGGCGTTTGATACCCGCAGAAGCGATACCCAGCTCAAAACCAGCAACCGGGTGCAATGTCGGCAAAGGACCAAGACCAACAGCCATTAAGTGCTCCTTTTGAAAGTATCTGCGCCGCCCACATCGGTACGGCTCAATCGATTGAAAAACGCCGCGACGGCTAAGCCGGTCGCGGCGCGAATGTTTCACATAACTAGCGCCGGGCTGAACTTAGTCGATCTTGCCGTGGCAGTGTTTGAACTTCTTGCCTGAACCACAGAAACACAGCTCGTTGCGGCCCTGTTTTTGATCATTGCGAACCGGCTGATCATTGCGAACCGGCACTGCGGCGACGGCAACATCTTCGCCTTCTTCCATCAGTACCTGTGGTGCGTCAAGGCCCGGGGCGTCAGCATGTTCGAACTGCATGCGCTGAGCCTGCTCCTCGGCGTCCTGACGCAAACGGGCTTCTTCTTCTACCGGGTCTTCGCGGCGAACCTGGACGTGTGACAGCACACGAATGGTGTCGCGCTTGATCGAGTCGAGCAGTTCCTGGAACAGGGTGAAGGATTCGCGCTTGTATTCCTGCTTCGGGTTCTTCTGCGCATAGCCGCGCAAGTGGATACCGTGACGCAGGTGGTCCATGGTCGACAGGTGGTCTTTCCACAGGTCGTCGAGGACACGCAGCAGAATCTGCTTCTCGAACGTACGCAGCGCGTCGGCGCTGGCTTGCTCTTCTTTTTCGTTGTACGCCGCCAGCAGCTCTTGCAGCAGCTTCTCGCGCAGGGTTTCTTCGTACAGGTGGTCGTCTTCGTCAAGCCACTGCTGGATCGGCAACTGCACACCAAAATCGGTATTCAGCGCAGCTTCCAGGCCCGCTACGTCCCACTGCTCTGGCAGCGATTGCGGCGGAATGTGCTGGCTAACCAGGCTGTTAAGCACGTCCAGACGGAAGTCGGCAATGGTGTCACCAATGTTGGTCGCAGCCAGCAGGCTGTTACGCATGTGGTAGATCACTTTACGTTGTTCGTTGGAGACGTCATCGAACTCGAGCAGTTGCTTGCGAATATCGAAGTTACGGCCTTCAACCTTGCGCTGTGCCTTCTCGATCGCATTAGTCACCATGCGGTGTTCGATCGCTTCGCCAGATTGCATACCCAGCGCTTTCATGAAGTTCTTTACCCGATCAGAGGCAAAGATGCGCATCAAGCTATCTTCCAGCGACAGGTAGAAACGACTGGAACCGGTATCGCCCTGACGGCCGGCACGACCACGCAGTTGGTTATCGATACGGCGTGATTCGTGACGCTCGGACGCAATAACGTGCAAGCCGCCCGCTTCGATCACTTGCTGATGGCGTTTCTGCCAGTCCGCTTTGATCTGCGCGATTTGCTCAGGGGTAGGCTCTTCCAGAGCAGCAACTTCCACTTCCCAGTTGCCGCCCAGCAGGATGTCAGTACCACGACCTGCCATGTTGGTGGCGATGGTGAGGGCACCGGGACGACCGGCCTGGGCAATAATTTCGGCTTCTTTTTCGTGGTACTTGGCGTTCAGCACCTTGTGTTCGATGCCTTCCTTGATGAGCAGATTGGACATGTGCTCGGAAGTTTCGATGGTCGCCGTGCCCACGAGGACAGGACGGCCTTGGGTCATGCTTTCTTTGATGTCAGTCACAATAGCGGCGTACTTTTCATCGGCCGTCAGGTAGACGAGATCGTTGAAGTCTTTACGCGCCAAAGGCTTGTTCGGCGGAATAACCGTTACGGACAAACCGTAGATCTGATGGAACTCAAACGCCTCGGTGTCGGCCGTACCCGTCATGCCGGACAGCTTGTTATACAGGCGGAAATAGTTCTGGAACGTGGTCGACGCCAGAGTCTGACTTTCGGCCTGAATGTTCAGCACTTCCTTCGCTTCGATGGCCTGGTGCAGGCCTTCGGACAATCGACGACCCGGCATGGTACGACCAGTGTGTTCATCGACCAGCAAGATCTGGCCGTCCTGAACGATGTACTCGACGTTGCGATGGAACAGCTTGTGCGCCCGCAGACCGGCATACACGTGGGTCAACAGGCCCAGGTTGTGTGCAGAGTAGAGACTTTCGCCAACCGCCAGCAGACCCACTTCAGTCAACATTTCTTCGATGAACTGGTGACCGGCTTCGTTCAACTCGACCTGACGGGTTTTCTCGTCAACGGTGAAGTGCCCGGCCTTGGTGACGACGCCTTCCACTTCTTCGATGTGCTGTTCCAGTCTCGGGATCAGCTTGTTGATTTCGGTGTACAGCTTGGAGCTGTCCTCGGCCTGACCGGAAATGATCAGCGGCGTACGCGCTTCGTCGATCAGGATCGAGTCGACTTCGTCGATTACGGAGAAGTTAAGCTCGCGCTGGAACTTGTCTTCCATGCTGAAAGCCATATTGTCGCGCAGGTAATCGAAACCGAATTCGTTGTTCGTGCCGTAGGTGATGTCCGACGCATAGGCTGCGCGTTTTTCTTCTGGCGGCTGGAAAGGCGTGACGACGCCCACGGTCAAACCGAGAAACTCGTACAGCGGACGCATCCAGTTGGCATCTCGACGAGCCAAATAGTCGTTCACGGTAACAACGTGCACACCTTTGCCGGACAGCGCGTTGAGGTAAACCGCCAAGGTCGCGACTAAAGTCTTACCTTCACCCGTGCGCATTTCGGCGATCATGCCGTCATGCAGGGTAATGCCGCCAATCAACTGAACATCAAAGTGACGCATACCCATGACGCGCTTGCCGGCTTCGCGAGCAACCGCAAAAGCTTCAGGCAGCAGGGTGTCGAGGGTCTCACCTTTGGCTAAGCGGGCCTTGAACTCTTCGGTCTTGGCTCGCAGTTGCTCGTCCGAAAGGGCCACCATTTGCTCTTCGAAGGCATTGACGAACTGAACCGTCTTGAGCATGCGTTTAACTTCGCGCTCGTTCTTGCTTCCAAAAAGTTTCTTTAACAAAGGCGCAAACATATCGACAGGATCTTCCACACATAGGGATGGAGGGCGGCCCCGTGAGTCGCCCGTGCAGCCCTCATGGCCGCATGCGAACGAGTATTCTACCCGGAAACGGTGGTGAGGAAAGTGGCGTTATTCCACGATGCTGGCACAGCGCTGTAACGGGGCTGTTTTTACAATAGGGTCGTTTTATCAAACTTCAACCCAACGGCAGTTGAAGCTCGCTATTAAACCGTCACCGGAGCCCGAGCAAAATCCTATCTCGCTGAGCCGGAGAGGCACTTTCTGCTAATATGGCGGCTGTGTAACTCAAGGTGTCTACCATGGCATTTCGCCCCCTTACAGCCCGGGCACCCGCTGTCTTGCTCCGCGAAGCAAAACCGCTCAAAGCCATATTCCACCACGCTCAGCGCTTGGGTCATCTGCAACGCCTGCTCGAAAGTCAGTTACAACCCGCTGCACGCGAACATTGCCACGTGGCGTCTTGGCGTGAAGGCAGCCTGCTGTTGATCGTGACCGACGGGCACTGGGCGACGCGCTTGCGCTACCAACAAAAACGCCTGCAACGACAACTGGTCGCTTTTGAAGAGTTCGCCAATCTCACGCGTATTTTATTCAAAGTACAGCCGCCTACCGTGCAACAGGGGGCAGTTGGTCATACGATGAGTCTGTCGGTTGTAGCCGCTGAAAGTATTCAAGCGACTGCGGAGGGGATAAGCGATCCGAAGTTACGGGCCGCACTGGAGCGGTTGGCGAGTCATGGGAAGCCGAAGATCGAGTAAACCTGAAGCGCTGTATGAGCTAACTTGTTAGCGAGACGGCGTGTCAGGCAGACCGGGGCAAGCCTCTCGCCAACAAGTTATCGCCTACAAAGGATTGAGTCCGCCAATTCACAAGCATAAAAAAGGCCACCCGAAGGCAGCCCTAAAACTAGAAAAGAGAGTACTAAATTACACGGCCGCAACAGGACGCATGTAAGAGATCGGTGCGGCGCTGGCATCATCGAAGGTCACCACTTCCCAGGCGTCTGTCTGCGCGATTAAGGCGCGGAGCAGGACGTTGTTCAGTGCGTGCCCGGACTTGAAGCCTCGGAACTCGCCTATCAGACTATTACCCAGCAGGTAAAGATCGCCAATTGCATCCAGAATTTTGTGTTTGACGAATTCGTCCTCATACCGCAGGCCATCTTCGTTCAGCACGCCGTCCTTATCGACCACGATGGCATTTTCAACGCTACCGCCGAGTGCGAGGTTGTGCTTGCGCAGGTACTCGATGTCACTCATGAACCCAAAGGTACGTGCGCGACTGACTTCTTTGACGAAAGAAGTGCTGGAAAAATCCACGGTTGCACTTTGAGTACGGTTGCGGAAAACCGGGTGATCGAAATCGATCTCGAAACTCACCTTAAAGCCTTCGAAAGGCAGGAAAGTAGCGCGCTTACCGCCCTCCTCCACTGTCACTTCTTTGAGGATTCGGATGAATTTCTTGGCTGCGTCCTGTTCTTCCAGGCCGGCAGATTGAATCAGGAATACGAAGGGTCCTGCGCTACCGTCCATGATCGGAACTTCGGAGGCGGAGAGTTCAACGTAGGCGTTATCGATGCCCAGGCCAGCCATGGCCGAAAGCAAGTGCTCTACTGTGTCCACCTTGGTGTCCCCGCTGACCAATGTGGTCGACAGGGTGGTGTCACCGACGTTTTCCGCACGGGCAGCAATCTGCACCATAGGGGTGAGGTCGGCACGGCAGAACACGATGCCGGTATTCACGGGTGCGGGCTTGAGGGTCAGGTAAACCTTCTCCCCGGAGTGCAGCCCTACACCTGTGGCACGGATAATATTTTTCAGGGTGCGTTGTTTAATCATGGCATTGGCCGCTTCAGCGCAAGTTGCGAACTGGTATCAACAAAGGCTGGCGATAATAGCAGACCAGACCTTTGCTGAACACCAATCACCCTAATACCCCTGATACATTTCATTAATCAGCCTGACGACGCAGGAAAGCCGGGATGTCCAGGTAATCCAAATCATCGTGAGAGTTCGTCTTGGCGGACGCTTGGGCACCGGCATGTGCCTGATTGCGCATCACGGTCGGGCGGTCCAGATCGCGGTAGTTCACGGACGGCATTTCCTGACGAGCAGAAGGGTGTGCCGAAGCGTGCTGCGAAGGCTGAAGGGTGTTGTCGATGACCTTCACAGGCTTCTCGATTTTTGCACCCAGACCTGTAGCCACCACCGTCACGTGCAACTCGTCACGCATGTCCGGATCGATAACCGTACCGACCTTGACCATGGCGTGCTCGGAAGCGAACGCTTCGATGATGCTACCCACGTCCGAATACTCACCCAGAGACAGGTCAGGACCGGCAGTGATGTTCACCAGAATACCGCGAGCGCCTTGCAGGTTGACGTCTTCAAGCAGCGGGTTACGGATAGCTGCTTCAGTCGCTTCACGTGCACGGTTAGGACCGCTGGCGCAGCCAGTGCCCATCATCGCCATACCCATTTCGCTCATCACGGTGCGCACGTCGGCAAAGTCGACGTTGATCATGCCCGGACGCTTGATGATGTCGGAGATACCGCGAACGGCACCGGCTAGTACATCGTCTGCCTTGGCGAAGGCGGACAGCAAGCTGGCGTCTTTACCGAGGATGGTCAGCAGCTTCTCGTTAGGAATGGTGATCAACGAGTCGACGCTTTCCGAGAGCAGACGAATGCCTTCATCGGCGATCTGCATACGCTTGCGGCCTTCGAACGGGAACGGACGCGTTACAACAGCAACGGTCAGAATGCCCATTTCCTTGGCCACTTCGGCGATGATTGGTGCCGCACCGGTACCGGTACCGCCACCCATGCCGGTGGTGATGAACACCATGTTCGTGCCTTGCAGCACTTCAGCAATACGCTCACGGTCTTCAAGTGCAGCCTGACGACCTACTTCAGGATTGGCACCCGCACCCAAGCCTTTGGTCACACCAGTGCCCAATTGCAGGATGGTACGTGCGCCGATGCTTTTCAGCGCTTGCGCGTCAGTGTTGGCGCAGATGAATTCCACGCCTTCGATGTTGCTCTTAACCATATGGTTAACAGCATTACCACCACCACCACCAACACCGATAACTTTGATTACCGGGCTTTGCGGGACATTGTCTACGAGTTCGAACATTTTCCCTCTCCTTTCATTTTCTCTAGTTTTTTGCCTACACGCCTACCACTACCGCTTTGAATCTTAGAAATTGCCCTGCACCCAACGCTTTAGGCGCTCAAGCACAGGAGCTTTAGGTTCATCGCTGTTATAGCCACTGTTACTGCTACTGATGCCGGACAAGGAGATGCCGTCGGATTGCTTTTGCAGCCCGTACAGCAATAGCCCCACACCTGTGGAATAAATCGGGTTACGCACGACATCGGCGAGCCCTTTGACGCTGTGCGGCACGCCGAGGCGCACCGGCATGTGGAAGATTTCTTCGGCCAATTCAATGGCGCCTTCCATCTTCGAGGTACCACCGGTCAGGACGATGCCGGCCGGGATCAAATCTTCGTAACCGCTGCGGCGCAACTCAGCCTGAATCAGGGTGAACAGTTCGTCGTAACGTGGCTCGACCACTTCGGCCAACGCCTGACGCGACAGCTCGCGCGGTGGACGATCGCCCACGCTCGGGACTTTGATGGTTTCACCGGCACCGGCCAGTTTGGCCAAGGCGCAGGCGTAGCGAATCTTGATTTCTTCGGCGTATTGAGTCGGAGTACGCAACGCCATGGCGATGTCGTTGGTGACTTGGTCGCCCGCTATCGGGATCACCGCGGTGTGGCGAATCGCACCCTCAGTGAAGATCGCGATGTCAGTGGTGCCACCGCCGATATCGACCAGGCAAACACCCAGCTCTTTCTCGTCATCGGTCAGAACTGAATACGCAGATGCCAGCTGTTCAAGAATGATGTCGTCGATTTCCAGACCACAACGGCGCACACACTTTTCAATGTTTTGCGCAGCGTTGACAGCGCAGGTCACCACGTGAACCTTGGCTTCCAGACGCACGCCCGACATACCCAAAGGCTCACGCACGCCTTCCTGATTGTCGATGACGTAGTCCTGCGGCAACGTGTGAAGCACCCGCTGATCCGCCGGAATAGCAACGGCCTGCGCGGCATCGAGCACGCGCTCAAGGTCGGCCATGCTGACTTCGCGATCACGAATCGCAACGATGCCGTGGGAGTTCAGGCTGCGGATATGGTTGCCCGCCACCCCGACGAAAGCCGAGTGGATACGGCAGCCCGCCATCAACTGAGCTTCCTCAATCGCGCGCTGGATCGACTGCACGGTGGACTCGATATTCACCACCACGCCCTTCTTCAGGCCGCGGGAAGGATGCGTGCCGATGCCGACGATTTCCAGGGTCCCATCGGCCCCGACTTCGCCCACCAGTGCTACAACCTTGGAGGTGCCGATATCCAAACCGACGATCATTTTCCCGCTTTGCACGTTTGCCATTGTCCTGCCTCTTATCAATTCTTCGCGACGGCGGGTTTGTCCGTCGAAGGCGCTGCCTGCTCACGCCATCCAACGGCCAGGCCGTTGGAATAACGCAGGTCGATGCGCGCGATATTCGTGATCTGTTCTTTGAGCGTTTTTTCGTAAATCGCGATGAAGCGGCGCATTTTTTCCACCAAATGATCGCGGCCCAACAACAACTCGATACCTGGACCTGAACTGCCCGCTCCGGTGGTCAAAAACCAGCTGCCGCGTTCGCGTAACTCCAGGCGCACGATGGAGAAGCCCAAAGGCCGCAACATCTGACTCAGCACCTGGTACTGCTGCATGACCTGTTGCTGGGCACGCTGCGGACCAAACAACTGCGGTAAATGCTCATAATTGGCCAGCTCGCGCGGGGCAAATGCCTGGCCTTGGTTGTTCAGCAGAGCCTCATCACCCCAGCGTGCCACGGGCAGCTGCTCTTCTAGACGAATCACCACTTGGTCCGGCCAGACGCGCCGAACTTCGGCGTGAGCAATCCACGGCATTTGCTCCAGCTCGGTACGCATCCCCGCCAAGTCGATGGTGAAAAAACTCGCGGCCACGAACGGCGCGATACGCTGCTGCACAGCTTGTTGGCTGATGTAGCTCAAGTCGCCCTGCACGTTGATCTTAGTGATCGGGCGGTCGGCGTACGGCAGCAGCCGCGTGGCCGCTTCATACGTGCCGAAACCGAGAACGACCAACATCACAGGCCAGAACAGGTGTTTGATGAATCCGAAATTGGCTTTTGGCAGGCGCGACGACAGCGGCTCTTTAGCCACCATTCGACTGGCACCACGCGGCACCGGCTTGCGGCCGGGAACGGGTTGCTGATGACGTAGCATCGCGCCTTGCATGGGATTAACCTCGCGCCTCGAGACTGTCGGCCAGAATCGCCAATACCAACTGTTTAAAATCCAGGCCAGCAGCACGCGCGGCCATTGGGACCAGGCTGTGATCGGTCATGCCTGGCACCGTGTTCACTTCCAACAGCCAAAACTTGCCGTCGGCGTCTTGCATCACATCCGCCCGCGCCCAACCCACGATGCCAACGGCCTCGCATGCACGCGCAGTGAGATCTTTAAGCTCTTGTTCTTTAGCGTCATCAAGCCCGCAAGGAATCCGATACTGGGTATCGGAAGCCAGGTACTTGGCGTCGTAGTCGTAGAACGTGTGAGGAGTGCCGAGACCGATGGGCGGTAATATCTGGTCACGCAGCGTGGCGATGGTGAACTCTGGACCTTGAATCCATTGTTCAACCAACACTTGCGAATCGTAGGTACTGGCGGCTTTCCATGCGGCGATTAATTCGTCGACGCTGGTCACCTTCGCCATACCGATACTGGAACCTTCATGGGCCGGTTTGACGATCAAAGGGAAGCCCAGTTCCCCGGCTGCAGAAATACAATCAGCCTCAGAACTCAGCACCGCATGACGAGGGGTCGGCAAGCCCAGGCTTTGCCACACTTGTTTAGTCCGCAGCTTGTCCATGGCCAGTGCCGAAGCCAATACGCCGCTGCCGGTGTAAGGAATTTCCAGGCACTCAAGCAGGCCTTGCATGCTGCCGTCTTCGCCGCCTCGTCCGTGCAGAACGATGAACGCACGGTCGATTTTTTCGTTGACCAAATGCTGCAAGAAATCGTCGCCGACGTCGATGCCGAACGCGTCGACACCGCCCGCTTGCAAGGCTTCAAGCACCGCTTGACCGGATTTCAGCGACACTGCCCGCTCAGCGCTTTTACCGCCAAACAGCACCGCGACGCGGCCGAACACGGTCGGATCTACGGTGGACATCAGCGAGGTGTTCATGGTCAGTGTCGTCATTTCAATTTCCCCTCGGTCGGGGCGACGATTGCGCCGGCGAACAACGGGCTTTTCAGCAGTTGCGGCGCGAGACCGCCAATGTCACCGGCGCCTTGGCACAGCAGGATGTCACCAGCACGCAGCAGTGGTTTGACCAACGGGGCCAGCTCAACGCCGCGCTCAATGTAGATTGGGTCCAACAAGCCGCGCTGACGAATGCTGTGTGCCAAGTGGCGACTGTCTGCGCCGGGAATAGGCTCTTCTCCAGCGGGGTAGACTTCCATCAACAACAGCACGTTGGCCTCGGTCAGTACCTGCACGAAGTCATCGTAAAGATCACGGGTGCGACTGAACCGGTGGGGCTGGTAAACCATCACCAACCGACGATCCGGCCAACCACCCCGTACAGCATTGATCACCGCCGCAACTTCACGCGGGTGGTGACCATAGTCATCGACCAGCATCACGTTGCCGCCTTCTACCGGCAGTTCACCGTAAATCTGGAAGCGTCGACCGACGCCCTGGAAGCCGGACAACCCCTGCACGATGGCTTCGTCAGAAACGCCTTCATCGGTAGAAATCGCGATGGTCGCCAGGGAATTAAGAACGTTGTGATTGCCCGGCATATTCACTGAAACATCCAGCGGTTCACGGTCGCGGCGCAGCACGGTGAAGAAGGTTTGCATGCCGTCTTGACGCACGTTGATTGCACGCACGTCGGCTTCTTCGCTGAAGCCATAGGTCATGGTCGGGCGCTTGATCAGCGGTAGAATTTCACGCACCACAGGGTCATCGATGCAGACCACGGCCAAGCCGTAAAACGGCAGGTTATGCAGAAACTCAACGAAGGTTTTCTTCAGTTTATTGAAGTCGCCTTCATAGGTTTCCATGTGGTCAGCGTCGATGTTGGTGACCACAGCCACCAACGGCTGCAAGTGCAAGAAGCTGGCATCGCTTTCATCGGCTTCGGCAATCAGATAACGGCTGGTACCCAGTTGCGCGTTAGTGCCCGCAGCATTCAACCGGCCGCCGATCACGAACGTCGGGTCCAGGCCACCAGCCGCAAACACTGAAGCGATCAAGCTGGTGGTGGTGGTTTTGCCGTGGGTGCCGGCCACTGCAATGCCGTGACGGTAACGCATCAATTCGGCGAGCATTTCCGCACGCGGCACCACTGGAATACGACGCTCGACGGCGCTGGCGACTTCCGGATTGGAGGTGTTCACTGCACTGGAAACCACCAACACATCTGCGTTCGCGGTGTTCTCGGCGCGATGGCCGATAAAGATATGCGCCCCGAACGATTCGAGACGCTCAGTCACCGGGGAAGCTTTCAGGTCAGAGCCCGAGACTTCATAACCGAGGTTGAGCAACACTTCGGCAATCCCGCACATGCCCACACCGCCAATACCGACGAAGTGGATACGCCGGATGCGGCGCATTTCCGGTTGCGGCATCGCGCGTTTACTTTCAACCATGGGCCACCTCCAGGCACACGTCGACCACGGTGCGGGTTGCGTCAGGTTTGGCTAGGCAGCGTGCGGTGCGGGCCATGTTGTTCAGTTGTTCGGGTTGCATCAAAACCTCTTTCAGGCGTGCGGCCATTTCGGCTACGCCAGTTGTCGCTTGAGGCATGACGAAGGCAGCGCCTTCGCGGGCCAAATAATCAGCGTTACGGGACTGGTGATCGTCGATTGCGTGAGGCAATGGCACCAACAGTGACGGCAGACCGGCTGCCGCCAGTTCACTGACGGTCAGCGCGCCTGCGCGACAGACCACTAGGTCGGCCCAGCCATAGGCTTGGGCCATGTCTTTGATGAACGGCGCCACCTGCGCCTCGACACCGGCAGTCCGATAGCGCTCTGCGGTAATTTGGTCGTGATTCTTGCCCGCCTGATGAAACACTTCAGGACGCACTTCAACCGGTAACAACGCCAACGCTTCAGGCAGCAATTTGTTCAGCGGTTCGGCGCCGAGGCTGCCACCCAGAATCAGCAAGCGCGCTTTACGCCCTGCCAATACCTGACGCGGAGTTTCGAGAAACAACTCGCTGCGCACTGGGTTGCCGGTGGTGCGGCGTTTGGCCGACTTGGAAAAAGTATCCGGGAAGGCTTCGCACACGCGGCTGGCAAACGGCACCAGAGTCCGGTTAGCGGTACCTGCAATCGCGTTTTGCTCATGGATAATCAATGGAATGCCGGCCAGTTTTGCCGCCAGTCCACCGGGGCCGGTGACATAGCCGCCCAGTCCCAGCACGCAAACTGGCTGCAACTGACGAACAATTTTCCGCGCTTGCATCAACGCTTTGAACAACACAAACGGCGCTTTCAACAGAGCAAGAACGCCCTTGCCGCGCAAGCCGGTCATGTTGATCAGGTGCAATGGCAAGCCGGCCTGTGGCACCAGCTCATTCTCGATACCGCGTGGCGTGCCCAACCAGTGAACACTGTAACCGCGGGCTTTGAATTCTTGCGCGCAGGCCAACGCCGGGAACACATGCCCGCCGGTACCGCCCGCCATGATCAGCACGTTAGCGCCCATCATTGGACTCCTCTGCGAAGTCGCTTTCATTGAATTCCGTTTCTTCACTGCCGGTATTGGTCCGCGATTCCCACTCGATACGCAGCAATAAGCCAAGGCTTGCGCAACAAATCACCAACGAACTGCCGCCGTAACTCAGGAATGGCAATGTCAGGCCTTTGGTGGGCAGCAGCCCGACGTTAACCCCGATATTGATCAAGAACTGGCCAATCCAGAGGAAGGCCAAACCATAGGCGACATACGCGCCAAAATATTGCTTGGCCCTTTCTGCCCACAAGCCGATGTACATCGCCCGGATGCTGACGAAGACGAACAGCGCCACGGTGAGCAGCGAACCCACCACGCCCAGCTCTTCAGCGAGCACGGCGAACACAAAGTCAGTGTGCGCTTCAGGCAAGTAGAACTGCTTCTGGACGCTGTTGCCCAGACCGACGCCAAACCATTCGCCACGGCCAAAGGCAATCAGGGCCTGGGTCAATTGATAGCCAGAACCAAACTGATCGGACCAGGGGTCGGTGAAGGTAATCAAACGCGCCATACGATATGGCTGTGCTTGAACCAGCACGAACACCGCGCCTACTGCCAAGACCACCATCAAGGAGAATCGGAACAAACCAACGCCGCCCAAAAACAGCATGGCCGCCGCAGCGCCCATCATAACGACGGTGGCGCCGAAGTCCGGTTCCATCAGCAGCAGGCCGGCCATGGGCAGCAAAACAATGAACGGCTTAAAGAAGCCCATCCAGCTTTCGCGAACTTCTTGCTGCTGGCGAACCAGATACCCGCCAAGGAAGATCACGACAAAGACTTTGGCGATCTCGGAAGGTTGAACGTTGAACATGCCAAAACCGATCCAACGCATTGAACCGTTGACCTCGCGGCCCAACCCCGGCACCAACACAATCACCAACAAACCGAACGCGCCGATCAGCATCAGCCAGCCCAGCCGTTGCCAGGTTGATACCGGAATCATCATGGTCGCGGCGCAGGCACCCAGGCCGATGACCAGATAAATCAAGTGTCGAATCATCATGTAAAGCGGGTTGCCGGACTGCACTGCGGCCACTTCAGATGAAGCAGAGGTGATCATGACCAACCCCAAGCCCAACAGCGCCAGGCAACCCGCGAGCATCGGAAAGTCGACATCGATGCCACGGCCGCTGATCAGCGGGGATGGATAAGGCCGAATGATGCCAAGGATCATGACAAGGCCTCCACTGAGCGAGCGAACAGGCGGCCACGTTCTTCGTAATTCTTGAACATATCCAGGCTTGCACAGGCGGGCGACAACAACACGGCGTCCCCGTCCTGAGCGATTTCAGCAGCTCGCAGCACGGCTTCTTCCAGTGTTTTGACGCGTATTAATGGAACCGCTTCGCCCAGCGCTTGCGCGACGAGTTCTGCATCGCGGCCCAGCAACACCACCGCGCGGCAATGAGCGGCGACCGGCGCGCGCAGGGCTGAGAAGTCAGCGCCTTTACCGTCGCCACCAGCGATCAACACCAACTTGCCGCTGATGTCGGCGCCCAAGCCTTCGATAGCCGCCAGCGCAGCACCGACGTTGGTGGCTTTGGAGTCATCGTAATAGCTGACACCGTCGCGCTCGCGCAGCCATTGGCAGCGGTGCGTCAGGCCAGTGAAAGCGCGCAGACTGTCCAACATGGCGTCGAATGGCAAACCGACCGCGTGACCCAGCGCCAACGCTGCCAGCGCATTGGACTGGTTGTGGGCACCGCGAACCTTCAGCTCGCGAACCGGCATCAGGGTGTCGAATTGGAAGGCGAGGTATTTTTCGCCACTCTCTTCGCGCAGACCGAAGCCGTGGAAATCAGGAGTGTTCAAGCCGAAGGTCCAGCACGGCAGACCCTCGCCGATCAGCGGCCGCGACAGCGCGTCCTGCCTGTTGACCACCACTTGCCGCGCGCCCCGGAAAATTCGGTGTTTGGCCAAGTGATAGGCCGGCAAACCGCTGTAGCGGTCCATATGGTCTTCGCTGACGTTAAGCACCGTCGCCACTTCAGCGCCGAGTTGATCGGTGGTTTCAAGCTGGAAGCTGGAGAGTTCAAGCACGTACAACTCGACAGAATCGTCCAACAGGTCCAGCGCTGGAGTGCCCAGGTTGCCGCCGACCGCGACACGCTTGCCTGCGGCCAAGGCCATGTCACCCACCATGGTGGTCACGGTGCTTTTCGCGTTCGAACCGCTAATAGCAACGATGGGCGCCTTCGCATTACGTGCGAACAACTCGATGTCACCCGACAACTTCACGCCACGGGCCGCCGCTTGTTGCAGCGCCGGGGTGGCCAGTGCCAGACCTGGGCTCACGTACAACTCATCGGCGCGGCACAGAAACTCCACGTCCAGTTCGCCACAACGCACTTCCACCTGCGGGTATTGCTCGCGCAATGTCGCCAGTTCAGGTGGATTTTCCCGCGTGTCTGCCACAGCAAACGACACGCCCCGGCTCGCCAGGAAGCGAACCAGCGACATGCCGCTCTTGCCGAGGCCGACAACGATGCGGAAGTGGTCAGAAGCGATCAAAGACACTCGTTCTACCTCAGCTTCAGGGTGGCAAGGCCAATCAGCACCAAAATCACGGTAATGATCCAGAAACGGACAATCACACGCGGCTCGGGCCAGCCTTTGAGTTCAAAGTGGTGGTGAATCGGTGCCATGCGAAACACGCGGCGACCGGTCAACTTGAATGACGCTACCTGGATGACGACGGACAGGGTTTCTGCCACGAACACGCCGCCCATGATGAATAAGACGATTTCCTGACGAACGATGACGGCGATGGTGCCCAGCGCTGCGCCGAGGGCCAGCGCACCGACGTCACCCATGAAGACCTGTGCCGGGTAGGTGTTGAACCAAAGAAAGCCCAGTCCCGCGCCAATCAATGCGCCGCAGAACACGATCAGCTCACCTGCGCCGGGGACATAAGGAATCAGCAGGTACTCAGCAAACTTCACGTTACCCGACAGGTAGCAGAAGATGCCCAGCGCGCCGCCTACCATAACCGTTGGCAAAATTGCCAGACCGTCGAGGCCGTCGGTCAGGTTGACCGCGTTGCTTGAGCCGACGATCACGAAGTAGGTCAGCACTATGAAGCCGACGCCAAGCGGGATACCGACATCCTTGAGCATCGGCACGATCAGCGTGGTTTCCACAGCGGAGGGCGCGGTGGAATACAGGAAGATCGCCGCGCCAAGACCGAACACCGATTGCCAGAAGTACTTCCAGCGGCTCGGCAAACCTTTTGAATTTTTCTCAATGACTTTGCGGTAATCATCGACCCAGCCAATGCCACCAAACAGCAGGGTGACGATCATCACCACCCACACGTAGCGGTTGCTCAAATCAGCCCATAACAAAGTGCTGACAGTGATGGCGGACAGAATCAGCGCGCCACCCATGGTCGGCGTGCCCGATTTGGCCAAGTGCGACTGCGGACCGTCATTGCGGACTGACTGTCCGATCTGGCGATTCTGCAAAGTCCGGATCATCCATGGGCCCAGGCACAACGCGAGCGTCAATGCGGTAAGCACGCCGAGAATCCCGCGCAGGGTCAGGTATTGGAAGACCGCGAAGCCTTTGTAGAATTGTTGTAAATACTCCGCCAACAACAGCAGCATTAATGTTTCTCCTGGCTAGAACCACACAAAGCGGCGACGATGTTTTCCATCGCTGCGCTGCGCGAACCTTTAATCAAAATGGTGGTGTTAGTGTCCTGCTCGGCGCCAAGCGCTGCGATCAGGTCTTGCTGATTTGCGAAGTGACGGCCGTGCTCGCCGAACGCTTTTACTGCGTAAGCCATTAATGGCCCAACCGCGTACAACGCCGAGACCTTACCAGCGGCATACGCACCTACATCGCGGTGACCCTGCTCGGCCCACTCGCCTAGCTCGCCAATGTCTCCGAGCACCAAGACGGTGCGCCCAGAAAAGCCGGCGAGTATATCAACGGCTGCGCACATGGCGGTGGGGTTAGCGTTATACGTGTCATCAATCAGACGAATGCCGTTAGTGGCTAACTGCGCCACCGCACGGCCCTTGACCGGTTGCACCGCAGCCAAACCCGCGACGATACCGTCCAGCGATACGCCCAGGGCATGCGCCGCGGCCGCAGCCGCCAACGCGTTGGCAATGTTATAGGCGCCCAGTAAGTTGAGCTGAATCGATGCCGAACCGGACGGACCATGCAGCGTGAAGCTAGGGCAGCCGCGTGCATCGCGGGTCAGGTCCCTGGCGTAAAAATCTGCTGCGTCATCACTCAAGGCGAAACTCAGCACCGGGCGACCCTTGGCGCGGGCGCGCCAGGTAGCAAAGGCGATATCGTCTCGATTGAGGACGGCCGTACCGTTGGCGCCCAAACCCTCAAGGATTTCACCCTTGGCCTGGACGATCTTCTCCGGCCCGCCGAACTCACCCACATGGGCGGTCCCTGCGTTGGTGATGACGGCAACCTGAGGTTTTGCCAAATCGACGGTGTAACTGATTTCACCGAGGCGGGACGCACCCAATTCGATGACGGCTGCTGAATGCTCCGGCGCCAGTTCAAGCAGGGTCAGTGGAACCCCCAACTCGTTGTTTAAATTGCCACGGGTGGCCAGGACCGATCCACGGGTACGCAGGATGCTGGCGAGCATTTCCTTGGTGGTGGTTTTGCCGCTGGAACCAGTGATCGCCGCTACCGGCTTGTCAAACCGGCTGCGATTCAACGCACCGAGTTGCGCCAACGCCTGACGAGTGTCGGTGACGACCAATTGCGGCAACACCGAACCCGGGATTTCACGCTCGACCAGCGCGCCGACCGCGCCTTTACTTGCGACGTCATTCAGGTAGTCGTGACCATCAAAATTGGGACCGGCAAGTGCGATAAACAGCTGACCCGGCACAATGTGTCGACTATCAATGCTCACCCCGGTAAAGGTGCAATCAGCGCCGACCAAACGGCCACTCAGTGGCGCAACCAGTTCACTGAAGGCCAGAGGCTTAAGCATGCGCCACCTCCCATGCAGCCAAGGCTTTGCTGGCTTCTTCGAGATCAGAAAATGGCTGACGCTGACCGTTGATTTCCTGATAGTCCTCGTGGCCCTTGCCCGCTAACACGATGACGTCCGCAGCTGACGCACTGGCAATCAATTGCGCCACTGCCTGGCCGCGTCCGGCGACGAAGGTCACGGTGTCGGCGGCAACGAAGCCTTTACGGATGTCATCGAAAATCTGTGCCGGTGCTTCGGTGCGTGGGTTGTCATCTGTGACCAACACCGTGTCCGCCAGCCGCTCGACCACTTCAGCCATTAACGGGCGCTTGCCGCGATCACGGTCTCCGCCGCAACCGAACAGGCACATCAAGCGGCCTTTCGCGTGCGGACGCAGCGCTTCGAGCACCTTTTCCAGCGCGTCAGGGGTGTGTGCGTAATCAACCACCACCAGTGGCTGATTGCCGCCACCCAATCGTTGCATGCGGCCAACCGGACCTTCCAGCGTCGGCAGCACGTTCATGATTTCGTCCAGCGGATAATCCAGCCCCATCAATGCGCCGATAGCTGCCAGCACGTTGCTCAGGTTGAAACGACCCAGCAAGCTGCTGCGCAAATGATGTTCGCCTTGAGCCGTGACCAAGATGGCGCGCACGCCATCGTCGTCGAAATGCGCATCGCGGCAATACAGCGAAGCGCTGGCGTCTTTGACGCTGTAGGTAATCAAACGCGATTCGTGTTTGTTGGCAGCCAACTGGCGACCAAAATCGTCATCCAGATTGATTACTCGGCAACGCAGGTTGGACCAGGCAAACAACTTGGCCTTGGCGGCTGCGTAGGCTTGCATCGTGCCGTGATAATCCAGATGGTCGCGAGACAGGTTCGTCAGCACCGCAACGTCGAACGCCAACGCGCTCGCCCGGCCTTGATCAAGGCCATGAGAGGACACTTCCATCGCAACGGCGCGGGCACCAGCCTTTCTCAAATCAGCGATGGTCGCCTGCACGGTGATCGGGTCAGGCGTGGTCAAGCGGCCGCTTTGCAGCGCACCGTGGAAACCGGTTCCCAGTGTGCCGACTATCCCGCAGTGCTGACCCAATTGATCCAGCGCTTGCGCGATCAGTTGGGTGACACTGGTTTTGCCGTTGGTGCCGGTGACACCGATCAAATTCAGGTTGCGGCTCGGGTCGCCGTAAAAACGCCCGGCGATGTCGGACAATTGCGCAGCCAGACCTTTAACCGGGATCAACGGAACGTCGGTAATTGGCAGTACGGTTGCGCCGTCCACTTCATAGGCCACCGCCGCCGCGCCACGTTTAAGGGCGTCACCGATGTGCGCCCGACCGTCGATTTTGGCACCCGGAATTGCCAGAAACAGATCGCCAGGGCGCACGTTACGGCTGTCGAGGGTCAACTCGCGAATCAATAGATCGCGGTCGGCATGGGCGAAAATCTTGTTCAGGCTAGAAGACATTAACCACGCCCTCCCTTAACTGCGGGCACAGCATTGACTTGCTCCTGCGTTGGCGTCGCCGCCAAATTGTCCGGGGTGATATTCATCAGCCGCAGCGTGCCCGACATCACCTTGCTGAACACCGGTGCCGATACCAGACCACCGTAGTAGCCCGCCTTGCCCGGTTCATCAATTACCACCACGATGGCGTAACGCGGATTGCTCATCGGACCAAAGCCGGCGAACAGCGAGCGGTAGGCGTTCTCTTCATAGCCCTTGGTGCCCGAGACTGTTTTTCGTGCGGTACCGCTCTTGCCTGCCACGTGATACGACGGCACCCGAGCACGGTAAACACCACGCGGGTCCTCGATCACTTGCTGCATCATGCCCTGCACGGTTTTTGCGGTCGCTTCTGGGATCGCCTGAACCGAGACCGGTGGCGAGTCAGCTTTGAGGATGGTCAACGGCACGATGCGGCCGTTGTTAGCGATGGCTGAATAAGCATGCACCAACTGCAGCGCCGTAATCGACAAGCCGTAGCCGTACGACAGGGTCGCGGTTTCGGCTTTGCGCCATTCGCGGTAGTTCGGAAGATTACCCACACGCTCGCCGGGAAAACCAAGGCCAGTGTATTGCCCCAAGCCAACGCGCTGCATGGCGTGGAAGATCGCTTCACCCCCAATGTCGAAGGCCACTTTGCTCATGCCGACGTTACTGGAGTTGATCAAAATACCGGTCAAATCAAGGATCGGGCCTTCGGTCTTGGTCACATCGCGAATCGTGTATTTACCGATCTGTAGTGTGCCGGGGTAGACCTCGACTTTGTCACTAGGCTTCCAACGACCGCTGTCCAGCGCAGCCGTCATCGAGATTGGCTTCATGGTCGAACCAGGCTCGAACACGTCGGTGATTGCGCGATTGCGCATGGCGGCCGGGATCATGGTGCGGCGGTTGTTTGGGTTGTAGGTTGGCGAGTTGACCATGGCCAGCACTTCGCCGGTTTTCACGTCCATGATCACCAGACTGCCAGCCTTGGCGTCGTTTTCCTGAATGGCGTTGCGCAGTTCGCGGGTGGCCAGGTATTGCAGGCGCAGGTCAATAGACAATGCCAAGGTCTTCCCGGCCTTGGCATTTTTAGTCACCTGAACGTCTTTGATCAGTCGACCGCGTCGGTCCTTGATCACTTGTCGCTTACCAGGAACTCCCGCCAGCCAGTCGTCGTAAGCCAGCTCGACGCCTTCGCGACCGTGGTCATCGAGGTCGGTAAACCCGACCATGTGCGCAGTGACATCTCCCGCTGGATAAAAACGCCGGAACTCTTCGATGCCGTAAACGCCCGGTACTTTCAGATCAAGCACAGCCTGACCCTGCTCTGGCGTAAGGCCGCGGACCAGATAGATAAATTCTTTATCGGCCTGCGCTTCCAGGCGGTCACTCAGCAACTTGGCGTCTTGTCCCAGGGCCGCGGCCAATGCAGGCCATTTATCCTTGGCGCCCTGCATCTCTTTGGGGTTGGCCCACAGCGTCGTCACCGGCGTACTGACGGCCAACGGCTCGCCGTTACGGTCGGTGATCAAGCCACGGTGAGCGGGAATTGGGATGTGACGAACGCTACGGGCATCGCCTTGTTCCTTGAGGAACTTATGGTCGACCACTTGGAGGTCGATAATCCGCCAACAAATCGCGCCCACCATGATCGCAAGCAGCCCCACCACCACGCGAAAACGCCACGGATACAAGGCGCCTTCGAGGTTCATCATGGGGCCACCATTCGAACTTCAGCGGCGCTTGGAATGCGCATATGCAATTGTTCGGTGGCCAGCGATTCGATACGACTGTGCGCGGTCCAAGTGCTTTGCTCAAGAATCAAACGGCCCCATTCCGCCTGTGCTTTGTCGCGCACGCTCAGCTCGCTATACAGCGAGTTCAGTAATTGCCGGTTCCAATGCGCGCTATACGCCACGCCAAT
This sequence comes from Pseudomonas sp. CCI4.2, assembly GCF_034350045.1. Classification (NCBI taxonomy): domain Bacteria; kingdom Pseudomonadati; phylum Pseudomonadota; class Gammaproteobacteria; order Pseudomonadales; family Pseudomonadaceae; genus Pseudomonas; species Pseudomonas sp. CCI4.2. The sequence goes on along the minus strand of NZ_CP133781.1, from coordinate 2,331,341 downwards.
TGCCGAAACCAATACACCGATGAACAGCAGCAGCATGAAGAAACTGCCGCCGGGCAAAGGCTTAAGGACAAGCTGGCTCACTTAAGCTTCTCCGCAACACGCATGACAGCGCTGCGCGAACGTGGGTTAGCTTTGGTTTCAGCTTCGGAGGCGAATTGCGCCTTGCCGAGAATTTTGATTTTTGGGTCGAATGCCTGAAAACGGATCGGCAGATCCCGAGGCATGGTGTCGGTTTCGCCTTTAGCCAGTTTGCGCATGAACAATTTGACGATGCGGTCTTCTAGCGAGTGAAAGCTGATGACCACCAACCGCCCGCCAATTTCGAGGGTTTCAAGCGCCGCTTCAAGCCCGGCCTCGAGGTCGCCCAGCTCGTTATTGACGTGAATGCGTAAGCCCTGAAAGGCACGGGTCGCTGGGTTCTTGCCTTTTTCCCACGCAGGGTTCGCGACCTTCAGCACTTCTGCAAGGTCACCGGTACGCTCAAAGCGCTGAGTCTCACGCCGTTGAACGACGGCGTTTGCCATGCGCTTGGAAAAACGTTCTTCGCCGTATTCCTTGAACACGCGAGCAATTTCTTCGGCGGATGCCGTAGCAATGAACTCGGCGGCGCTGACGCCTCGACTCGGGTCCATACGCATGTCCAGAGGGCCGTCGTTCATGAAGCTGAAGCCACGCTCCGGGTCGTCCAACTGCGGTGATGAGACACCGAGGTCGAGAAGAATGCCGTTGACCTTGCCAGCCAAGCCGCGACTTTCAACTTCGGCGCCCAGCTCAGCAAAGCTACGTTGCACAACGACAAAGCGGCCGTCTTCGGCCGCTAGCGCTTGCCCGGTGGCAATTGCTTGAGGATCTTTGTCGAATCCCAGCAAACGCCCGTCGGGCCCCAGATGCTGCAAGATCAATCGGCTGTGGCCGCCGCGTCCGAATGTGCCATCCAAATAGCAGCCATCGGTACGCACCGCGAGAGCCTCTACGGCTTCTTCGAGCAGTACGGTGATGTGGGTAAAGCCGCTAGTCATAGTCACAAGATCAAATCACGCAATTCATCAGGCATAGCGCCCGGTTGTTGAATGGCCGCCAGATCCGCCTCAGCAAGAGCGTTCCAGGCGTCCTCGTCCCACAGTTGAAACTTATTTAGCTGGCCAACTAACATCACGCGCTTATCCAACTTCGCGTAGTCTCGCAGCCGCGGTGGCACCAGAAAACGGCCGCTGCCATCAAGTTCCAGATCGACCGCATTCCCGATCAACAGCCGCTGCAGACGACGGTTTTCTTCTCGGAAAGTTGCCAAGTCACGCAACTTGGCTTCGATCAGTTCCCATTCGGATAACGGATACAGGCATAAGCAGGGGTCTACAGCGTCAATCGTGACAATCAACTGCCCGGCACTACGCGAATCCAACTCGTCGCGGTACCGACTCGGCATAGCGAGGCGGCCCTTTGCGTCAAGATTGATTGCGTTTGCACCACGAAACACAGGCGCGATCTCCGAATATTAACTTTTTACGCTGAAAAAACCCACTTCGTGCCACTTTCCGCCACTTGCGCACACTATATGAATGCGCCCACCACACCGTCAAGGCGCGGCCCTAAGGAATTCCCTTACAGAACGGAGATTTAGGAGAGGAAAATCAGACTTCGGTGCAATTTTTCAATTACTTGGACAGATAAACCCCAACGAGCTCAGAGGTCTGAGTCCCGAAGTTAATGTGATTTATCAAGAGTAAGATTTTTTTGATATTACGAAGGGCTAATGCTACGAAAAGCGGGGGAAAGAAAAAGGTGGAGAGTCGATCTGTAAGCCGGGTTCTGTCGTGAACAGTCATTCGTCTACGACGGCCATCACTGGACGTCTTTAGCAACCTACCCGGTTCCAGCGCGGGCCACGCCTTGGAACCCTATTTGGTCTTGCTCCGAGTGGGGTTTACCTTGACCACGACCTGTTGCCAGACGTGCGGTGCGCTCTTACCGCACCTTTTCACCCTTACCGGCACCGAAGTGCTTAGGCGGTTATTTTCTGTGGCACTTTCCGTAGGCTCGCGCCTCCCAGGCATTACCTGGCACTCTGCCCTATGGAGCCCGGACTTTCCTCCCCCCTCTATTGCGGAACAATAGAAGGCAGCGACTGTCCAATCGACTCTCCGCCGCCAAGGTTAGCGGCACAAACCGTCAAGAACAAGCTTTAATACGCTTTGGGCCCTTTGGCAGTTGGCAGCAGTGCCGTTGTTTATGCGCCTTTCTGCTTGTCCAGCGCTACCTGATAAAGCAAGTTTTTGCGCACGCCGGTGATTTCGGCAGCCAGCGCGGCAGCCCGTTTGAGCGGCATTTCTTCCAGCAAGAGATCCAGAATGCGCCGCGCCTCGGTACCAATAACGTCTTCATCTTCCGACGCCGTCCAACCTGCAACCAACACCACGCACTCGCCACGCTGCTGATTGCTGTCACCTTCGACAAAAGCACGTAACTCCGACAACGGCAGTCCTTTGAGGGTTTCAAATGTTTTGGTCAGCTCTCGCGCCAGCAACGCCGGGCGCTCTGGACCGAATACCGACTCAAGGTCCTGCAAGCACTCAAGAATGCGGTGCGGCGCCTCATAGAAGATCAGCGTGCGAGGCTCATCCTTCAGCAACTCAAGCCGAGCCCTGCGGCCAACTGCTTTAGCGGGTAAAAAGCCTTCGAAGATAAATCGATCGGAAGGTAAACCCGCAGCCGACAACGCGGCGATCAACGCGCACGCCCCCGGCACGGGCACCACCCGAATACCCGCAGCACGCGCTTGACGCACCAAGTGATAACCGGGGTCCGAGATCAGTGGCGTACCCGCGTCGGAAATGAGTGCAACATCATCTCCGGCCAACAAACGCGTCAGAAAACGACTGCCCTCTTCCCGCTCGTTATGTTCGTGACACGCCGCCAGCGGCGTTGGGATACCAAAGTGCTGCATCAACCGTAACGAGTGGCGCGTATCTTCGGCGGCAATTAACGCCACGTCGCGCAACACCTTCAGCGCACGCACGCTCATGTCATCCAGGTTACCGATAGGCGTGGCCACAACATAAAGCGAGCCTGGAGCGGAATTCAAAGCACCTGGAGCAGTCAAAGCGCACACCTCTTGTGTGAAACAAAAAACGCATTGTACAGATTAAGGCCTGAGCGAACGGATAGCTGCCACCGGTGAACACTGAAACAGTCTTAAAAAAACGTTTGTTTTCGTTACCGCACGACGTGAATAAGCAAAAAAAACGCCGGATCACCCCTTATTTTCCTGCGCCGGGACCAATATCACCGCTTTAACGCCACCAACATCGCGCCCCGGCCGGTGCTTGGGTACAATTCCCGCCTATTTGCTCGAGTATCAGGATCACATACATGATCGCTTGCCTGCGCCTGTTCACCGCCCTTTGTCTCGCTGCCCTGTTGGCCGCGTGTGCCAGCTCGCCGTCGTCAACCCTTGGCGAGCTGCCTCGCACACCTGACGCCAGCATCGAGCAATTGCTCGAACAAGCCGCTGCCGCCAAAACCCCCGATCAAGCTGCGACGCTCAGACTGAGCGCGGCCGACCAAGCCAATCGACAAGGCAACGTGGGCCGAGCTGCAAAAATTCTAGAGCAAGTGCCTCTTGATCAGCTCAAACCCGCACAACAGGTCTACGCCAGCACTCTTGCTGCTGAACTGGCACTGGGTCGCAACCAACCCAAGGTCGCGCTGGCAGCGTTAAGCCATCCAAGCCTGCAACGTTTGGGTGAACTGCCTATCGATCAGCAAGTGCGCACGGGCCTCGTTCAAGCGCGCGCACTAGAAGCCGACGGCCAAATCCTGGCGGCCGCCAGCCAACGGGTATTTATAGCGCCGCTGCTTAAGAACGGCGATGCCACGGCTAACCACGAAGCGATCTGGTCGCTGGTTTCCCAATTACCTCCCGAGCAACTGCAAGGCACTGGCAACGGAGACCTGGCAGGCTGGTTGAGTTTGGCCCTGGTGGTGAAAACCGCTGGCACGCTTGAACAACAGCAAGCTGCGATTGATACGTGGAAAGCGCAAAACCCGCAGCATCCGGCGGCCCAGCAATTGCCACTGCCGCTGGTGGCGCTCAAGGCACTGGCCAGTGAGCCGCTGACTAAAATCGCGTTGTTGCTGCCACAAGATGGCCCGCTGGTTTCGGTAGCCCGAGCACTGCGTGAAGGCTTCATGGCTGCGCACTATCAAGCTCAGCAAGCCGGACAAAAACCACCTGTGATCCAGGTGTTCGACAGCTCGCGGTTGACTTCGCTTGACGAATTTTACCGTCAGGCCAAGGCGTCCGGAGTGCAATTGGTCATCGGCCCGCTGGAAAAGCCACTGGTCAAACAACTGAGCAGCCATCCGCATTTGCCGATCACAACGCTGGCTCTTAACTACAGCGATTCACGTCAAGCGGGTCCACCAGAGTTGTTCCAGTTTGGACTGGCCGCTGAAGACGAAGCCCGAGAAGTCGCGCGTCGCGCTTGGGCCGATGGCAAGCGCAGCGCTGCCGCCATGGTGCCCAAAGGTGAGTGGGGTGACCGTGTTCTAGATGCTTTCCGTCAAAGCTGGCAAGCATTGGGCGGTACGTTCATCGTCGCTGAGCATGTCGACCAGCCGGTCGCCCTCGCCCAGCAAATTGCCGACATGTTCCAACTGCGTAATGTCGATGCCCGCGCCAAAAGCTTGCAGAACACCGCAGGCGCTCAAGCACCTCAGCCAACACGTCGTCAGGACATCGATTTTATATTCCTGGCCGCAACACCCCAGCTAGCCCAGCAGATCAAACCAACGTTGGTGTTCCAATATGCCGGTGACGTACCTGTGTACGCGACCTCGCAACTGTTCACCAACAGTGGCGATCAAGCGCAATACAAGGACTTGGAAGGCATTCAATTCTGCGACACGCCATGGCTACTGAACACCAGCGACCCGCTGCACAAGCAAGTGACCGCGCAATGGCCGCAAGCCGCCGGAAGCTTGGGTCGGTTGTACGCCATGGGGATCGATGCTTATCGCTTGGCACCGCGTCTGTCACAACTCAAAGCCTTGCCTGACACCCGTCTCGACGGCGAGTCCGGCAATTTGAGCCTGGGTGAAGGGCAACGTATTGAGCGGCAACTGCCATGGGCTCAATTTGTCGGCGGCCAGGTTCAACGCCTGCCGGACACCGCACATTGATCGCAGGCGCACCGCATCTGCAAGCAGGGCGTGAGGCGGAAGCCTTCGCCCTGAATTATCTCCAGCAACAGGGCTTGAGCCTCATCGCACAGAATTGGATATGCAAACGTGGTGAACTCGATCTGGTCATGCTTGATGGCGATACAGTAGTATTCGTCGAAGTGCGCTATCGCCGCCATGCGGGCTGGGGTGGAGCGCTTGAAAGCGTCGATATTCGCAAGCGCGAAAAGCTTGTCGTCGCCGCACAATATTTTCTGCAACACGCGTCACGCTGGGCTGATTCCCCCTGCCGTTTCGATGTGATTGGCATCAACGGCAACCCTGGCAAGGAACCCTCGTTTAACTGGCTCCAAAATGCATTTGACAGCTAAATCAGGCGGCAGGACTTGTCGAATCTGAATGCCTGATTTTTTGAACGACATACCTATACCGATTTTGCTTTGCAGGCTGCACATTGTTTGTGCCTGGAGCAGTTGCCCTACTTAAGGTCACATAGATGGACATGCAATCCCGAATTCGCCAGCTTTTCCAGGCCAGCATCGACACCAAGCAGCAGGCGATGGAAGTTCTTGCGCCCTACATCGAGCAAGCCAGCCAAGTGATGGTCAATGCCCTGCTCAACGAAGGCAAAATGCTTTCTTGCGGCAACGGCGGCTCTGCGGGTGACGCCCAGCACTTCTCCTCGGAATTGCTAAACCGCTTTGAACGCGAACGCCCGAGCCTGCCAGCGATTGCACTGACCACTGACACTTCGACGATCACCTCGATTGCCAACGACTACAGCTACAACGAGATCTTTTCCAAACAGATCCGCGCGCTGGGTCAGCCGGGCGATGTACTGCTGGCCATTTCCACCAGTGGCAACTCGGCGAACATTATTCAAGCCATCCAGGCCGCACATGATCGGGAAATGGTTGTCGTAGCCTTGACCGGTCGCGACGGTGGCGACATGGCGTCGCTGCTATTGCCCGAGGATGTGGAGATCCGCGTTCCGTCCAAAGTCACCGCACGTATTCAAGAAGTCCACCTGCTGGCGATCCATTGCCTCTGTGATCTGATCGACAGCCAACTGTTCGGGAGTGAAGAATGACCCCTAATCGCCTAAGCCTACTGGCTTTGACACTTTGCCTCGGTCTCAGCGGATGCAGCTCGGTCCTGACTGCGACCCGTGACACGCCGATCCAGGATGACCGCGGCACCCGCACGTTCGGCAGCAAAATCGATGATTCACTGATCGAAACCAAAGTTGCGGTCAACGTCGCCAAGGCCAATCCTGACCTGGACGAAGGCTCGCACATCATTGTCACCAGCTTTAACGGCATCGTCCTGCTCGCAGGGCAAACGCCACGCCAAGACTTGAAAACCCTTGCCGAACAAGCCGCTGGCTCCGTGCAGCGGGTTAAAAAGGTCAACAACGAACTTCAGGTCATGGCCCCGTCTTCGATCCTGGCGCGCAACAACGACGCCTGGCTGACCACCAAGATCAAAACGCAAATGCTCACGGATGACACCATTCCGGGCTCACGCATCAAAGTCGTGACCGAGAACGGCATCGTCTACCTGTTAGGCCTGGTGACTCAGCAAGAAGCCACCCGCGCTACCAACTTGGTCCAAGGCGTATCTGGCGTGCAGAAGATTGTGAAATTGTTTGAGTACATCGATTAACCACGCCCTGATCTGGGACCGAATTCATTCATTCCCTGAGGTGGCCCGTCAACGCGTCGTCGCGGTAACAAACGGCCTGTAGGAACTGCAGAAGCCGCAGATACTGTGGGCTTGCCTGCGAAGACGCCCGTAATCGCGCCGTGATGTCGACCTGAAACCTGGGTCGCCCGCATTGACGCTTTCGTTGGCAAGCCAACTCCCACAAAGATTTTTGGCAGACACGGAATAGTCGGCACTGAAAATCTGATCACGGTGTTCAGCAGGTCAGAATGTGTGCGCCACCTGAATTCGGTCCTACAGAAATACAAAAAAAACGCCGACATTGCTGTCGGCGTTTTTTTTGTTTCAACCTACACGAATCCGATTACTTGACCACTTTCAGACTTGGCCTACCGGTCGGTCGCGGTGGTTCGCTTTCCGGTGGCGGTCCTTCGTCATCAGGATCGATTTCATCGTCGTCATCAAGGGCAGGCTCTAAGTCGAAAACCATACCCTGACCGTTTTCCCGAGCATAAATACCCAGGATCGCGGAGATAGGAACGTACAACGAGTGCGGAACACCGCCGAAACGACCTTCGAAACTGACAGCATCGTTATCCATATGCAGATGACGCACAGCACTGGGCGACACATTCAAAACGATCTGACCATCGTTAGCAAAGCCCTGAGGGACCTGCACCGACGGGTATTCCGCATTGACCAGCATATGCGGGGTGCAATCGTTATCTACGATCCACTCATAGAGAGCACGGATCAGATAAGGGCGACTGGAGTTCATCAACGGCTCCTTAAGCCTTAGCGCATATCACGTTCGGCACCAGACAGGCTTGTCTGGAAAGCTTCACGTGCAAATTGGCGCTCCATATAATCAAGCAGCGGTTTCGCTTGCCGCGGCAATTCTATACCCAGGACCGGGAGACGCCAGAGTATCGGCAACAGACAGCAATCGACCAGACTTTGATCTTCACTGAGGAAAAAAGGCTTGTCGGCGAACAGTGGAGAAACGCCGGTCAAGCTTTCACGCAGCTCTTTACGCGCTTGAACGCGAGCGTGCTCTTTACTACGTGAATCCAGAATCAAATCCACCAGGCCACACCAATCGCGCTGAATACGGTGAATCAGCAGACGGCTGTTGGCACGGGCCACCGGATAAACCGGTAACAAAGGTGGGTGCGGATAACGTTCATCCAGGTATTCCATCACCACCGTCGACTCGTACAACGCAAGGTCGCGATCGACCAGGGTTGGTACGCTGCCGTACGGATTCACCTCAATCAATCTTGGCGGATGACGACCCGCCACAACATCAATGATCTCAGCGCTGACACCTTTCTCAGCGAGCACAATGCGCACGCGGTGGGAATAGTGGTCGGCGGGGTCGGAGTAACAGGCCAACCGGTTGGTCACGCCCATGGCGGTCCTCCTCGCTTGTAAAAGTTTTCAAAAGCAGAAAAACGAGCGCGCCCAGAGGGCGCCTCCGAAAACGACTACGCAGGGCAGGCACCACCGAAGCGGCACCTGCCCCACGCTCGTTTTTTAGAGAGGCACCCTAGGGCGCGGCTCGTTAACAGCAGGGGTTACAGCATGATATCAGTGGACGTCTTTCCAATATTCGCGTTTGAGTAAATACGCGAAGACGAAGAAGAAGGCCAGGTAAAGCAATACATAGGTCCCGATGCGCTGATGTTGCAGCTTCACCGGATTCGCCGAGTAAGCGAGGAAGGTTACAAGATTTTTGACCTTCTCATCGAACTGTTCTTCATTTAACGACCCGGTTTTCGGCAATACGGTCAATTGATCGCATGCTTCGTGGGTCAATGGAGAGCCGGTCAGGGGGTCAAATTGCTTCTTGCCATCTTCAACCATTTGGATCTGCTTGCAGCCAATGACCTGACGACCTTGAAGGCCCGCCAGTACGTTAGGCATACCAACGTTCGGGAAAACCTTGTTGTTCACGCCCCATGGACGTGCAGGATCTTCATAGAACGAGCGCAGATAACCGTAGAGCCAGTCAGTACCGCGAACACGAGCTACCAGGGTCAGATCGGGCGGAGCCGCCCCGAACCAGGCTTTAGCGTCAGCAGGCTGCATGCCGATAGTCATATGGTCGCCAATCTTGGCGCCCGTGAAAATCAGCTTGTCCAGCATCAGATCGTGGGGGATACCCAGATCGTCAGCCACACGCTCATAGCGTTGAAACTTGGCGCTATGGCAACCCATGCAGTAGTTCGCAAACGTACGAGCACCGTCTTGCATGGCCGCCTTATCAGACACGTCGATATCAACATGTTCCAACTCAGGGCCGTGCTCTGCCGCATAAGACAAAACGGGCAGGAGAGCAAAAATCAGTACAGCAAATAGCTTTTTCATCAGCCAGTCACCCTTTCTGGAACCGGTTTGGTCTTCTCGAGCCGGGTATAGAACGGCATCAGAATGAAGTAGGCAAAGTACAGAAACGTACAGACCTGCGACAGAATCGTGCGCTCAGGGGTTGGCGGCAAAACGCCCAGCACACCCAGAATCACGAACGCCACGCAGAACACCACCAACCAGATCTTGCTCAGCCAACCCTTATAACGCATAGATTTGACCGGACTACGATCAAGCCACGGCAACACGAACAGGACGGCAATCGCAGCACCCATGGCGATAACACCCATGAGCTTGTCCGGGATCGCACGCAGGATCGCGTAGAACGGCGTGAAGTACCAAACCGGAGCAATGTGCTCAGGGGTCTTGAACGCGTTCGCTACTTCGAAGTTAGGCTTCTCGAGGAAATAACCGCCCATTTCTGGGAAGAAAAATACGATCGAGCAAAAGACGAACAGGAACACCACAACGCCGACGATGTCTTTCACGGTGTAATACGGATGGAAGGGGATGCCGTCCAACGGTATGCCGTTTTCGTCTTTGTGTTTCTTGATGTCAACGCCGTCGGGGTTGTTGGAGCCCACTTCGTGCAGCGCCAGAACGTGCAACACCACCAGACCCAGGATAACGATCGGCAACGCCACGACGTGCAATGCAAAGAAGCGGTTCAGGGTAATACCTGAAATCAGGTAGTCACCACGAATCCATTGAGTCAGGTCACCACCGATGACAGGAATCGCACCGAACAGCGAGATGATCACCTGGGCCCCCCAATAGGACATCTGGCCCCAAGGCAGCAGATACCCCATGAATGCTTCAGCCATCAGCGCCAAGTAGATCAGCATCCCGAACAACCAGACCAGCTCACGCGGCTTCTGATACGAACCGTATAGCAGCCCACGGAACATGTGCAGATAAACCACAATGAAGAACGCAGAGGCGCCCGTTGAGTGAAGCAGGCGCAGGATCGAGCCATATTCCACGTCACGCATGATGTATTCGACGGAAGCAAACGCTTCTTCAGCCGACGGCGTGTAGCTCATGGTCAGCCAGACACCAGTAACGATCTGATTGACCAGCACCAGCAATGCCAGCGAGCCGAAGAAGTAGAAGAAGTTGAAGTTTTTTGGTGCGTAATACTTGCTGAGATGGTCTTCCCACATTTTTGTGGCAGGGAAGCGCGCATCCACCCAGTCCATGAACTTACTCATGACGCTTTCTCCTGATCGACGCCGATGACGATGATGCTGTCCGACTCATAGGAATGCGGCGGCACAGGTAGATTCAAGGGTGCCGGTTGAGACTTGTAAACACGCCCGGCCAGATCGTAGTGCGAACCGTGGCAAGGGCAGAAATAACCACCTACCCAGTCTTTGCCGAGATCTGCGGGGGCTACTTCGGGACGGAACGTCGGCGAACATCCCAAATGCGTACAGATACCGACCAGCAGCAGAATCTCTGGTTTGATCGAACGTAGTTCCGGGTCGACGTATGTCGGTTGCGAGGAGTTCTTTGAAGTCGGATCGGAAAGTTGCCCCTCGATCTTTTTCAGGTTCCCTAAAATCTCTGCGGTACGACGGACGATGAATACCGGCTGACCACGCCACTCGGCAATCATTTGCTGTCCTGGTTCGACCTTGCTGATATTCACCTTTACCGGTGCACCTGCGGCTTTCGCCTTGGCACTGGGAAACCATGACCCCACGAACGGGACCGCCGCCCCCACCGCTCCTGCAGCACCAACCACGGATGTGGCTGCTACGAGGAAGCGACGCCGGCCTGCATTCACGCCGTCATTGCTCATTCCGTCCTCTCCCATCAGCTCTATGGCCTGTTTGATCAGGCGTCTACTTAATAAATATCTGGAACGGTGTAAAAATCCTGCCGGATGGTAAAGAAAAGCCCCTCAATTGACAAGGTAATTACCATAGCCCAATGGTCTCAAGCCTTATAACACGCGGCGCCCAGGCATGTGGCACGTTGTCACACCGAAATCCTTCGCCCATAAAAAAACGCCCAGCTCCTAAAAGGAACTGGGCGCTTAGAAAGTAGCAGCGAATTAACGCTTCGAGTACTGCGGACGCTTACGCGCTTTACGCAGACCGACTTTCTTACGCTCTACTTCACGAGCATCGCGAGTAACGAAGCCAGCTTTGCGCAGAGCGCCACGCAGGGTTTCGTCATACTGCATCAGAGCGCGAGTGATACCGTGGCGGATTGCGCCAGCTTGACCACTTGTGCCGCCACCGATAACAGTGACGTAGATGTCGAATTTCTCGGTAGTCTGAGTCAATTCCAGCGGCTGACGAACTACCATGCGGGCAGTTTCGCGACCGAAGAAACCGTCAAGAGTACGGTTGTTGATAGAGATGTTGCCGGTACCTGGACGCAGGAAAACGCGTGCAGTTGCGGTCTTGCGACGGCCAGTGCCGTAATTTTGAGTCGCCGACATAATGAACTATTCCGTTAAAACTTCAGTTCTTGGGGCTGCTGAGCAGTATGAGGGTGTACAGCGCCCGCATAGACTTTCAGCTTACGATACATGTCGCGACCCAGCGGGTTCTTAGGCAGCATGCCTTTAACCGCGGTCTCGATCACGCGCTCTGGGGCTTTAGCGATCAGCTTTTCAAAGTTGATCGACTTGATCCCGCCCGGAAAACCAGAGTGAGAGTAGTAGATCTTGTCGGTGGTTTTAGCACCGGTAACGCGGATTTGCTCAGCGTTGATAACGACGATGTAATCGCCTGTATCGACGTGCGGAGTGTATTCCGGTTTGTGCTTGCCACGAAGACGGCTCGCGATCTCGGTCGCCAGACGACCCAGTGTCTGACCAGCAGCGTCGACGACGAACCAGTCGCGCGTAACTGTTTCCGGTTTAGCAGTAAAAGTTTTCATTCTTTAATAGCCTCAGGGGCCGCCCTGATAAATTAGACGGCGGATCTTACTGAATAGTGCGTACTTTGACAAGGTCAAAGGCAGCCGGGAACAGACGCTGTCGGGGGCTCGGGTCGGCGCGTCCGTTATACGGCAAGATTCTTCGGCAGACGGCGCATCACTTCCACTGCAAAGAGCTGCGGAATTATGCAGATTTCGAAAAAAATCTCAAGCAGCTTTTGCAATTCACCCTGAATTCAGGGGCAGAAAGGGATGACATGCAGCTTTCGTCGCCAAAACCCGACGATTTCAGGCTCATCCCGTTTTGCCTTCTCTGCCTGCTTAAGCTCACTCACAAGGTCCGGGCAATAATTTCCTTCATGATTTCATTGGTTCCCGCATAAATCCTCTGCACCCGAGCATCCGCCCAAGCCCGGGCGATGGGGTATTCCCACATAAAACCGTAGCCGCCATGCAACTGCACACACTCGTCGAGCACTTTGCATTGCAAGTCTGTGCACCAGTATTTCGCCATCGCCGCGGTGGGCACGTCCAGCTTGCCCTCTAGGTGCAGCTCAAGACAGCGATCAACAAATACCCGACCAATCTGCACTTCAGTCGCGATTTCAGCGAGCTTGAACCGAGTGTTTTGGAATTCCGCGATAGCCTTTCCGAACGCTTTGCGTTCCCGGGTGTAGTCCAGCGTCCATTGCAAGGCTGCTTCGGCAGACGCCAACGCCCCGACTGCAACCGTCAATCGCTCTTGAGGCAGCTCCTGCATCAGATAGGCGAAACCCATGCCGGCCTGACCCAACAGATTGTCCTTGGGCACACGCACGTCCTGAAAGAACAGCTCGGAGGTGTCCTGGGCTTTCATCCCGACCTTTTCCAGGCGCTTACCTTTGGCAAACCCCTGCGAGCTGGCCTCTACTAGAAACAAACTGGTGCCTTTGGCCCCGGCCTTAGGGTCCGTCTTGGCAACGACGATCACCAAATCAGCCAGAAAGCCGTTGGTAATAAACGTCTTGGAGCCGTTGATCACGTACTCATCGCCGCCTAACACAGCCGTGGTTTTCACGCCTTGCAGATCGGAACCCGCACCTGGCTCGGTCATCGCAATGGCGGTCACCATTTCTCCCGAAACCAATTTCGGCAGGTACTTGAGCTTCAGGGCTTCGCTGCCGTAATGCAGGATGTACGGCGCGACGATATCTGAATGCAAAGAAAAACCGATCCCCGTCAGGCCCAGCCGACCGATTTCTTCGATCACCACGGTGCTATAGAGAAAGTCTGCCGCCATGCCGCCGTATTCTTCGGGCAAATGCGAACACAACATCCCCTGCTCTCCCGCCTTGTTCCATAAGGCGCGATCGATATAACCCTGTTTTTCCCACTGCGCATGAAACGGCTGCGCCTCCTGCTCAAGAAATTTACGCACGCTGCTGCGAAAGAGTTCGTGTTCGGAGCTGAACAGGGTTCTAGGGATCATGCTGCACCTGCAAGAGGGTGAAGGGCTGGGTTGTCTTGAGAGCCTAAGCCGATGACCCGCGCGAGGACACTGGACACATACGACAAAAAATAAGACGATCCAGCCGTCGCTTGACCACTTTCCCATATAAGAAAAAGAATTATGTCTACCCAGCACTCCGCGCCGTTGCGGCGCGTCAGCATCCTGGCCATTGATGGGGTATTCGCCTCGACCCTGATGCAAGCCAAAGACTTCTTCCACCTGGCCAGCCTGCGCTATGGAAAACAGCTCGGCCAAGGCCTGAAGACCACTTTCGAGACTCGAATCGTTAGCCCTGACGGACTTTCGGTACGCAGCTTCAGCGAAGTCATGCTGCCCGTAGAGGGCGGCCTGGAACAGAGCGATGTGATTATCCTGCCGGCGTTTTGGGATGATTTCGATGCGCTGTGCCAGCGATACCCCCAGGTTTTGCCATGGCTACGCGAACAACACGCCAAGGGCGCCGTGCTGTGTGGCGAGGCCAGCGGGGTGTTCTGGCTGGCACAAGCTGGCTTGCTGGACGGCAAGGAGGCGACCACCTATTGGCGCGCTTTTACCGAGTTTGCGCAGCGTTTTCCAAAGGTGCTGCTCAATCCAGAAAAACACCTGACCGACGCCGACAACCTGTATTGCGCTGGCGGCACGACCTCAGCCTGCGATCTCTACATCTACCTGATCGAACGTTTCTGCGGGGCCAACGTTGCCCAAGCCGTGGCGCGTGACATTCTTTACGAAGTACAGCGCAGCTACGTGCCGGGGCGGATGGGATTTGGTGGGCAGAAACTGCACCAAGACGTGAGTATCCTGCAAATTCAGCAATGGCTCGAAGAGCATTTTGCCGACAAGTTTCGTTTCGAAGACGTAGCGCGCGAGCACAGCATGAGCATCCGTAACTTCATGCGCCGCTTCCAGACGGCCACCGGCGACAAGCCGCTGCATTATTTGCAAAGAATGCGCATCGAAACGGCCAAAGGCTTGCTGTCCGGAACGCGCAAAAGCATCAAGACGATAAGCTATGAGGTCGGATACGACGACGCCAGCTTCTTCGCGCGCCTGTTTCGCCAGCACACGGAATTGTCACCCAACCAGTACCGCCAGCAGTTTCAGCAGGAAGCCTGAGAGCATCTGCACGTTGCGAGCTACAAGCTACAAGCGAATCAGTTTCACCCTTCTTGCAGCTTGAAGCTTGCAGCTCGCAACTGCCCCTAGGGCTTATGTGGCCGCGACAGGAATTCGTGGGATTGCATTTCCAGCAGTCGGCTCAACGTGCGCTGGAACTCAAAGTTCAGACGACCGCCGGTGTACAAATCCTTGAGCTCAACTTCAGCCGAGATGATCAGCTTGACGTTGCGATCGTAAAATTCGTCGACCATATTAATGAAGCGTCGGGCGATGTCGTCGGTTTTGACGCTCATCTGCTCAACACCGCTGATCAACACCGCGTGGAAGATCTTGCCGAGTTCGATGTAGTCGTTCTGGCTGCGCGGGCCGTCGCACAATTCACGAAAATCAAACCAGGCCACGTCATCACAAGTGAGCATCGCCCGGATTTCGCGGTTCTCGATCATCAGCACATCGTTTTTAGTCGCCTGAGTGCACTCTGGGGTCAGGGCCTTGAAGCTTTTGCGCAGACTTTCTTCGGCGGCGTCGTTCAGCGGGAAGTGAAACAGCTCAGCCTGCTCAAGGTGACGCAAGCGATAGTCCACGCCACTGTCGACGTTGACGATGTCGGTGTTGACTTTGATCAACGCAATGGCCGGCAGAAAACGCGCACGCTGCAGACCATCTTTATACAAACCGTCCGGGACAATGTTCGACGTCGCGACCAGGGTCACGCCGTTTTTGAACAATTCTTCCATCAGGGTGCCAAGGATCATGGCGTCGGTGATGTCCGAAACGAAAAACTCATCGAAACAAATCACCCGCGCCTCATCGGAAAAGCGCTTGGCGATAATGATCAGCGGGTTTTTCTCGCCATTGAGCGTCCTCATTTCTTCGTGCACACGCTTCATAAAGCGGTGGAAGTGAGTTCGGACTTTTTCTTTGAACGGCAAGGCTTCGAAGAAGGTGTCGACCAGGTACGTCTTGCCACGGCCAACGCCACCCCAAAAATACAAACCTTTGACGGGCGCCTGGGGCTTCTTGCCGAACAGCTTGCCGAGCAGACCCGGCTTGCTGTGCTGCGCAGCGACCAGGTCGTCGTACAGGCGTTGCAGATGGCGCACAGCAGTTTCCTGCGCGGCATCATGGAAGAAGTCGGGGCGCTTCAGATCAGCTTGATATCGTTCTAGGGGAGTCATATTCGTTAACAAGGCGACAAAAACGGGCCGCCACTGTAGCGACGGCCCTTGGAAATGGCAATCAGACCTATTGCGGGGCTAACGCGCGCTTGAGGTTTTCGATGGCTGCATCCCGCGCGAAACTGTCGGCAAACTCAGGGCTGTCCGCCACACACGCTTCGTCGAGCCATACCGTGAAGCGATCATCCTCGCTGCGCAGGTCCAGCTCGCCACCCAGCTGCAATTGCTTGCTGACCGCACCCGCCGTTTTGCCATCAGCGAACGTGCGCGACAGTAACAATTGCTCACCGTCGGCGGCGAGCAGGCGAAAACGGAAGCTGCCGTCGTCTTCACGGAAGCTGACAAACCGCACGCCTTTGGCGGCTTTTTTCTTCCCGCTGTCGGCGTTTTGCACAACGCTGCGGAACGACCGCAGGCCCACCGCCTCACGCAATTGGCCGAGGAACGGCGTCGCGACGGCGCGGGCTTTTACCGCACCGGCGAGCAGAATATCTTCCAGGTCGGCGGGACGCGCCATGAAACCGTGATAACTCTCGCGGGCCTCCCCCAGCTCAGCGTCAAGCAACGCGAACAAACGTTGCTTGGCCTCGCCCCAACCCAAGCCCTGTAATAGCTCAGAACGGAACTCAGCGCCTTGCTCCGGGGTGGCGAAGGCTTGATAGAGGGTAAACAGGTGCGAGTTGTCTGGATCTTTGGCTTCGCCCGGCGCGCGCGAGTCGGTGACGATCTGCGAAATCGCGGCTTTCATCTCTTTGGCATTGCTGAACAACGGAATGGTGTTGTCGTAGCTTTTCGACATTTTGCGACCATCCAGGCCCGGCAGCGTGGCGACGCTTTCTTCAATCAACGCTTCGGGCATGACAAAAAATTCTTTGCCTTGGCCGAACAGGTGGTTGAAACGCTGACCAATGTCGCGGGCCATTTCCACGTGCTGGATCTGATCACGGCCGACCGGCACTTTGTGCGCGTTGAACATCAGGATGTCAGCCGCCATCAGCACCGGGTAGCTGTACAAACCCATCGTGATACCGGCGTCCGGGTCTTCACCGGCTTCAACGTTTTTGTCCACCGAGGCTTTATAAGCGTGCGCGCGGTTGAGCAAGCCCTTGGCCGCTACACAGGTCAACAGCCAAGTCAGCTCAGGGATTTCCGGGATGTCGGACTGGCGATAAAACGTGACTCGATCAACATCAAGGCCGGCAGCCAGCCAAGTCGCAGCGATTTCCAGACGCGAACGCTGAATGCGCAGCGGGTCGTCGCATTTGATCAGGGCGTGATAATCAGCCAGGAAGTAGAACGAATCCGCATCGCTCTGGCGGCTGGCGATGATCGCCGGGCGAATGGCACCGGCATAGTTGCCGAGGTGCGGCGTACCGGAAGTGGTAATACCGGTCAGGATACGAGTGGTCATGGCTAGTGGCTGCTTATTAGAGTAAGGCAGGTTAGGCGCCCACAGGGTCAGGCGCTTCTGGCTGCAATCAATTCGAAAGGCGTGGCAGGACCAACTCTTTGAGGTCAGTCAGCTTGCCGTGAAAAAAGTGTCCGCATTCTGCCACTTTCAGCAGCTCATGGGGGCGCTTGAGGGCATCGGACCAGTCATAGACGGCCTGCGGATCGATCACCTCGTCGGTTTCTGGCTGGATCAAGGTGATCGGACAGTTTTGCGGCAACGAGTGATCGGCGCTCAGGCGCGTGACCGCAGCGGCCACCATGAACAAATGCGCCAATTTTTCACCCTTGGCTTCCAGACGCCCACCGAGGCTGGCTGCGACAAAGCCGCCAAACGAGAAGCCCAGCAGCGTCATCGGCAAATCGAGGTGTTTATTGCGCAACCACTGCGCCGCCGCTTGGGCATCATCGACTTCGCCGGACGCCATGTCATGGGTGCCGGCGCTGGCGCCGGTTCCGCGATAGTTGAAGCGCAAGGTGATCAAACCCGCGTCGCGTGCGGTTCGCTGCAATGTCGATACGACCTTATTTAGCATGGTCCCGCCCTGCACCGGGTTAGGATGGCAGATCAGCGCCACACCGCGAGCGCCCTCGGTATCGAGGTAAAGGGCTTCGATTTGGCCGACTGGGCCATCAATCAATACAGGGGTTTCGCGCATGAGCAAAAATGAACTCCGTGACCTCGAATTGGGTCGACTCGTCTAGCTGATTGTCTGTGTCTGGCATATCCGTGAGCGTGTCGCGGTATACAGCGCAGGTTCGAGCCGTTAACGTAAAGCAAAGCCGTTTATAGAGGAAGGACTCGTGGAACACTCGCTCTTAGTTTGGTTGTTGCCGACTATCGCCCTGGTTGCAGGTGTGGTCATTGGTTTCCTGGTCGCACGTCTGCTGCCCAACGCTGCCCCGAGCAGCACTCAGCGTCAGCTGGATGATGTTCAGGAGCGCTTCAATAGTTATCAGAACGAGGTAGTCACCCACTTCAACAGCACGGCGAATCTGGTGAACAAGCTTTCGCAGAGCTATCAGGAAGTACAGGAACACCTTGCCGATGGTGCCAACCGCCTGGCCTTGGATGAGCAAACGCGTCAGCGTTTACTCGCCAGCTTGCACGCTGACACCACGCAAGCACCTCGGGACCGCCTGACCCCACCGCGCAACTCTGAAGCGCCAAAGGACTACGCGCCCAAGACCCCAAATGCACCCGGCATGCTGGACGAGCATTACGGTTTGAAAAAGTGATGTGAGCGGCACGCATCAACAAAAAGCCCGCCGTTCGGAATGAATGGCGGGTTTTTTTAGTCACATGCGGTCGGGTCGTACTCTCGCAGTCCACACGGGCCAACCCTATTCCGAGGCGTGGCGTTTTGGCAATTTGACGTAACAGCCACGCGATTCTTCGATAGTCAGGCAATCGTCGCCGATAACTAAAACCATCTCGTCGAAGAACTGGCTGATGTCATTTTCGCCGTTCAATCCCTCGTAATTCCGGCGCAACGTTAGCCGTTGTCCGTCTTGTGACCATTTACCCTTTGCATAACCGTCAGCGGAGCCATATTCAACGACGGCTTCAAAGTTACTGCCCCCTTGAAGCGACAGCTGCGAGGCCATTTCCATGACCCCTTGTAAATAATAGTTGCCAATTAAATCGTTGGATGGCGCGCTATCATCATGGGAGCAGGCGGCTAGGAATAGGGCTGAAACGAGTAGGACGATTCCTTTCATTTGTTTCTCCATGATTGTAAATGCTGAGGGTTGAGGGTGATGACGGGGGCTTACCAACTGCCATAAGGAATGCCGAAACGTTCGACGTATTGCTTCGAATCTTCGGTTTGTTGAAAGTAATGCCCGTTTGATTTACCCAGATACGGGCCTAAAGGCTCGACTTCGACTTGAGCGCGGTTGAAGGCGACTCGGCGTAAACACTCATCCCACACCCACACTTGAACAATACCGCCGGGGGCAAGTCCCAAGGTCATGCTGGGGTGCCAAGAAGCGGGTTCCTCCGGGTCCTCGGCGCACCGTCGAGCGATGGAGTGGCGCATCAGTTGTCGGGCTTCTTCCGGGATCTCTATCCAGCCTTGGTAGGTTTGAGGCTCGACCGAGGACTGCCAGCGTACGAAGACCCGTTTCGGGAGATCGGCGCCGGTGACAAAACTCCCGTTTCCGCCGGTATCCGACCATCCTCTAGCATCTTCGATATCGTCGTTCTGGAAAACTTCAATGCCAATTCCACCGGCACCTAGGTGTGGGAAGAATCGGTTATTGATATCCACCACCGCGCCCATTTCGACCCAACCCGTCATATAGTACGGTGCAGAAAACCGTAAATCCCACCATGGGTGATGGGGGTCATTTACGCCAGACAATGGGTCGGCGGCTTGGCATCCTGCGATCAGAGCTAGACCCAATAATGCAGCGAGTTTTCTGATAATCATCCGGGATCACCAACTGCCATAAGGAATGCCGAAGCGTTCGACGTATTGCTTCGAATCTTTGGTTTGTTGGAAGTAGTGCCCGTTTGATTTGCCAAGGTCCGGACCTAAAGGTTCTATCCCAACTTGAGCGCGGTTAAAGGCGACTCGGCGTAAACACTCATCCCACACCCACACTTGAACAATACCGCCGGGGGCAAGTCCCAAGGTCATGCTCGGGTGCCAAGAAGCGGGGTCCTCCGGGTCCTCGGCGCACCGTCGAGCGATGGAGTGGCGCATCAGTTGTCGGGCTTCTTCCGAGATTTCAATCCAGCCTTGGTAGGTTTGGGGCTCAACCGAGGACTGCCAGCGCACGAAGACCCGCTTCGGGAGATCGGCGCCGGTGACAAAACTTCCGTTTCCGCCGGTATCCGCCCATCCATGGGCATATTCGATGCCGTCGTTCCGAAAAGCTCCGGTGCCGATAGCGCCGCCGCCTCTGCGTGGAAAGAATCGGTTATTGATATCCACCACCGCGCTCATCTCGACCCAACCCGTCATATACCTTGGTGCAGAAAACCGTAAATCCCACCATGGGTGATGGGGGTCATTTACGCCAGACAATGGGTCGGCGGCTTGGCATCCAGCGATCAGAACTAGCCCCAATAGTGCCCACAACTTCTTGATCTTCATCGTTCACCTTTGATTGCGTGTGGGTGTTGGACGCGTATGCCATTTGCAGTCGGTGCATTAAAGTAAAAAAGCTTTAGGCCTGTCCCATCTCGCTTAGTCACGGGGTTGTTCCAATGGGCAGAGGTATGGATATAGCGCAGTTTTAAAAGCGCCTCTTCAGCCGCAGTGGTGCTGTACTCACCTGCGACAAATTGATCACACAGCGATTGGAGTTCTTTAGGGAGCTTGTAGTCAGCACGCTGCTCCTCGATATCGATAAACCGTACCTTCTTTTGTTTCGCCAGCGTGTACATCACCCGCAAATAAACTCGCGATAACTCTCCTCGAACTGTTCGCTTGAGTTGTAAACCAGCAAACACTCTTTTTTGTCGGGGAGCCTGTCGATCCTGCGGGTCGATCGCTAACTCCGTAGAGGGCGGGGTTATAATCTCCAGCATCTCAGCGGGCCAGCCTTTAGCGATCATGTGCATTTTGGCCTGCAGCGCGTCGTAGTAAATGGATGTGGTTTTTACGTCACAGTTTTCCGCGACCGTCAGCGCCTGCATGGGGGTGATCAGCACGCATTCGTCCGCCTCGGCGCGATAGCCGCCTCCAACGTCCGAGTGGACTCCGGGCACGATAATTTCAGGATGATCGGGGCCTATTTTATTAAGGGCGAAATTGTCTCGACACTCGTCGCGGGCTACTAATTGCACCACGTGTCTGAAGTCTGACGGTGGCAACGCAATGTTTAACCCAGGGGTAATTGAACTGCTGACATTCAGCAAGTTACTCAACCCACCCGTAGCCGCCACGGTATCGAACAGGCCAATAAATCCAATGCGGATGTGTTTTTTGTATTGGCCCATGAATTTGGGGCTGAATGCAATCTTATAGCTATTGAGCACAACGCCTAAGGGACCGCTCCTAACTTTGGCGACTTCTGTGGCAAAGTGCCTGGCCGCCGCGGCGCCTCGACTGAAACCGAAGACGTCAAAGATGATATGGGTGATTTCATTATTCGGATCTTGCTTATGTATATCCCGGATATGTCGACCTATCGCAACGAACACCGACTGCACACGTTCGGCCACGCCAGTCTCGCCACGCCCGAGGCTTGACCCGAGCTTGCTGTCTTCTTCTCCCGCCACAGTCCCTATACCGTCGACGTAGATTTTTCGGTAGGCGAACGAACTTTGTTCCCCTACCTCCGCTTCCTCGAACCTTTTGGGTGCGTGATAAAGGCGATATAACTTCGCTACATTGCTTAAATCATTCCCATAACTGCTGTCTGGATCCGCCATGTACGGCTTGCAACTGGCGTCGAGGTCTTGCGGCTGAATCGGGTGATGCGCGCCACACATAATGCCTTGCGCGGTGTTGCTGGCGTTATTGCAGGTGCCATCGAAGAACACACCAATGGTCAAGAAGACCGGCACCTTGCTTGCGCGCTCGCGTTTTTTCTGTTCCTCCACCCTGCGATAGACCTCTTGCCGGTGTGCCTCTCCTTGGGCAATTGCCGCCAGGAAGGGCTTTTGCATTTCTTCGCGGGCGGCGAGTTGCTGAGGGGTCATTTCTTTAGGCCGGTTCGCCAAACATACCCGGCAGGAATTGGGGTCGTGTTTTTCCACAAGCGGTACTCCTGAATAACTGTTCAAACACTAGCCGTTTTAGACTGCGCAACTATTTGCGCACTTGTTGCTCAAAATGGCGCACTTAAGACGAATGAGGCTGCTATAGGTGCAACCGTCCCAGCACTGAAGTCCAGGCAGTCAGTGTATAGATACATATGTACTAATAATTTGGTTGCGGAAAAATACGACGATTAAGTTTATTTAACAAGCGGATTTATGCCATTTAAAAAGCTCCAATTTCCGTTATCTGAGTGGGATATTTCCTACAGATAGTAGCGAGTTTCAAGTATTGGTAATCTCTATCATAAGTTTCGGAAGCGTCATCAGACGCCCCTGACATAGAAAGGTAAAAAATCCTACATAGCAGATGTATTATCGCTCTTATTATTCCACCCAAGTCCGAAGAGCCCAAGTATGACGTACGATAAAAAATAGGTTATTCGATCAGCTTGCACGCTGACACCACGCAAGCACCTCGGGACCGCCTGACCCCACCGCGCAACTCTGAAGCGCCAAAGGATTACGCGCCCAAGACCCCAAATGCACCCGGCATGCTGGACGAGCATTACGGTTTGAAAAAGTGATGTGAGCGGCACGCATCAACAAAAAGCCCGCCGTTCGGAATGAATGGCGGGCTTTTTTGTATGGGCGCTGTGGGAGATTCTTGCCAACGAAAGCGTCATTGCAGGCGAACCAGGTTTTTCGGCTGAAATCGGCGGCGTGATGATGGGCCTCTTCGCAGGCAAGCCTGCTCCCACGGGATTTGCGGCTGCTTGCGGTCGTCTGCGTCAATGGATCGTAGAGATTGATTGCAATCTCTGTGGGAGCGAATTCATTCGCGAAGGCCACGACGCGCTGTTCCTGACCAGACCCGAATCTCTGTGGGAGTTGGCTTGCCAACGAAAGCGTCATTGCAGGCGAACCAGGTTTTTCGGCTGAAATCGGCGGCGTGATGATGGGCCTCTTCGCAGGCAAGCCTGCTCCCACGGGATTTGAGGCTGCTTGCGGTCGTCTGCGTCAATGGATCGTAGAGATTGATTGCAATCTCTGTGAGAGCGAATTCATTCGCGAAGGCCACGACGCGCTGTTCCTGACCAGACCCGAATCTCTGTGGGAGTTGGCTTGCCAACGAAAGCGTCATTGCAGGCAAACCAGGTTTTTCGGCTGAAATCGGCGGCGTGATGATGGCCTCTTCGCAGGCAAGCCTGCTCCCACGGGATTTGCGGCTGCTTGCGGTCGTCTGCGTCAATGGATCGTAGAGCATGATTGCTAATCTCCAAAGGACCTTCGCCAACAAATTGGCCCCACAGATGGCCGTTCGTCTTAAGAAACAGTAGTTTGATAAGCGCCAAATTGTGGCGAGCGTCGCCTCGCGAACCAAGCATGGCCCATAAAAAACCCCGCGAAGAATCTCTCCTTCGCGGGGTTTTTATGGGCGCGTTGCGATCAGATCGCGCCGCGGCTCCGTAGCAGTTCCAGCACTTGCTTGACGCTGTCTTCAATGGATAGCGATTGCGTGTCGATCACCAGATCCGCATTCAATGGCACGTCGTACGGGAAGGACTCACCTGGGATGTTGTCGCCATCGGCGGCATACAGGCCTTGTGGGTCTCGCTCGCGGCAAACGGTAGGCGATGCCTGGACGTAGACCGTTATCAGACGATCAGCACCCAGCAGCGTTTTGGCTTGCTCCCGGCCTTCGGCGTCCGGCGCAACGAATGCCGCCAGTGTTAGCAAGCCCGCTTCGTTGAACTGACGCGCAACGTGCGCCGCACGCCGCCAGTTTTCAGTACGACCGGCACGGGTTTGCGGCAGGCCTTTATTCAGGTCGTGACGCAGGTTTTGGCCATCAAGGACGAACACCGCTCGGCCCATGTCGAACAGCTTGCGCTCCAGCGCGTAAGCCAAGGTGCTTTTGCCCGCGCCCGACAAGCCGCTGAACAACACCGTTGCTGGCTGCTGACCAAAGCGACGAGCACGCTCTTCAGTGGCTACGTGGGCTTTATGGTCGTGGTGGCTGGCACCGGCGACGATTGGCCGGGCGATGATCATGCCCGCGGCGACCGTGCCGTTGGTCAACCGATCAATGATGATGAACGAACCGGTGGTGCGGTTGCTGTCGTAACCGTCCAACGCAATCGCGGTGTCGAGGCTGACTTTGACGCGACCGATTTCGTTCAGCTTCAACTCGCTGGCAGGGCCTTCAGCCAAGGTGTTGACGTCGACTTTGTAGCTGATGCTGGCAATCGAGCCCGGTATGTAGCTGGTGGCGCGTTTGATGTCGTATTTCTTGCCCGGCAGCATCGGTTCTTCTGCCATCCACACCAGCATGGCGTCGAAGGTGTCGGAGATTTGCGGAATGCTGTCAGCGTGTACCAGCAAGTCGCCACGGGAGATGTCGATCTCGTCTTCCATGGTCAAGGTCACGGCCTGGCCGGGGCCCGCCTGTTCCAACTCACCATCGAAGGTGACGATGGATTTGACTCGGCTGGTTTTCCCTGACGGCAGTACGACGATTTCGTCGCCCTTGTGTACGACGCCGCTGGCCAATGTGCCGGCGAAACCACGGAAATTCAGGTTGGGACGGTTGACGTATTGCACCGGGAATCGCAGGTCGGTGAGGTTGCGATCAGCCGCCACTTCAACCGTTTCAAGGATTTCCATCAGCGTTTGGCCGGTGTACCACGGCGAACGCTCGCTGTGGTTCACCACGTTGTCGCCTTTTAGGGCCGACATCGGAACGAAATGCATGGTGGTCGGCTTGAGCGCGATGCCATCGGCAAAGCTTTTGTAATCGGCTTTGATCGACTCGAACACGCCTTCATCGAAGCCTTTTAGGTCCATCTTGTTGATGGCCACTACGATGTGCTTGATACCCAGCAACGACGCGATAAAGCTGTGACGACGGGTCTGGGTCTGCACGCCGTAGCGAGCATCCACCAGAATGATCGCTAAGTCACAGGTCGAGGCGCCTGTGGCCATGTTGCGGGTGTACTGCTCATGGCCAGGTGTGTCGGCGATGATGAATTTGCGTTTCGCGGTGGAGAAATAGCGGTAAGCAACATCGATGGTGATGCCCTGCTCGCGCTCGGCCTGAAGGCCGTCGACCAGCAATGCCAGATCGATGTCATCGCCGGTGGTGCCGACTTTCTTCGAATCGCGAGTAATCGCTTCCAAGTGATCTTCGTAGATCATTTTGGAGTCATGCAGCAAGCGGCCGATCAGCGTGCTTTTGCCGTCGTCGACGTTACCGCAGGTGAGAAAGCGCAGCAGTTCCTTGCGTTCGTGCTGGCCCAGATAGGCGAGGATGTCCTCGCTGATCAATTCAGATTGATGCGACATTGTGAGACACCCTGTTTAGAAATAGCCCTGACGTTTCTTTTCTTCCATCGACCCTGCGCCATCGTGATCGATGACTCGGCCTTGGCGCTCGGAAGTTCGCGTCAGGAGCATTTCCTGAATGATGTCGGTGAGGCTGGTCGCCTCGGACTCGACCGCGCCCGTTAACGGGTAGTCGCCCAGTGTGCGGAAGCGGACTTTCTTTTTGACGATGCGTGCGCGGTCTTCTTCGCTGAGGTGATTACGCAGGCGATCGTCGTCGATCATGATCCAGGTGCCATTCATCTCGATGACTTCACGTTCGGCCGCGAAATACAGCGGTACGATCGGGATGCCTTCGAGGTAGATGTACTGCCAGATATCGAGCTCAGTCCAGTTCGACAACGGGAATACGCGGATCGATTCGCCCTTGTTGACCTTGCCGTTATAGACATTCCACAGCTCAGGACGTTGGTTTTTCGGGTCCCAACGGTGTTTGTTATCGCGAAACGAGTAGACGCGCTCTTTGGCACGAGACTTCTCTTCATCACGACGTGCGCCGCCGAACGCCGCATCGAAACCATGTTTGTCCAGCGCCTGCTTGAGGCCCTCGGTCTTCATGATGTCGGTGTGCTTGGCGCTGCCGTGGGTCAGCGGATTGATATCCTGCGCAACACCATCGGGGTTGACGTGCACGATCAAGTCAAGGCCCAGCTCTTCAACCAGCCGGTCGCGGAAGGCGTACATTTCCTTGAACTTCCACCGGGTGTCGACGTGCATTACCGGAAAAGGCAGCTTTCCGGGAAAGAACGCTTTACGCGCCAGGTGCAGCATTACGGCTGAGTCTTTGCCGACGGAGTAGAGCATCACCGGGTTATCAAACTCGGCGGCAACCTCGCGGATGATATGGATGCTTTCCGCCTCCAGCTGTTTCAGATGCGTCAGTTTGTCGACCATGGCTACTCACGGAAACGTACAGATGAACGGCCAGCGGGCCGTGTTCGAGCCGCACACTTTATCACAGCGTCTGCTTATATTAGTGGCCTGGTTAGATCGAAACGATCTACCCATAGACCGCTTCGTTCGGGCTCAGATCGGGTTCGGGCAATCGATAAACAGATGCTCAAGCGCAAAGCGCTTTGCCAGATAATCGCCCAGCGCCTTGACTCCGTAACGCTCGGTGGCGTGGTGCCCGGCGGCGATGAAGCTGATGTTGTTTTCCCGCGCGCTATGGAACGTCTGTTCCGACGCTTCGCCGCTTAGATAAAGATCGACCCCTGCCAAGACCGCCTGATCGATATAGCCCTGACCGCCGCCCGTGCACCACCCCACGCGCCGAATCATCTCGCTGCCTTCGATCAGCAGCGGCTCACGACCGAGAACATCCTGTACCCGCCGAGCAAAATCGCGCGGCGTCATCGGCTCTGCCAATGAGCCCACCAGCCCGACGATGCGCGGGTTTTCCGGGTCCAGCGGTCCTTCTACCGTGATGTCTAGCTCCCGTGCCAGTTGCACGTTATTGCCCACGTCGGGGTGCAGATCCAGCGGCAGATGGTAGGCGAGTAAGCTGATGTCATGTTTGAGCAACGTCTTTAGGCGACGCTGTTTCATTCCGACAACGCAGGGGTCCTCGCCTTTCCAAAAATACCCGTGATGAACCAGGATCAAATCCGCTTGGGCTTCGACTGCTGCATCCAGCAACGCCTGACTGGCAGTGACGCCACTGACGATGCGCATCACTTGCGGACGGCCTTCGACCTGCAAACCGTTGGGGCAGTAATCCTGGATCCGCGCGCAGTTAAGGTAACGGTCCGCTTCCTCGACCAGGGTGCTCAGGGCAACAGCCATAAAAGACTCCTAAATAGGCAGTTCAGCGCTGCTAGGTACTCGTATAATGCCCGCCATTATGGCGCAACCCCGGCAAAAAGCTGCTGCGCTTGGCATTTCTCAGGACCTTTTCAATGTTCAAGGCACTGCGCTTCTTTGCTTGGCCCCTGCTGGCAGGTGTGCTAATCGCCATGCTGATTATCCAGCGTTACCCGCAATGGGTTGGCTTACCCAGTCTGGACGTTAATCTTCAACAAGCGCCACAGTCGTCAACGGTACAACAAGGCCCGGTGTCGTATGCCGACGCGGTGACAATTGCCGCCCCCGCCGTTGCCAATCTGTACACCACCAAAGTCGTCAACAAAACTACCCATCCATTATTCGAAGACCCACAATTCCGCCGGTTTTTCGGCGATAACTTGCCTAAACAGCGGCGCATGGAATCAAGCCTCGGCTCAGCAGTGATCATGAGCCCCGAAGGCTACTTGCTGACCAATAACCACGTCACCAGTGGTGCCGATCAAATCGTTGTGGCGTTGAAAGACGGTCGTGAAACAACCGCGAGGGTCATCGGCAGCGATCCCGAGACCGACTTGGCAGTATTGAAAATCGATCTGAAAAACCTGCCATCCATTACGATTGGCCGCTCCGACAACATCCGCATCGGTGACGTCGCGCTGGCCATCGGCAACCCGTTTGGCGTTGGTCAAACAGTGACCATGGGCATCATCAGTGCCACCGGGCGTAATCAGTTGGGCCTCAACACCTACGAAGACTTCATTCAGACCGACGCTGCGATCAACCCCGGCAATTCCGGCGGTGCACTGGTGGACGCCAGCGGCAATCTGACAGGCATTAACACGGCGATTTTCTCGAAGTCCGGCGGTTCGCAAGGCATCGGTTTCGCGATCCCTGTGAAGCTGGCAATGGAGGTGATGAAGTCGATCATCGAACACGGCCAAGTGATTCGCGGCTGGCTGGGTATTGAAGTGCAGCCGCTGACCCAGGAGCTGGCTGAGTCATTCGGGTTGAAGGATCGTCCAGGCATTGTCGTCGCTGGCGTATTCCGCGATGGGCCTGCGCAGAAAGCCGGTTTGCTGCTGGGTGATGTGATTTTGAGCATCAACGGTGAGCCCGCCGGTGACGGCCGCCGCTCAATGAACCAGGTAGCGCGCACCAAACCAAGCGACAAAATCGCGATCCAGGTCATGCGCAATGGCAAAGAACTGACGCTAAACGCCGAGGTCGGATTGCGCCCACCGCCTGCACCAACACCGGTGGCGGAAGAGGAATAAATCGACCGCTGTAGGAGCCACTGTGGGACCGAATTCATTCGGGAAGGCGCCGGGTCAGACGCCGACGATGTGGATGTGAAATTCATTCCCGAATAAATTCGGTCCCACGGATTACAGTCGGGCTGCGCCGGAATCTGTGGGACCACTGGGTACTTTACAAATCGCCCAAACCATCGACCAGCGCCTGGTTATGCTCAGGCGTACCGATGCTGATTCGCAGGAATTGCGCGATGCGCTCTTGCTTGAAGTGGCGAACGATAACGCCCTGCTCGCGCAATCTGGCTGCCAGACCTGCGGCGTCGTGCTGCGGATGGCGGGCGAAGATGAAGTTGGCCGCAGACGGCAATACCTCAAACCCCTTGGCCTCCAGTTGCTTGATCAAGACCTCACGGCTATCGATCACTGCCTTACAGGTGCGTTCAAAATACTGACGGTCTTCGAACGCAGCGGTCGCGCCGAGGATTGCCAAGCGATCCAGCGGGTATGAATTAAAGCTGTTTTTGACCCGCTCCAGCGCCTCGATCAGGTCTGGATGTCCTACAGCCAGACCCACTCTCAATCCTGCCAACGAACGCGACTTGGACACTGTTTGGGTAACTAGCAGGTTCGGAAAACGGTCCACCAGACTGATGGCGGTTTCGCCACCGAAGTCGATGTAAGCCTCGTCGACCACCACCACCGAGTCAGGGTTGGCCGTGACCATCTGCGCCACCGCGTCCAGTGCCAAAAGGCAGCCGGTGGGCGCGTTAGGGTTGGGAAAGATGATCCCGCCGTTGGGCCGGGCATAGTCTTCGACGCAAATCTGGAACTGTTCATCCAGTGCTATCGCGTCAAACTCGATGCCGTACAAACCGCAATACACCGGATAAAAGCTGTAGCTGATGTCTGGGAACAACAAGGGTTTGTCATGGCGCAACAGTGCATTGAACACGTGTGCCAGCACTTCATCCGAACCATTACCCAAGAACACTTGATTGGGTTGCACGCCGTAATAGGTGGCAACCGCTTGCTTGAGCAGATCGCTGTTCGGGTCCGGGTACAGACGCAAATCGTCGGTCAGCCCGGCGCGCATGGCGGCCAGGGCTTTCGGCGACGGGCCATAAGGGTTTTCATTGGTATTGAGTTTAATCAGCTTGGTCAGCTTCGGTTGCTCACCCGGCACATAAGGCACCAAGGTGCTGACAAACGGACTCCAGAACTTGCTCATGCTTTTGTTCCTTGTTCGGTGCTGTCGACAATTCGGAACTCAGCGCTGCGGGCGTGGGCGGTCAACGACTCGCCTCGCGCCAATACCGATGCCGTTTTGCCCAATTCCGAGGCGCCTTGCTCGGAGCAATAAATGATCGACGAACGCTTTTGAAAATCGTACACGCCCAATGGCGACGAGAACCGCGCAGTACCCGATGTTGGCAACACGTGATTTGGCCCGGCACAGTAATCGCCCAAAGCTTCGGATGTGTGACGGCCCATGAAGATTGCGCCTGCGTGGCGAATCTGCGGCAGCCAGGCTTGCGGGTCGGCTACTGAAAGCTCAAGGTGCTCTGGCGCGATTCGATTGGCGACATCAATCGCTTGCTGCATATCAGCCACTTTAATCAGTGCGCCACGGCCGTTGATCGAGCTGCGAATGATCTCCGCACGCTCCATGGTCGGCATCAGCTTGGCGATGCTTGCGGCCACTTTGTCGAGAAACTCGGCGTCCGGGCTGATCAAAATCGCTTGGGCGTCTTCGTCGTGCTCAGCCTGGGAGAACAAGTCCATGGCTATCCAGTCCGGGTCGGTCAAACCGTCGCATACCACCAGAATCTCGGACGGACCGGCGATCATGTCGATCCCCACCTGGCCAAACACGTGGCGCTTGGCAGTGGCGACATAAATGTTACCGGGGCCAACGACCTTATCGACTTTAGGCACGCTTTCAGTGCCGTACGCCAAGGCTGCAACGGCTTGCGCGCCACCAATGGTGAATACGCGATCAACACCGGCGATGCAGGCCGCAGCGAGCACCAGCTCGTTGATTTCGCCACGCGGGGTCGGAACAACCATGACCACTTCGGTCACGCCAGCGACTTTTGCTGGAATCGCGTTCATCAATACTGACGACGGATACGATGCTTTGCCGCCCGGCACATAGAGCCCGGCGCGGTCCAACGGCGTGACCTTCTGGCCCAACACCGTGCCATCGGCCTCGGTGTAGGTCCAGG
This sequence comes from Pseudomonas sp. CCI4.2, assembly GCF_034350045.1. NCBI lineage: Bacteria > Pseudomonadati > Pseudomonadota > Gammaproteobacteria > Pseudomonadales > Pseudomonadaceae > Pseudomonas > Pseudomonas sp. CCI4.2. Next base: position 2,300,634 of record NZ_CP133781.1, on the reverse strand, counting down.
AATCCTGTTTCTGCTTTTCGTGATAAATACGCACGCGGTCGGCGGCTTTTTCCAGCGCGGTACGCTGTTCAGGTGTGATACGTGTCAACGCCAGTTCTAGCCGCTCGCGAGGCAAAATCAGCTCCGCCATGGACGCCACTTCAAGCCCATCGAAACGTCGAGTGAATTCCACCAAGGCTGCGTCGCCACGCTCACGAACGGCCTTGATGATCTCAAGCACGCGCTCATTGACTGAGTCATCGGACACACTTTCCCAGCTCAGCAGATGGTCCAGATGGCGTGCAAAATCTGGGTCAGCGGCGTTGAGTCGGCGAATTGCAGTGGTCGTTGTCATAGCGGAGGCCTCAATAATTGGCGGATGCTCAGGCGCCGGTAGACTACCAAGCCATCCGCGTGGGCACCTGAGAAATTTGGCTATGACACGGATAGATGGGCGCGACTCAAGGTCGCGCAGGTGAGTCAGCCGCGGTGTCGCGACTCGACTGCTTTGCGCAGCGTATCGATCAGCGCCTGAATGCGCGCGTGCTGCATCTTCATTGACGCCTTGTTAACCACCAGACGCGAACTGATAGTTGCAATCAGCTCCTGGGGCTCGAGACCGTTGGCACGCAGCGTGTTGCCGGTGTCGACAACGTCGATGATTTTATCCGCCAGACCAATCAGGGGTGCCAGTTCCATCGAGCCATACAGCTTGATGATGTCGACCTGACGACCTTGTTCGGCGTAGTAACGTTTGGCTACGTTGACGAACTTGGTCGCGACACGCAGACGGCCCTTTGGCTCGATCGCACCAATGGCACCGGCGGTCATCAAACGGCATTGGGCAATTTGCAGGTCCAACGGCTCATAAAGGCCTTGGCCACCGTATTCCATCAACACATCTTTCCCGGCCACGCCCAAATCGGCGGCACCGTGTTCAACGTAAGTCGGAACGTCGGTAGCGCGCACGATCAGCAAGCGCACATCGGCTTGGGTCGTGGTAATGATCAGCTTGCGACTTTTGTCCGGATCCTCGGTCGGCACGATGCCTGCTTCAGCGAGAAGCGGCAGGGTGTCGTCAAGGATGCGGCCCTTGGACAGTGCGATGGTTAGCATGAGAAACGTAAGTCCTTGGCAATCGGGCGCATCCATGCGCCCCACGAGTCCTGAATCAATGAGTCCGGACCTTGTGCTGAACGATCAAAACCTAGCCCGGAACGCGACGGATCTTGGCGCCGAGCATCTGCAGTTTTTCTTCGATGCATTCATAACCACGGTCGATGTGGTAAATGCGGTCGATCAAGGTGTCGCCCTGAGCAACCAACGCCGAAATGACCAGGCTGGCCGAGGCACGCAGGTCAGTTGCCATCACTGGCGCGCCTTTGAGCTTCTCAACACCGGTAACGACAGCGGTATTACCTTCAACCAGGATCTGCGCGCCCATGCGGTGCATTTCATACACGTGCATGAAGCGGTTTTCGAAGATGGTTTCGATAACAGCACCGGTGCCTTCAGCGATGGCATTGAGCGAGATGAACTGCGCTTGCATGTCGGTGGGGAACGCTGGGTACGGAGCGGTACGCACGTTGACGGCTTTTGGCCGCTTGCCGTGCATGTTCAGCTCGATCCAATCCTTGCCGGTGGTGATTTCAGCGCCAGCTTCTTGAAGCTTGAGCAATACTGCTTCGAGAATGGTTGGATCGGTGTCCTTGAGCTTGACACGACCACCCGTGGCCGCAGCAGCCACCAAATAGGTGCCAGTCTCGATACGGTCCGGCATCACTTTATAGGTGGCGCTGTGGAGGCGCTTCACACCTTCGATGGTGATGGTGTCGGTGCCCGCACCGGTGATGTTCGCGCCCATGGCGATCAGGCAGTTAGCCAGATCGACCACTTCCGGTTCGCGAGCGGCGTTTTGTAAAACGCTGCGCCCGTTAGCCAGGCTAGCGGCCATCATGATGTTCTCAGTACCGGTTACGCTGACGGTATCAAAGAAGAAGTTCGCACCACGCAAGCCGCCTTCTGGCGCCTTGGCCTTGATGTAACCACCGTCAACGTCAATGGTTGCGCCCATGGCTTCGAGACCACGGATGTGCAAGTCAACAGGACGCGAACCAATGGCGCAACCACCCGGCAACGCGACTTCGGCGTAACCGAAACGAGCAACCATCGGACCCAACACCAAAATCGAGGCACGCATGGTTTTCACCAGTTCGTACGGGGCGATCAAGGTCTTGATGGTGCGGGCGTCGATTTCAACGCTGAGCTTCTCGTCGATCACAGGCTCAATGCCCATGCGGCCGAACAGCTCGATCATGGTAGTGATGTCATGCAAATGCGGCAGATTGCACACCGTCACCGGCCCATCGGCCAGCAAGGTTGCAGCAAGAATCGGCAGGGCGGAGTTCTTGGCACCTGAAATACGAATCTCGCCATCAAGACGAAAGCCGCCAGTAATAATCAATTTATCCATTAGAGTCTCGACGCCAATTGGCTCAGGTGCGCTCGGACCAAGCAGCGCGGCTGAAAAATTTCATGGTGACCGCATGGATGCTGCCATCGGCGATCCAGGGGTTTAAATGGGCATAGACCTGCTGCTGACGCTTGACTGGGCTGAGGCTAGCCAGCTCGTCACTGATCATGTTCAGCTGAAAATTGCAGCCTTCGCCTTCAACTTCTACCTGGGTTTCTGGCAGCTTTCCTTCAAGGAAGCTCTTAACTTCTACGGCCTGCATGCTTAACCTCAATCGGCGCCCTACGCGCGCGGGTCGGCCATCATACAAAAAAGCCTGCCCGCTGCGAACCCCGGATTAAAAGACTCGGACGGAAAGCGCTTTGGCGGGTCACCGAAAAGCGCTTTGTTTGACCCGCTGATGGCTATTGGTGTTGATCAAACAACTCGGTCAAACCGGAAACCTGCGCAATGTCGCGCATGTCTTCCGGCAGCGACCGAACACTGACAACCTTGCCAGCTGCTTTGGCGTCGCGCATGAATGCAAGCAGCAAAGACAGGCCGACGCTGCTGGATTTCTCCACTTCGGAACAATCCAGAATCAAGGCCGGCGCGTTGCTGGCCTTAATCAGCGCTTGGCCCTGCTTACGCAAGGCCGGGCCGCTGCGATAGTCGAGCACGCCACTCAGGTGCAACTCACCTGCGCCCAGACGAACAGCTGGCTCACTCATTGGGCTGGCTTCTCGGCGGCAGCATCAACGGTGGTTTTGGCCTTGGCAACTTCGCCTGCCCAGCCGTTGATCGTGGTGTCGAGGTTGTTGCCGTTCTGCCGCATGGCATCAGAGAACTGATCACGGAACAGCTTGCCAATGTTGATGCCGTTGACAATGACGTTGCGCACTTTCCACTCGCCATTGACCTTCTCAAGCGTGTAGCTCACAGGGTAAACCGCCCCGCCGTTGCCTTTGACGGACATGTCGACGCTGGTACGGTCGCCACTTTCGTCCTTGGCAGGGGAAACGGTAATGCCCTGGTTGTTGTATTCAAGCAGTGCGTTGCCATAGAACTGAAACAGACTGCGCTTGAAGTTTTCCTGGAACCGCTGCATCTGCTCAGGGGTGGCTTTCCCGGAGTACTTCACGGTCATGACGCTTTTTGAAATGCCCTCGGCATCCACTACCGGACCCACAATCCGGTTCAGCGCATCGTAAAACGCGCTTGGATTGGTTTTGTACTGATCTTTGTGGGCAGCCAAATCGGCCAGCAACGCTTTGGTCGTACCGTCCACCAGGTCATGCGCTGACTGGCTCGGAGCCGCATTCGCGAACAACGGAAGAGCCGTCAGCAGAATCAACAGGCTACGGCGCAAGGTTGAGAACATGGAGAAATTCCTCATTTGGCGTCTTTACTCACAGTGTTGAGCATGAATTTGCCGATCAGGTCCTCGAGCACCAGGGCCGACTGGGTGTCATGGATAACACCGCCGTCTTTAAGCAGCGCTTGATCGCCCCCTACGCTGATGCCGACGTATTTCTCGCCGAGCAAACCTGCGGTAAGGATCGAAGCCGTAGAGTCCAAAGGAAGATTATTCACCTGCTTTTGGACTTCCATGGTCACGCGCCCCGTAAAGGTGTCGTGGTCCAGATCGATAGCCGTGACCTTGCCGATGGTCACACCGGCCATGGTCACCTTGGCTCTGACAGTCAAACCGGCAATATTGTCGAAGTTTGCATAAAGTTTATAGCTGTCGTGGTTCGCGCTTGCGCTCAGACCACTGACACGCAAGGCCAACAAGATCAAAGCCAGGATCCCGGCCAGCAGGAAAAGGCCAACGCCGGTTTCCAGGGTGCGGTTTTGCATCAGAAATCTCCAAACATCAAGGCGGTCAAAATAAAGTCGAGGCCTAATATGGCCAGTGAGGCATACACCACGGTTTTAGTGGTAGCACGGCTGATCCCTTCGGACGTGGGCTCACAGTCATAACCCTGGAACACGGCAATCCAGGTCACTACAAAAGCAAAGATGATGCTTTTGATTACACCGTTCAGCACGTCGCTTTGGAAGTTCACGCTGTTTTGCATGTTCGCCCAGAAAGAGCCCTGGTAAACGCCGAGCCAATCAATAGCGACCCAGGAGCCGCACCAGATGCCGACCACGCTGAAAATCATCGCCAACAATGGCAGCGAAATAAACCCGGCCCACAAGCGTGGCGCAATGATGTATTTGAGTGGATCAACACCAATCATTTCCAGGCTGGACAGCTGCTCAGTGGACTTCATGTTGCCGATTTCGGCGGTCAATGCCGAACCTGCACGCCCCGCGAAAAGAAGACCGGCAACCACTGGCCCCAGCTCACGCAGCAAGGTCAACGCGACCATTTGCCCGACCGCTTGCTCTGACCCGTATTTTTCCAGAATGCTGAAACCTTGAAGCGCGAGCACCATCCCGATGAAACCGCCCGACACGACGATAATCAGCAGGGACATCACACCCACTGAATGCAACTGCCTCACCAGCAACTGAAAGCTGCCGCCAATACCGCCACGGCCAAACAATGCATGGACCAGAAACAGCCCGGAGCGGCCCAGCACGGTCACCATGTCGATTGCAGATTGGCCGAACAGATTAATTCGGCCCATTAATGACTGTTTGCGCATCAGCGCTTCCCCAAAAGATCTTCGCGATAATCCGGTGCCGGATAGTGGAATGGAACAGGGCCATCCGGTTCGCCGGTCATAAATTGATGAATGCGCGGATTATCCGAGCCCAGCAACTCTTCCGGAGTTCCCTGACCCAGCACCTGACCATCGCCGACGACATATAGATAGTCGGCAATGCTCGCGGTTTCTGCGAGATCGTGAGAAACCACAATACTGGTGATCCCCAACGCATCATTCAGCAGACGAATCAGCCGGACCAATACACCCATGGCAATCGGGTCTTGACCAACAAAGGGTTCGTCATACATCAGAATTTGCGGATCGAGGGCGATAGCCCTGGCCAACGCTACACGACGTTTCATACCGCCAGACAACTCGTCAGGCATCAAGTCGACCGCACCGCGCAGACCGACTGCCTGCAATTTAAGCAGGACAATGTCGCGAATCATGTCTTCTGGCAATTGGGTGTGAATACGGAGCGGAAACGCCACGTTTTCGAACACGTCGAGGTCGGTGAACAAGGCCCCGCTTTGAAACAGAACACCCATGTGCTTGCGAGCATCAAACAAATCGCTGCGCGACAATTCGGGCAAATTCTGGCCATTGACCCAGACTTCTCCGCTGCTGGGACGCAATTGAGCACCCATCAATCGTAGTAGCGTGGTCTTGCCGCTGCCCGAAGGCCCCATGATTCCGGTGACCTTGCCCCGCGGAACACGTATATCAATATTATTGAAGATGCTGCGCGCGCCGCGCTTGAAGGACACTCCCTTCAGCTCGACCGCGTAGGCGTTATCGACGCTCATCTAAACTCCTCACGAGGCGGCCTCACTCTCAGAAAATAAAATCCTTGGCGCTGTGCATGCACCGACTGGGTGGGCCGAACTGGCCGCGAACTATACCACTGCGCGCGCGCCTGTCCCACGGAAGAAGCCTCTTTCGTTCAGGGGCATGACAGATAGTTCGAACAATTGCGAACCACTCTCCAAGAAGTTAGGACAGCCGCAATGCGCGAACCTCACTCAGACATAAGATCAAGGGTGAGGGAATCGGCCATTACCGCTATAATCGCCGCCTTTTCATCAGGCTAACCGTTTCCGACATGAGCCAATCCAGCGACCTGATTCAAACAGCACAACGCACCATCCGCCTCGAAATAGAAGCCGTAGAAGGTTTACTGGTGCATATCGACGCTGATTTCGTACGCGCTTGCGAAATGATTCTGGCCGGCAAGGGCCGCGTAGTCGTGGTCGGCATGGGCAAGTCGGGGCATATTGGCAAAAAGATCGCCGCCACCCTGGCAAGCACTGGCACCACGGCATTTTTTGTTCACCCGGCCGAAGCCAGCCATGGCGATATGGGCATGATCACCCGTGACGACATCATCTTGGCCATTTCAAACTCGGGTACAACGACCGAAATCGTTACACTTTTGCCCCTGATAAAACGCTTGGGCATCCAGATGATCAGCCTGACAGGCAATCCGGACTCGACGCTGGCCAAGGCGGCGGAAGTCAATCTGAATGTTCACGTCGAACATGAGGCTTGCACGCTGAACCTGGCCCCCACCTCCTCCACCACTGCGGCATTGGTTATGGGTGATGCGCTGGCCGTTGCGCTGCTGGAAGCACGGGATTTCACCGCCGAAGATTTTGCTTTTTCTCATCCTGGGGGCGCCCTGGGTCGACGGTTACTGCTCAAAGTAGAGCACGTCATGCACATTGGGGACGACTTGCCCAAGGTCCAACGCGGTACGCCGTTGCGCGATTCGCTGATGGAAATGACCCGTAAGGGCCTCGGCATGACCGCAGTGCTGGAGGCGGATGGTCGTTTGGCCGGGATATTCACCGACGGCGATTTACGCCGCACGCTTGATCGCGATATCGACATTCGCAAGGCAATGATCGACGACGTCATGACGGTCCACGGCAAAACCGCCCGCCCAGAGATGCTCGCGGCCCAAGCACTGAAGATCATGGAAGATCACAAAATTGGCGCACTGATCGTGGTTGACGCAAACGATCACCCTATCGGCGCCTTTAACCTGCAAGATCTTCTACGTGCGGGAGTGATGTAGTGAGCGACGCAAAAACGAACGATTTGCTGCAACGCGGCAAGAACATCAAGTTGGCGATTTTTGACGTTGATGGCGTACTGACTGATGGCCGCCTGTATTTTCTCGAAGACGGCAGCGAATTCAAGACATTCAATACTCTGGACGGGCAAGGCATCAAGATGCTGATCGCGTCAGGCGTAATCACCGCTATTATCAGCGGACGCAAGACCCCGGTGGTCGAACGCCGAGCAAAGAATCTGGGCATTCAGCATCTGTATCAGGGCCGTGAAGATAAGCTGGTCGTACTCGACGAATTACTGGCCCAACTCAACCTGAGTTACGAACAAGTCGCCTATCTGGGTGATGATCTGCCAGACTTGCCGGTCATTCGACGCGTCGGCCTGGGCATGGCGGTTGCGAATGCGGCCAGTTTTGTCCGGCAACATGCTCATGGCATTACCCTGGCTCGCGGCGGTGAAGGCGCAGCTCGCGAATTTTGCGAACTGATCCTGAACGCCCAAGGCAGCCTTGAAGCGGCCCACGCCGCCTACTTATAGAAGTTATTTATGCTGAGCAAAAAAATTCGCAGGTTCTTGATTCTGGGTGTGCTTGCACTGCTGGTCGCAGCGGCAGGCTACTGGAACATCAGCCCGGAAAGTTTTCTGGAGCAGAAAGCGGCAGTTGTCGATCCGGGCGCTATCGACTTCTACGCCACCAAGACGCACAGCCTGCAGTTCTTGCCTGACGGCAAACTTCAGTACGACATGACATCCGACAAGGTCGAGCATCTTAAGGCCTCGGACATCACGCTTCTGACCAACCCCGACCTGCAACTGTTTCGCGGCGCCCTGTATCCTTGGCACGTACAAAGTTTGAAGGGCGAAGTCTCGCCTGGCGGCACTCAAGTCGAGCTGATTGACTCGGTACGTGTCGCTCGAACAGACGAAAAGAACCGGACAACCATTATTACCAGTAGTCGAATGACGGTATTCCCACAGAAGCAATATGCGCAGACCGAGCAAGCCGTTAGAATCGACGGCTTCGGCGGTGTTACCACCGGAACGGGTATGAAAGCGTATTTGAACGACGGCAGGATGAACCTGCTCTCCCACGTAAGAGGACAGTATGAGGCTCGTTAAAACCCTCCCTTTTTTGCTCGGACTGGGCACAGTACTGGGAAGCGTGAGCGCTTGGGCTCTCCCGACGGACCGCGATCAGCCTATTCATATCCAGTCTGACGATGCGCAACTCGATGACAAGCAAGGCATTGCCACCTATAAAGGCAACGTCATCATCACCCAAGGCACCATGAAGATCACCGGCAACACGGTGACCATCACCCGAACATCTACCGGCGAAGTCAACGTCTTTACTTCGGTGGGCAATCTTGCTTACTACGAACAGACCCCCGAACTGAACAAGCCTATTGTTCAGGCCTACGGCGTGACCATTCAGTATTTCGCCCTTGATAACAAAATCGTCCTGATCGATAAGGCCAAGGTGATCAACGACGGCAACACCTCCGAAGGTGAAAAAATCATCTACGACACGGTGAAGCAGATCGTTAACGCCGGTCGCGCAAACGGCACCAAATTGACCGCGCCGCGACCCCGGATCGACATGGTCATTCAGCCAAAAAACAAACCCGACGCGCAGAAGGCCCCTTAATGGCGACGCTGAAAGCCCAGCACTTGGCTAAAGCCTACAAGGGTCGGCAGGTCGTACGCGATGTCAGCTTGTCTATCGACAGCGGTCAGATCGTCGGACTGCTTGGCCCTAACGGCGCAGGTAAAACAACCTGTTTCTACATGATCGTAGGCCTGGCACAAGCCGATCAGGGCCGTGTATTGATTGACGACCTAGACGTCAGCCACCAGCCAATGCACGGTCGTGCGCGGGCCGGGATCGGTTACCTGCCGCAGGAAGCGTCTATTTTTCGCAAGCTGTCGGTTGCCGATAACATCATGGCGATACTCGAGACCCGCAAGGAACTCGATCGCGCGGCACGTCGCAAAGAACTGGAAAGCCTGCTGCAGGAATTCCACATCAGTCACATTCGCGACAACCTGGGCATGAGCCTTTCCGGCGGCGAACGCCGTCGCGTAGAAATCGCACGCGCCTTGGCAACTTCACCCAAGTTCATTTTGCTGGATGAGCCGTTTGCAGGTGTCGACCCGATTTCAGTGGGCGATATCAAGCAGATCATCTACCACTTGAAAGCCAAGGGGATTGGCGTTTTGATTACCGATCACAACGTTCGCGATACGCTGGATATTTGTGAAACGGCCTATATCGTCAACGATGGTCAACTGATCGCCGAAGGTAATTCAGAAACCATTCTGGCCAACCAATTGGTTAAAGAGGTTTACCTCGGCCATGAATTCCGCCTGTAAGGTCTGCGGTATTTCGCTCTTCACAGGCGACGGACGCTAGAATCTCGCGTTGGCAAGCGTTTTAATTGTCAGCGCACTCTAGGCAAACACTTAGGTTTCAGGCATATAATTTGCTTAAGTTGGCGCTTCGGCGCCCTGTAGTAGATGGCGCATGAGCGCCGGCGAATAAGGTGTTAAGCCCCAGCCATGAAACCATCGCTAGTCCTGAGAATGGGCCAGCAGCTGACGATGACACCTCAGCTGCAACAGGCCATCCGCCTCCTCCAACTGTCGACCCTGGACCTTCAACAAGAGATCCAGGAAGCGTTGGAGTCCAATCCTATGCTGGAGCGCCAGGAAGAAGGCGACGACTTCGACAACGCCGATCCGGTTGCCGACAGCGTAGAGAAACCTAATCCTGACGTTCAGGAACCGACCTATCAGGAAGCTGCCCCCACGGTAGACAACCTGGAAGACGGCGACTGGAGTGAGCGCACACCCAACGAGTTGCCTGTTGATACGGCTTGGGACGACGTTTACCAGACCAGCACCAGCAGCCTGCCGAGCAACGATGATGACGAGTGGGATTTCACCACCCGCACATCCGTTGGCGAAAGCCTGCAGAGCCATCTGCTGTGGCAGCTGAACCTGGCACCAATGTCCGATACCGACCGCCTGATCGCCGTGACGTTGATCGACTGCATTAACAATCAGGGTTACCTCGACGAATCGCTTGAGGAGATTCTCGATGCTTTCGATCCGGAGATGGACGTTGAACTGGATGAAATAGAAGCGGTGCTGCACCGTATCCAGCAATTCGAACCTGCGGGTATCGGCGCTCGTAACCTGAGCGAATGCCTGTCACTGCAATTGCGCCAGTTACCGGCAAAAACCCGCTGGCTGGCAGAAGCACAGCGCCTGGTAGGCGATTACATCGACCTGCTCGGCAGCCGCGATTACAGTCAGTTGATGCGACGCATGAAGCTCAAGGAAGATGAGCTACGCCAAGTGATCGAACTGGTACAGAGCCTCAACCCGCGTCCAGGTTCGCAAATTGAATCCGCTGAAGCCGAATACGTCGTGCCCGACGTGATCGTGCGCAAAGACAACGAACGCTGGTTGGTGGAACTTAATCAAGAGTCGGTGCCACGCCTACGGGTCAACCCTCAGTACGCAGGCTTCGTTCGCCGGGCCGATACCAGCGCCGACAACACGTTCATGCGCAATCAACTGCAAGAAGCCCGCTGGTTCATCAAGAGCCTGCAAAGCCGCAATGAAACCTTAATGAAGGTGGCGACGCAGATTGTAGAGCATCAGCGCGGCTTTCTTGAGTACGGTGACGAAGCGATGAAGCCGTTGGTCTTGCATGACATCGCAGAAGCTGTCGGCATGCACGAGTCGACAATTTCCCGGGTGACCACTCAGAAATTCATGCACACCCCCCGTGGCATTTACGAACTGAAATATTTCTTTTCAAGCCACGTAAGCACCTCAGAGGGCGGTGAGTGTTCGTCCACAGCCATCCGCGCGATCATCAAAAAACTGGTTGCAGCGGAAAATCAGAAAAAGCCGTTGAGTGACAGCAAGATCGCTGGTTTACTGGAGGCACAAGGCATTCAGGTAGCCCGTCGCACGGTCGCCAAATACCGCGAATCACTAGGCATCGCGCCTTCGAGCGAGCGCAAGCGATTGATGTGACGAGGACTTGAAGCTGTAGCGTTCCAGTGGCAGGTATTTAGCCTGCCTCTTTATGCACTGGCAACGAAGGAGACGCTGTATGCAAGTCAACATCAGTGGACACCAGCTAGAAGTGACAAAGCCCCTGCGTGAGTACATTGAGCTCAAACTCAAAAAGCTAGAAGGGCACTTTGACAAGATTACAAATGTGCAGGTAACGATGGCGGTCGAGAAACTGAAACAGAAGATCGAAGCCACGCTGCACATCCACGGTGGGGAGGTAGTCGCTAACGCAGAACATGACGACATGTATGCGGCCATCGATCTACTTACTGACAAGCTCGACAGACAATTGCTCAAGCATAAGGAAAAGCAGCAGAACATCCTTAAAGGTGCGACAGCTCGCTAAACACTCCCAACTCATGATCCGACTTGAAAATATCCTGACCCCCGGCCGTTCCATCGTGAATGTGCCGGGCGGCAGCAAAGAAAAAGCACTCAGGCAAGTTGCCAATCTGATCGGCCATGAACTGCCAGGTCTGGATTCGCACGATATCTTCGAGAAGCTGACCGCTCGCGAAAAACTCGGTTCGACCGGTTTTGGCAACGGCATCGCCATCCCACACTGCCGCCTGAATGGTTGCAGCGACCCTATCAGTGCCTTAATTCATCTGGATGCCCCGATTGACTACGACGCCATTGATGGCGCTCCAGTTGATCTGTTATTCGTTCTGCTTGTACCCGAAGCCGCCACAGACGCTCACCTTGAGTTGCTGCGACAAATCGCCAGCATGCTCGACCGCAAAGATGTGCGTGACCGGCTGCGCGGCGCAAAAAGTAGCGAGGCTCTCTACCAGGTGGTTCTGGACGTGCAGAACGGACATTAATCATGCGAATGATCATCGTCAGTGGCCGATCTGGCTCCGGCAAAAGCACCGCGCTCAATGTGCTGGAAGATAACGGCTTTTATTGCATCGATAATTTGCCCGCCGGCCTGCTTCCCGAACTGGCTGACCGCGCCCTTGTTCATACCGAATTGGCGGAACCGCTGGTCGCCGTCTCAATTGACGCGCGGAACCTGCCGAGCCATTTATTCCGCTTTCCACAGCTGCTCGAAGAACTCCGCAGTCGGCACATTCAATGCGATGTGCTGTACCTGGACGCAGACGAAGAGACGCTGCTCAAACGCTTCTCGGAAACCCGTCGCCGCCACCCACTAAGCAGCGCCAATCGCTCGCTGGCTGAAGCGATACGAGACGAAAGCTCCCTGCTCGGCCCGATCATTGACCTGGCTGACCTGAAGATCAATACCACGCTCCTCAATCTCTATCAGCTGCGCGACATGATCAAGCTGCGCTTGTTGAACAAGCCGGAGCCAGGAACCGCATTTTTGGTGGAGTCGTTTGGCTTCAAGCGCGGCATGCCGGCGGACGCAGATCTGGTATTCGACGTGCGCTGTCTGCCGAACCCATACTGGAAGCCAGAGCTGCGTGAACAATCAGGTCTCGACCAACCCGTTATCGAGTACTTGGCCGCTCAGCCTGACGTTGAAGAGATGTTCCAGGATATCTACACCTATTTGAACAAATGGTTGCCGCGCTTTGCCGCCAGCAACCGTGCTTACGTCACTATTGCCATTGGCTGCACCGGCGGGCATCACCGTTCCGTCTACCTGACCGAGCGTTTGGGTCAGGTGTTGCAGCAATCCCTCAAGAACGTTCAGGTTCGCCACCGCGACCTCAACTGATAGGACTTACATCGCGATGCCCGTTCATCAAATTACCATTATCAATAAGCTCGGACTGCATGCGCGTGCCGCAGCAAAATTCGTCGGCGTCGCTGGCAGGTTTCCGTGCAAGATTCGAGTCGGTCGCGACGCTGAAAGTATGGTCGACGGCAAGAGCATCATGGCCGTTATGATGTTGGCCGCCGGCAAAGGCACTGATATTCACCTGCACACCGAAGGCGATGAAGAACAAGCGGCACTGGATGGGTTGATTGCGTTGATTAACAACCGGTTTGATGAGGGCGAGTGATCTACTCTCACAGCGATTCCGGCAGACCCTGAATAGTAGGCGCTGAACATTCCATCGCAGCCTTCGCCAGCCCCTACAATTCCAATATTTGTAATTCAGTCAGTTGAATTTGGTCCCCCAGATGATTCACATCCTTCTGTAGGAGCCAACCTGTTGGCGAAGCGGTCAACCTGATTTACACGCATCAGGCCCCTCGCCAACAAGTTGCTCCTACAGATAGGGGCCATTTAGCTCCCTGCCACCGTCATCCGCTCGATCAACACCGAACCCGTGCGAATGTTACTGCGCAGTTCAAGATCGCTGCCGATGGCGACGATTTGTTTGAACATGTCCCGCAGGTTGCCAGCGATGGTGACCTCCTGAACCGGGAATTGAATCTCGCCGTTTTCAACCCAAAAACCCGCTGCGCCACGGGAGTAATCACCCGTGACCATGTTCAAACCGCTGCCCATCAACTCGGTAACCAACAGGCCGCGTCCCATGCGACGCAATAAGGCCGCCTGATCTTCAACGCCATGGGTGACGAACAGGTTATGCACGCCGCCTGAGTTTGCGGTACTCGGCAAGCCCAGCTTGCGCCCGGAATAGGTGCCCAACACGTAAGACACCAGATCACCATTCTCCACGAATGGTTTGGCGTAGGTCGCCAGCCCGTCGCCGTCGAACGCAGAGCTGCCCATGGCGCGCATCAGGTGAGGACGTTCGTCGAGGGTTAGCCATTCAGGGAACAAACGTTGGCCCATCGCGCCTTCGAGAAATGACGACTTACGGTAAAGATTGCCGCCGGAGATGGCCGACAAGAAATGTCCGAACAGGCCGCCCGCCAGTTCCGCAGAAAACAATACCGGGACTTCGCACGTCGGGACCGGCCGTGCGCCCAAACGGCTAGCGGCACGTTGCGCGGCACGTCGACCGATACTCTGAGCGTCGGCCAACAGCTCCCCTTGACGGCTGACGTCATACCAGTAGTCGCGCTGCATCTGGCCGTCGCCTTCGGCAATCATCACGCAGCTCAGGCTGTGACGGGTCGAAGCAGAGCTACCGATGAAGCCGTGGCTGTTGCCATAAACACGGCAGCCTTGATGGGTATTAAGCGTAGTGCCGTCGGCATTCTTGATCCGGCTGTCGGCGTCAAACGCCGCCGCTTCACAGATCAAAGCGCGCTCAATGGCTTGTTCCGGCGTTATGTCCCACGCTTGAAACAGGTCGAAATCCTGCAACTCTTTAGCCATCAACGCGGCGTCGGCAAGGCCCGAGCTTTCGTCTTCGGACGTATGCTTGGCGATGGCTAGCGCCGCAGCCACTGTTTCACGAATGGCGTCAGCGCCGCTGGCCGACGTACTGGCAGAGCCTTTGCGCTGGCCGACATACAGGGTAATACCGAACCCTTGGTCGCGATTAAATTCGACGGTTTCCACTTCGCGTTGCCGAACCGATGTCGACAAACCCTGTTCCAGCGATACCGCGACTTCACAGGCGCTAGCGCCCTGGCGCTTGGCTTCAGCGAGAATCTGCTCTACCTGATCTTGCAGTGCCGGCAACGCTTGTGGGCCGACGCTTTGAGATTCACTCATGACTTTCTCCATCAAATTCTGCTTTCGGCATAGGCCGAATACCGACCGGGCCGGACAAGCGGCCCCCGACTGGTTATCATGGCGGCGATTATTAGCGGACTGCCCCCATGGTTGATTCTTACGACGACTCCCTCGACGAGGGTAAAAGCAAAACTCAGGTCAAACGCGAGCTACATGCTCTGGTTGACATGGGCGAGCGCCTGACCACACTCAAGCCTGACCTGCTGGCGAAGCTGCCCCTGACCGACGCCCTGCGCCGGGCCTTGGCTGAAGCGCCTAAGCACACGGCAAACATTGCGCGTAAGCGGCATATCCTGTTCATCGGCAAATTGATGCGCGATCAAGACCTTGACGCCATTCTGGTATTGCTCGATCAACTGGATGCCTCCACTCGCCAATACAACGAACGCTTTCACGGCCTCGAACGCTGGCGTGATCGCTTGCTTGTCGGCACCGACGACGTGATTGAAAAGTTTGTCGGTGATTACCCGGAAGCGGACCGTCAGCAACTGCGCTCGTTCATTCGTCAGGCTCAACATGAGCTGGCGCAAAACAAGCCACCGGCCGCCAGCCGTAAACTGTTCAAGTACATCCGTGAGCTCGACGAGACCCATCGCGGTCTGCGCTAGCCTTCGCTCCGGGGTAGGTGATTTTTATCACCCAACCCCGGCTCACGTTCAACCGCCTGTACCACCTACCGTGATGGCATCGATCTTCAAGGTCGGCTGACCCACACCCACGGGTAATGACTGACCGTCTTTACCGCAAGTGCCTACGCCGCTGTCCAGCGACAGGTCGGTGCCGACCATCGACACTCGACTCATGGCTTCTGGCCCGTTGCCAATCAAGGTCGCGCCTTTGACCGGCGCAGTGATCTTTCCGTCTTCAATCAAATACGCTTCGCTGGTCGAGAACACGAACTTGCCGCTGGTGATGTCCACTTGTCCGCCGCCCAGGTTCGCGCAGTAAATACCGCGCTTCACCGAAGCAATGATTTCCGCAGGATCACTCTGTCCAGCCAGCATGTAGGTATTGGTCATGCGCGGCATCGGCAGGTGCGCATAGGATTCACGGCGGCCATTGCCGGTCCGGGCCACGCCCATCAACCGCGCATTGAGCTTGTCTTGCATGTAGCCCTTGAGCACGCCGTTTTCAATCAGTGTGGTGCATTGGGTCGGCGTGCCTTCATCGTCCACAGACAACGAACCCCGGCGACCGGCCAACGTACCGTCGTCGACGATGGTGCACAGCTTGGACGCAACCATTTCACCCATGCGCCCGCTGTACGCGGAGCTGCCTTTGCGGTTGAAATCGCCTTCCAGACCATGACCAACCGCTTCATGCAACAGCACACCCGACCATCCCGGCCCCAGAACCACAGGCAAGGTGCCCGCAGGTGCCGGAATCGCTTCGAGATTGACCAGTGCCTGACGCAGCGCTTCACGGGCGTAGCCCATGGCGCGGTCATCGCTCAAGAAATAACGGTAATCGGTACGCCCACCACCGCCGTGACCGCCGCGTTCACGTCGGCCGTTTTGCTCGACAATGACGCTGACGTTAAATCGCACCAGCGGACGCACATCTGCGGCCAAGCTACCATCGGTAGACGCTACCAGAATGCGTTCCCAGACACCGGCCATGCTGACGGTGACTTGCTGAATACGTGAATCCAATGCGCGGGTGGCGACATCGATACGCTTGAGCAACTCGACCTTCTCCGCCCGGCT
This sequence comes from Pseudomonas sp. CCI4.2, assembly GCF_034350045.1. Classification (NCBI taxonomy): domain Bacteria; kingdom Pseudomonadati; phylum Pseudomonadota; class Gammaproteobacteria; order Pseudomonadales; family Pseudomonadaceae; genus Pseudomonas; species Pseudomonas sp. CCI4.2. The sequence goes on along the minus strand of NZ_CP133781.1, from coordinate 2,284,101 downwards.
CATGACTTCAAGCGGGTTATCCGGCGCGTACAGCTGCGCCACGTCTTGCGTCGTAAACGCCTGAACCGTGCCTTGTTGCCCTGCCCGGGAAATCGAACGCGCGGCACGTGCTGCCAAGCTCAACGCTTCGTGGGTAATAGTGTTGCTGTAGGCAAAGCCGGTTTTCTCACCCGACTGCGCCCGCACGCCGACGCCTTGATCGAGGTTGAAACTGCCTTCCTTGACGATGCCGTCTTCCAATGCCCAGGATTCGGAAATCTGTCCCTGGAAATACAGGTCAGCCGCATCGATCCCTGGTCCGGCCAGCTCGCCAAGAACCGACTGCAAGCTGTCGAGGCTCAGGCCGCCAGGCGCTAAAAGGTGTTCGCTGACAGAGGACAAATCGCTCATATTGACTCCGAGGTGTGCACAGGCCGCACGGCGTCCTGCGAAAAAAATCGCCGGTGATTAGACACCGGCATCCGCGCCCGTATGGACGCCTGTTCATCACTGTTGCGCTCGGCTAGCAGCACAGCCTCTCCCTGGGCCTGTTCGGCCAAAACCCGCCCCCAAGGGTCGATTATCGCCGCGTGCCCGTAAGTTTCCCGGGGGCCAGGGTGAATTCCGCCTTGCGCCGCTGCCAGCAGGTAACACTGGGTTTCTATCGCACGTGCCCGAATCAGGATGTCCCAATGTGCAGCACCGGTCACCGCAGTGAATGCCGACGGCGCGGTAATTAGCTGCGCCCCCGCCTCACGTAGCGCGCTGTACAACTCGGGGAAGCGCAGGTCGTAACACACGCTCAACCCCAAGCGTCCTACGGGAGTGTCCGCTACTACCACGTTGTTTCCGTGAGCGTAGTCATCGGACTCACGGTATCGGCCACGGCTATCGGCAACGTCCACATCAAACAGGTGCAACTTGTCGTAACGCGCTACTGGCTCGCCGTGTTCATCGATCAACAACGAACACGCGGTCACTTTGCCGTGCGGTCGGTCACTCGGTGGCAGCGGTAATGTGCCGGCAACTATCCATAACTTGAGGTCGCGGGCGACCAGTTTCAACCATGGCAGGATTGGACCTTCGCCTAACGCTTCGGCACGACCGATTTCCGCGACGTCTCGACGACCCATTGCAGCGAAGTTTTCCGGCAGTACGGCGAGGCGTGCGCCAGCCGCTGCCGCCTGCTCCAGAAGGCGACGGGCCTGAGCAAGATTGGCCAGCACATCGCTGTTGCTGACCATTTGAATCACGGCAAAAGACATGGCGCGCTCCGGACAAGACATGCGGCCACTGTACTCCAACCCGCGCTATTGAGGTTTTTCAAAAGGTTTGTAGAACGTGATTTTCGGGTCTTTGACAGGTCCTTGGACGCTGTATTGCACGCTGGCAAACCGGGCGACCTTATCGCCCAATAGCTTATCGACCAGGAACAAGGCACCGCCAATTGCAGGTGCACCTATGATCAGCGCAGCAATGGGCAGGTTATTGGTCACCGGCAGCGTCACGAGTAGTTTCGCGTCGACTCGGTCCTTGACCATGTCCAACGTGCCATCAAGCTCAAGGTTGCTCGATGGACCGGTCAAAGTGATCGGGTTGCGCGTTACATAGACGCCATCGCTGGCAACCAGCAGGCCTTTGACTTGATCGTAGCTCAGGCCTTTACCGAGCAAGTCCGAGAAATCCAGGCGTAATCGGCGGCCAATGGAGTTGAAGTTCAGCAGGCCAAACACCCTGAGCGCCTGAGCAGTGCCTTCGACTTCAACGAACTGGCCTCGGCGCAATGTCGCATCGAGGCTGCCCGAGTAACGCTTGAGCGCAACCCAGGCGGGTGAGCCGGGCCAGCGGCCATCGGCGTTAAGCTCGAAGGACTCACTAGTAACTGAGGGCGCAAAGCCCCAGGCTTTCAACACATCTGCCAAGTTCTTACCGTCGATTTGACCCTTGTACCAACTGCTGGTCGATCCGGGCGCCCCTTCCCACCCCCCTTCACCCTGCAGCAACATGCCTTTGAGACCCAGGCTCAAATCCGACAGTCGTGTTCCGTTCGGGGCCGGTCGCGCCTTAAGCGACCAGCCGCCAATCAATTGATCGCCCTGAAACAGCTGGGTGATCTTGATGTCCATGGCCGGAATCGAGCGGGGATCAACATCCGCCAGCGGGTCCGGTGCATTCTCTACCACGGCGGCATTGGGGTCGGCGGCTGGCAACTTCACGTACAGCAGGTCGATAGCGATCGGCGCCGTTTTCGCGTCGGGCAAACTGGCGCTACCTTTGAGCAATGAACTGTCCACCGCCACGGCCCATGCAGCGTCTTTGCGATCAAGCTGCACGCTGACATTTTCGAGAGTCGAACCCAAAGCGCTCAGCTTGCCGATTTGCAGGTCTGCGTTGCTCAACAGCTGCTTGGCGCTGCCGCCGGGATCGTTACCCGCATAGCGGTCGACTACGCTTTTCCAGGGTGCAACGTCCAACTCGGACAATTCACCGCGCACTCTCAGGCCTTTGGCGTCTGGAACAACCGCGCCGCCCTTACCGAGAAACAGCTCACCCCGCCCTTGCGCCATCTTTCCAGCGGGTGAAGCGAAAGCGAGGTTGGCAAGGTCGCCGTAGGTGACCCAGAAACGCCGCTCCGGGCCTTGCAAATTCATTCGAAACTGGCTGTCACGGGACTCATCAGCGCCCTTGCCGAACGGTGCCGGCAAGTCGACAGCGAGTCCTTTAAGGTTGGAATCAATCTGAAGCTGGCTGTTGGCACCGCCCAGGGTCACTTGCAATTGGAACGGCATATCGCCGGAAACCGGCATCGGCTGGGAATCCCCCAACCATTCGGCGAGGCGTTTCTGTCCCACTTGGCCGCTGGCGGCGATCCGGGTAGTGATCGCCCCGGGTTTGCCTTCGGCAAAAATTTGCGCGGTGACGGAGTGTTCAAACGCTTGAGCGCGAATGTTGTTGCCGCTCAGGCCCTTGGTGTTGTCGAAGCGAAACGAGCCTTTGAGTTGGGTCAAGTCCAGTGAAGGGTTCGCCAACCTCAGACGCGAACCGTCGGTGTCGAAATCCACCAAAACTTTAGGTTCTTCGCCTTTTCCCAAGGGTATGTCCAGTTTGAGTTTGCCCTGCAAGGGGCCATCACCCTGCCAACCAGCGAACGTATCCGCGGTCCCTATGGGCGCTTCCTGGAGGATTTTCACGCCGTCGGCCAAATCCCCCGCGAAGTCACTGTCGACCAATAAATGGCTATTTTTCCCGGCAGCGGCATGGGGAATATTAACCAGGACATTGCTGACTTGGGTGTTCAGCAGAGTGCCCTTACTGGCCTTGATTCTGACGCCAGCCCCATCAACAAATACTTTGCCGTCTACGCCGCTCAGTTGCGGCCAACCCGGTTGAAACGCCAACGAAGCGTCGTGAACTTTGAAAAACAGACTGATGTTACGCGCCGCATCCACTGCATCGTGCTGCAGCGAGCCTTGATACTGGAAGTAACCCTGATCCACGACGCCTCCCAGAATCGAAGTGCGTAACCACTCATCCAGCGCCGGGCTAAGCACTGCCGGTAAATACTTGCCGGTGTAACGACCATCTCCATCAACCAGACCGACACGCAGGTCCATGTAGTCTTCCAGCGGAGAATCGAAGTGCAGCCTAATCAGAAAATCGCTGGCGATTTGCCCCTCGTCGCCGAGCACCTTGATATACGGCGCAATCAAGGTAAAACCTTGCTTGTCCAGCTTCCAGGTCAATCGGGCGTTGGCTTTCTGGTATTGCCACGGTTTAGCAAAGATCGGATACAGGTACAGCATGAAGTCGTCGGTATCGAGGCGCAGCTCACCCTGACCTAAATCGCCACTGATGCTGCCACTGACATTTCCGGCCGCCGGGGCGCCGTGGTAGGCGTTGAAACCTACTTTGTCGAGATTGGCGGCAAAACTGAACCGTGTGTCGTCAGTGGCCTGAGGTCGGTAATCAAGCAGGACGTTGCGCACACCGCCGGTCACTTTCAGGTTATCCAGCACCACCATGAGTTGATCGGGCAGCGGCGCCAGCGAGTCAAGAATCGGCGTAATAGGCGTCAGATCCAGACGGTCGGCCTGCACGTGCCAGCGTTCGTCGTTGTCGGCAGTGGCAGCTTGCTGCTTGAGCTGAATTCGGCTTTCCCAGCGTTTGTCGCCAATGTTCATCGCCAGTGATTCGAGGGACAGGGTAAAACCCGTCTCTTCACGCCGGAACCAGGCATTGACTGCCAGATTGCTGATCTTGGCCGGCTTGCGGTCAGCGTAGGCACCGATGAACTGCGGCGCATTCACCCGGGCCACCGCACTTTGCAGCATGCCTTTGCCCCACGTCAGCCATAGCTCACCGCCCGCCTTAAGCGAAGACAACTTCCACTGCTGGGTGAGGCTGGCTGGCAGCCAATGCGCCCAATCACTTTGCGGCAGGCTCATGTACGCTTGGGCTTCGCCATCGCGCCAATTTTGCGGCTGCACCCGTGAACGCAGGTTGAGCGCCATCGGCTGGCCATCCGGCAAGGTCAAACGCGCGTCAAGCCGCTGGTTATCGCCCGCAGTTTCGAGGGTAAAACTGAGATAGGTGAACGTTAGCGGTGGCTGCCCATAGGGCTGCAATGTGACCTGGCTGTCGAGCAATGACAGGCGTGCCACCGCTTTTATCTGGGTCAACATCTGTTCTGGATCGAGCGGTTTATCGTCTTTAACCGGCAGTCCCTGAAGTGCCCAATGCCCGTCATGGTCTTCTTTGAGGCTCAGTTGCAAGCCATCGAGTTCAAGATGAGCGATGCGCACTTCGTGGGCCACCAAGCTGGCCCAAAGATCCGGCACTGCCCTGACATGATCCAGGCGCAACGCGTTGGCGCCATCGCCTACGATCACATCATGGGCCAACAACACGGGGGCAAACCCACTCCAACGACCTTCAAGACTGCCGATGCTCAGAGGCATATCCAATGCGGCGCGGGCTTTGGTCTCAATCTCGGAGCGATACTCGGCGACCAGCGGGACCAGCTGCCTGCCCACACTGACGTAGAGCGCCGTCAGCACCAAAAACAACGCGCACGAGCCCAAGCCCAAACGAATCAAGACGCCAAGAACCCGTGTCAGCCGCCCCATATCAGCGGACCGTCCAAGTTAAAGTCTGAACATGCCAACGGCACAGCCGCGCAGTCATCGGGAGGATCGGGGATTGCTCATTCGCCACGCATAATTCTCATTAGAAGGCGTCCTGCCATTATTCTGAAGCTGACGGGTCGCTGATCAGAGCAACACGACGTCATATTGTTCCTGGGAGTACATGGTCTCGACCTGAAAACGAATAGTGCGGCCGATAAAACCTTCCAACTCAGCGACATTACCTGACTCTTCGTCAAGCAGGCGGTCCACGACTTTCTGATTCGCCAACACACGATAGCCTTCAGCTTGATACGCGCGGGCTTCACGGAGGATTTCGCGAAAAATTTCGTAGCAAACTGTTTCGGGGGTCTTTAACTTGCCGCGGCCCTGACAACTGCTGCAGGGCTCGCACAGCACTTGCTCAAGACTTTCGCGGGTGCGCTTGCGGGTCATCTGCACCAGGCCCAACTCGGTAATGCCGATGATGTTGGTCTTGGCGTGATCGCGCTCCAGTTGTTTTTCCAGCGTTCGCAAAACCTGACGCTGGTGTTCACCATCCTCCATGTCAATGAAGTCGATGATGATGATCCCGCCCAGATTGCGCAGGCGTAGTTGGCGTGCAATGGCGGTGGCGGCTTCGAGATTGGTCTTGAAGATAGTTTCTTCCAGGTTGCGATGACCAACAAACGCACCGGTATTGACGTCGATGGTGCTCATCGCTTCGGCCGGGTCGATCACCAGGTAGCCGCCCGACTTGAGCGGCACCTTACGTTCGAGGGCTTTCTGGATTTCGTCTTCGACGCCATACAGGTCGAAAATAGGCCGCTCGCCAGGGTAATGCTCCAGACGATCGGCAATTTCCGGCATTAGCTCGGAGACGAATTGAGTGGTTCTCTGAAAGGTTTCCCGTGAATCAATACGAATTTTTTCGATCCGGGGGCTGACCAGATCACGCAACGTGCGCAAAGCCAGGCCGAGGTCTTCGTAAATCACGCTGGGGGCGCTGACGGTCTGGATTTGCACGCCAATTTGATCCCACAGACGGCGCAGGTAGCGGATGTCCATTAGGATCTCATCGGCGCCGGCACCTTCGGCTGCCGTTCGCAGAATAAAACCGCCGGCTTCCTTGATGCCTTCTTGCGCGACGCAGTCGGTAACTACTTTTTTGAGTCGCTCACGCTCAGCCTCGTCTTCGATTCTCAGCGAAATTCCAACGTGAGCGGTCCGGGGCATGTACACCAGGTAGCGCGACGGGATCGACAATTGAGTGGTAAGGCGGGCACCTTTGCTGCCGATCGGGTCTTTGGTGACTTGCACCACCAGGCCCTGACCTTCGTGAACCAGCGAGCTGATACTTTCAACCGACGGGCCTTCGCGCATGGAGATTTCCGAGGCGTGAATAAACGCGGCGCGGTCCAAACCAATGTCGATAAACGCCGCTTGCATGCCGGGTAAGACCCGCACGACTTTGCCTTTGTAAATGTTGCCAACGATACCGCGCCGCTGGGTCCGCTCAACGTGGACTTCCTGCAGCACACCGTTCTCAACCACGGCCACGCGCGACTCCATCGGCGTGATGTTGATCAGTATCTCTTCACTCATGGCTTCTTACCTTCCAGGCGTTGCCAACAGGGTATGCCGAAACGGCCAAGCATTTCTGCGGTTTCGCACAATGGCAAACCGACGACGGCTGAATAACTGCCTTGCAGGCTATCGACGAATATCGCCGCCAGTCCTTGAATTGCATAACCACCAGCCTTGTCTTGTGGTTCGCCGCTGTCCCAATAGGCCTGAGCCTCCGCGCTCTTGATCGAACGAAACCGAACAAGGCTATGGACGGTGCGAACTTCAGATCTTTGATGGTCGACGAGCGCAACGGAGGTCAGCACTTCATGCTCCCGGCCGGACAGTGCACTCAGCATGGCCAGTGCATCGGCTTGATCAACCGGTTTGCCCAGGATTCGACCGTCGAGAACAACGGCGGTATCGGCGCCCAAGACGCACGCTGTTGGGCCCGTTGCGTTGATTGCGAGCAACGCCAAACCCGCCTCGGCCTTTGCGCTCGCCAGCCGCTCCACGTAGGCCACCGGAGACTCTTCAGGAAAAGGGGTTTCGTCTATGTCAGCGCTGAGCGTGGTAAAGGGCACGCCTATCTGCGTCAATAACTCACGGCGACGCGGTGAACCAGAAGCCAGATAAAGCAAGGGCATAAGGACATCTCCTTGTCGGTGATCAGGGCATCGCCACTGTGTTCGTGACTCTGCGAAAAATGCCACCGTGGAAAACGTCAGCCAAGTACATGACCGGTTAAACAGCTCAATAAATAGCCAAGCGCTTGCTCAAGCCTCTCAAGCCATAACTGACCCATGGCCACAGTAGCGCACTGACCAGCGCTGGCAATACCAACGCCAGCGTGGGCTGGCGATTACCGGTCAAGGCACTCAACCAAAGTTGCGCCAACTGCGCCAAGCCGAAAATCACCAGAATGACCATGCACTGCTGCCACATCGGGAAGGTGCGCATACGCTGCTGCAGGGACATCACTAAAAAGGTGATCAGGGTCAGAATCATCGCGTTCTGTCCGAGCAATGTGCCATAAAGCACGTCTTCGGCCAGCCCGAGCATCCACGCAGTGGTCATGCCGATTTTATGTGGCAGTGCCAACGCCCAGAACGCCAACAGCAGCGCTAGCCAGAGCGGGCGAAATATTTCCATGAACTGCGGCAGTGGCGAGACACTCAGCAGCAGGCCGATAGCAAAACTGAACCACACTACCCAACCATTTTTTGCGGGCGCCAGACGGACCATTATTCTTCCCTTGCCTTAGGTGCTGCGGGTGCGGTAACCGGTGGCTTGGGCACAGCGGTCTTGACCGGCGGCTTCGCAGCCGGGATCGCCGCCGCATGAGGTGCGGGGACCGCTGGCGCCGGAACCGTCGTATGCGCCGGCGCTGTCGAGCCATGGGCTGAGGCTGGCGACGTCGGGGCATGCGAAGCAGCCGGCGTTGCAGGGGCCGCAACAGCGTGCGCCGCAGCAGGGGTCGCTGGGGCATGCACCGCACCGACAGTAGATATAGCGTGCGTACCCGCAGGTATCACACCGCCGGGCACCGAAGGATTGGCAGGCGTAGCGGCCTCTGCGCCAGGATGATCAATCGCCTCCTGAGCTTGCGCGGCGTCGGCCGCCCGTTGCTCGGGTGACCGGCCATCACTGAACACCAACAACAGGTAACGGCTGCGATTCAATGCAGCAGTGGGAACGGCTCGCACAATGGCGAAAGGTTGGCCAGGGTCGTGAATCACTTCCTTGACCGTCGCCACCGGGTAACCCGCCGGGAAGCGCTGGCCGAGGCCAGAACTGACCAACAGGTCGCCTTCCTTGATGTCGGCCGTGTCGGCCACATGCCGCAGTTCCAGGCGTTCCGGATTGCCGGTGCCGCTGGCAATGGCACGCAAGCCGTTGCGATTGACCTGAACCGGGATGCTGTGGGTGGTATCGGTCAGCAGCAGGACTCGGGAGGTATAGGGCATCAGCTCGACCACCTGGCCCATCAGACCCCGCGCATCAAGGACGGGCTGACCCAGCACCACGCCGTCGCGCTCACCCTTGTTGATGATGATGCGTTGTGTAAACGGATTCGGGTCCATGCCGATCAACTCGGCCACTTCGACCTTTTCGTTGACCAGCGCGGAAGAGTTGAGCAATTCGCGCAGACGCACATTCTGCTCAGTCAAGGCCGCCAGCTTTTGCAGGCGCCCTTGCAGCAGCAAGGCTTCAGTCTTGAGTTTTTCGTTCTCGGCGACAAGTTCGGTGCGGCTGCCAAATTGGCTGGCGACACCTTGATAAAGGCGTTGAGGTAGATCGGCAATCCAGTAGGACTGCATCAATACCAGCGACATCTGGCTGCGGACGGGCTTCAAAACCGTGAAACGGGCATCCACCACCATCAGCGCAACGGATAAGACGACCAGTACCAACAGGCGCACACCCAGTGAGGGGCCTTTTGCGAAAAGCGGTTTAATAGGCCGCTCCTCGCGGGCATGCGTTCGATGGATTGAGCATCAACTGGTTGTACTTATTCTTCATACGGCATGCAACCGGCCTAACAACAATGGACAGAAAATAACGCCCTATTTGGCGCCAGCCTAACGAATACAGGCAGCATTGCTGCTACCTGTAGACCACGGCTGCTGGGCTTTGCGCTCAGCGAACTCACTCGGTAGAGAGCAGATCCATGGTGTGTTTGTCCATCATTTCCAGCGCACGACCGCCGCCGCGAGCAACGCAGGTCAGCGGGTCTTCGGCAACGATCACCGGCAAACCTGTTTCCTGGGCCAGCAACTTGTCGAGGTCACGCAACAAGGCGCCACCACCGGTCAGTACCAGACCGCGCTCGGCGATGTCCGAAGCCAATTCCGGCGGCGATTGCTCCAGCGCGCTTTTAACCGCCTGAACGATGGTCGCCAAGGATTCCTGCAGCGCTTCAAGCACTTCGTTGGAGTTCAGCGTAAAGGCACGTGGAACGCCTTCAGCCAGGTTACGGCCACGTACGTCAACTTCCCGCACTTCTCCGCCTGGGTAAGCGGTGCCGATTTCCTGCTTGATGCGCTCGGCTGTGGATTCACCAATCAGGCTGCCGTAGTTGCGACGCACGTAAGTGATGATCGCTTCGTCGAAACGGTCGCCGCCCACTCGCACGGACTCGGCATACACCACACCGTTGAGTGAGATCAGTGCGATTTCAGTGGTACCACCACCGATATCGACAACCATCGAGCCGCGCGCTTCTTCCACTGGCAAGCCAGCACCGATCGCGGCAGCCATTGGCTCCTCGATCAGGAACACTTCACGAGCACCGGCACCAAGGGCCGATTCACGGATGGCCCGACGCTCCACCTGGGTGGATTTGCACGGTACGCAGATCAGCACCCGAGGGCTTGGCTGCAGAAAGCTGTTTTCATGAACCTTGTTGATAAAGTACTGCAGCATTTTTTCGCACACGCTGAAGTCGGCAATAACGCCGTCTTTCATCGGACGAATGGCCGCGATATTGCCTGGAGTCCGGCCGAGCATACGCTTGGCTTCCATCCCGACCGCAACGACGCTTTTCTGATTCCCGTGGGTGCGGATAGCCACAACCGACGGTTCATTCAGTACGATACCGCGCTCACGCACGTAAATAAGGGTGTTGGCAGTGCCCAGGTCGATCGAGAGATCGCTTGAGAACATGCCACGCAGTTTCTTGAACATGGGAAAAGGACCCTAGGCAACGCGTGAGTAAAAAAGTGCGGCAAACTCTAACAACGACAGGGATTTTGGGCAAGGAGCCAATATGTTAAATTGGCTGTTTTTCCAAGCACGACCTAAGACGTTCGCGGCCATACGACCGCAGAAATGCGGTAGTGTTCGCACAATCTAACACACGGATCCCATCCGTCTGCTTTCCACTGGAGATTCCCATGGCGCTTGATCGCTCCGACGTGGAAAAAATCGCTCATTTGGCTCGATTAGGCCTGAATGAAGCTGATATTCCGCGTACTACCGATGCACTTAATAATATTCTCGGGCTGGTAGATCAGATGCAAGCCGTCGATACCCGCGGTATCGAGCCACTGGCGCACCCGCTCGAAGCCTCTCAACGCCTTCGTGCGGACGTCGTGACCGAGCGAAATCAGCGCGACGCTTACCAAGCCATCGCACCAGCGGTCGAAAACGGCCTTTATCTGGTTCCGAAAGTCATCGAGTAAGGGAAAGAGCCTGCAATGCACCATTTGACTCTGGCCGAGATCGCCCGCGGACTCGCCGAAAAAAAGTTTTCTTCCGAAGAATTGACTCAGGTTTTGCTGGCGCGTATCGCCCAACTTGACCCCAAGATCAATAGCTTCATCACGCTCACCGAAGACCTGGCAACTGTCCAGGCGCGCGCGGCTGATGCCCGGCGCGCTGCTGGCGAGAGTGGCGCCCTGCTGGGTGTCCCTTTGGCTCACAAAGATTTGTTCTGCACACAGGGCGTACGCACCAGTTGCGGCTCGAAGATGCTTGACAACTTCAAAGCACCCTACGACGCAACCATTGTTGCCAAGCTGGCGGCGGCGGGCACAGTGACGCTGGGCAAGACCAACATGGACGAGTTCGCCATGGGTTCTGCCAACGAGTCGAGCTACTACGGCCCTGTTAAAAACCCGTGGAACCTCGAACATGTTCCCGGCGGCTCGTCGGGCGGTTCGGCAGCCGCCGTAGCCGCTCGTCTGCTACCTGCCGCTACGGGCACTGACACCGGCGGTTCCATTCGTCAGCCGGCGGCATTGACCAACCTCACCGGCCTGAAACCGACATACGGTCGTGTGTCGCGCTGGGGAATGATCGCGTACGCCTCCAGCCTCGATCAGGCCGGTCCATTGGCACGCACCGCTGAAGACTGCGCCCTGCTGCTGCAAGGCATGGCCGGCTTCGATCCGCAGGACTCCACCAGCATCGACGAGCCCGTGCCGGATTACGCCGCCAGCCTCAACGGCTCGCTACAAGGGCTGCGTATCGGCATTCCAAAAGAATACTTCGGTGCAGGTCTTGACCCACGCATCGCTGAATTGGTGCTTGAAAGCGTCAAGGAGCTGGAAAAACTCGGCGCCGTCGTCAAGGAAGTCAGCCTGCCAAACCTGCAACACGCCATCCCGGCTTACTACGTGATCGCGCCCGCTGAGGCCTCGTCGAACCTGTCACGTTTCGATGGCGTGCGTTTTGGCCATCGTTGTGAAGACCCGAAAAACCTTGAAGACCTGTACAAGCGTTCTCGGGCAGAAGGCTTCGGCCCAGAAGTGCAGCGGCGAATTTTGGTCGGCGCCTATGCGCTGTCCGCCGGTTATTACGACGCGTACTACCTGCAAGCGCAGAAAATTCGTCGCCTTATCAAGAACGACTTCATGAACGCGTTCACTGAAGTTGACGTGATTCTGGGTCCAACCACGCCGAACCCGGCCTGGAAAATCGGCGCCAAGAACGATGATCCGATTTCTGCCTATCTGGAAGACTTCTACACCATCACCGCCAACCTCGCGGGCTTGCCAGGCTTGTCCATGCCAGCTGGTTTCGTTGAAGGCTTGCCCGTTGGGGTGCAATTGCTGGCCCCGTATTTCCAGGAAGGCCGCTTGCTAAACGTCGCTCACCAGTATCAACAAGTGACCGATTGGCACACGCGCACGCCATCAGGCTTCTAAGGAGAAAACACATGCAATGGGAAGTTGTGATCGGGCTGGAGATTCATACTCAGCTCTCGACCCAATCGAAGATTTTCTCCGGCAGCAGCACCACGTTTGGCTCTGAGCCGAACACCCAAGCCAGCCTTGTCGACCTCGGCATGCCTGGCGTATTGCCGGTGCTCAACCAGGAAGCGGTGCGGATGGCGGTCAAGCTGGGCTTGGCGATTGACGCCGAGATTGGCCAACACAACGTGTTCGCGCGCAAAAACTATTTCTACCCGGATCTGCCAAAGGGTTATCAGATCAGCCAAATGGAGTTGCCAATTGTTGGCAAGGGCCATCTGGACATCACCTTGGAAGACGGCACGGTCAAACGTATCGGCGTCACCCGCGCGCACTTGGAAGAAGATGCCGGCAAAAGCCTGCATGAAGATTTCAACGGCATGACCGGGATTGACCTGAACCGCGCGGGCACGCCGCTGCTGGAAATCGTTTCCGAACCCGACATGCGTTCCGCCAAAGAAGCCGTGGCTTACGTCAAAGCCATGCACGCACTGGTTCGTTACCTGGACATTTGCGACGGCAACATGGCTGAAGGCTCTCTGCGTTGCGACTGTAACGTGTCGATCCGTCCGTTTGGGCAAGTCGAGTTTGGCACCCGCTGCGAGATCAAGAACGTCAACTCGTTCCGCTTCATCGAGAAAGCCATCAACACCGAAGTTCGGCGCCAGATCGAGCTGATCGAAGACGGTGGGCGCGTCATCCAGCAAACCCGTCTGTACGACCCAAGCAAAGACGAAACCCGCGCCATGCGTAGCAAAGAGGAAGCCAACGACTACCGTTACTTCCCGGACCCAGACCTGCTGCCGGTGGTGATCGAGAATTCGTTCCTCGATGAAGTCCGCGCCACCCTGCCTGAATTGCCGCCGCAAAAACGCGAACGCTTCCAGGCGCAGTTTGGCTTATCGGCTTACGACGCCAGCGTGTTGGCTTCGAGCCGTGAGCAAGCCGATTACTTCGAAAAAGTCGTGAGCATCAGTGGCGACGCCAAACTGGCCGCCAACTGGGTCATGGTCGAACTGGGCAGCTTGCTGAACAAACTGGCCGTGGAAATTGACCAATCACCGGTCAGCGCCGAGCAATTGGGCGGCATGCTGCTGCGCATTACCGACAACACCATCTCCGGCAAGATCGCGAAGATGGTGTTTGAAGGCATGGCCAATGGCGAAGGCAGCGCTGATGAAGTCATTGAGCAACGCGGCCTGAAACAAGTCACCGACAGCGGCGCCATCGAGTCCATGCTCGACGAAATGCTGGCGGTCAACGCCCAACAAGTCCTGGATTACCGTGCAGCAGACGAAGCCAAACGCGGCAAGATGTTCGGCTTCTTCGTCGGCCAGGCCATGAAAGCGTCCAAAGGCAAAGCCAACCCGCAACAGGTGAATGAACTGCTGAAAAACAAACTGGAGGGGTAACCCCGGATTCGGGGTCTCATCCTATGCAGGTGTGGGACCGAATTCATTCGCGAATGCAGCACCGCGGTCACTCAAATACACCGCGTTGTCCGCTTCCCGAATGAACTCGGTCCCACAGAAGTGTTGGGTTAATCCAAGCCGACAAACATTGAAGGACCAAACCATGTGGCGGCTCTTCAGCGCGTGCGCATTACTGAGTGTGCTGGCCGGTTGTGCCAGCCATGACATCAATCCCCGTGGTTACAACGAAACCGGTAGCGCTTCGTTTTACGGTGCCAAGCATCAAGGTAAACGCACTGCCAGCGGTGAGCGTTTCGACCAAAAC